>CAYRIY010000033.1:0-30539 GCA_964424335.1 uncultured Clostridia bacterium
CCGATCCGAAAGGACGGCCGCCGCCTTGAGCGCTTCGTCCGTGATCTTCACCCTGTGATGTGCCTCGTAGCGATCACGCAGGCCTTCGAGGATCTGAATCGTCTCCTCGACCGTCGGCTCCTCGACCGTGATCGGCTGAAAGCGCCGCTCGAGCGCCGCGTCTTTTTCGACGTGCTTGCGGTACTCGTCGAGCGTGGTAGCGCCGATCGCCTGCAGCTCGCCTCGGGCAAGGGCGGGCTTGAGAATGTTGGATGCGTCGATGGCTCCTTCAGCGGCGCCCGCCCCGATGATCGTGTGCATCTCGTCGATGAACAAGATCACATCGCCTGACGTGCGGATCTCCTCCATCACTTTCTTCAGGCGCTCTTCAAACTCGCCTCGAAACTTGGAGCCCGCCACGAGCGCTCCCAAGTCGAGGGTGACGACACGCTTGTCGGCGAGCGTCTCAGGCACATCGCCCTCGACGATTTTCTGCGCCAACCCCTCGGCGATCGCCGTCTTGCCGACGCCGGGTTCACCGATCAAGCACGGGTTGTTCTTGGTCCTTCTCGAGAGGACCTGAATCACTCTTTGAATCTCTTTTTCACGGCCGATGACCGGATCGAGCTTGCCCTCGCGGGCCAAATCGGTCAGGTCACGCCCGAATTGGTCGAGCGTCGGCGTCTTTCGGCTCCGCGACGACTTGGCCGCGCTCGGCGCGCTGCCGCCCAGCAAGTCGACGACCTGGCGCCGCACCTTATCCAGGTCAGCGCCGAGGTTTTTTAGCACTTGCGCCGCGACCCCTTCACCCTCGCGGATCAAACCCAAAAGGATGTGTTCGGTGCCGATGTAGGTATGTCCGAGCTGCCTTGCCTCGTCGAATGCGAGCTCGAGCACCCGCTTCGCCCTCGGCGTAAACCCGATCTGCCCAGGCGGCGTGCCGTCGCCGCGGCCGATCACCTTTTCGACCTCAGAGCGAACCTTATCTAAGCTTATCTCCATGTTTTGGAGCGCCCGAGCGGCGACGCCTTCTCCTTCGGCGGCCAGGCCGAGGAGAATGTGTTCCGTACCGACGACGTTGTGGCCCAGTCGCCGCGCCTCCTCTTGGGAGAGGACGACAACCTTCTGGGCCCGTTCGGTGAATCTCCCAAACATTTCACTCACCGTCCCTTTCTCTCTCCATTACTCTTCCCTACGCAATGGTTCCGGCAAATTGAATCCTCAAATGGACACCTAGTTTCCATCTTCATTTTCCAACCGGCTTTAGCCTCTCCCGAATCAATGCGGCACGCTTTACGTCCCGCTCGGGTGCGTCTAATTCTTGACCCATCAACTTTTGCAGGTGCGCCGGGCGAATCATCACGAGCAGTTCCTGCAGAATGCGGGGCTCGACCCCGGAGACCAAGCCCATGTCGATGCCGAGCCGCAGGTCGGAAAGGCGCTGCATCGCTTCGTGTGACGTCATCGTACGGGCGTTCGCGAGGATCCCGTACGAGCGATACACTCGATCTTCAAGCTGCATGCGTCCGCGTTCCATGATGCGCTCGCGGGCGCTGCGCTCCTGCTCCAGGACCTGCATGGTCACATTGCGCAGATGCTCGATGATCTCATTTTCGCTGTGGCCCAGGGTCACTTGGTTTGATAGCTGGTAAATGTTCCCCAAAACGTCGGTGCCCTCGCCATAGATCCCGCGCACCGCGAGCCCCACCTGGGAAACGGCGCCAATCACCCGCTTGATCTGGTCGGTCATCGTCAAAGCAGGCAAGTGGACCATCACCGATGCTCTCATCCCCGTGCCGACATTGGTCGGACACGCCGTCAGGTAGCCGTAGCGATCGTGAAAGGCGTAGTCGACAACTCGATCGAACGCGTCGTCCACCTCGCTGCACAGCTTCCAAGAGTCCGAGAGCGCAAGCCCGGGAAAGAGCGCTTGGATTCGCAGGTGGTCCTCTTCGTTGATCATGATGCTGACCGCTTCGTCCGATCGCAACATGACCGCACGCTCGTTCACGCTCTCGATGTGAGCCGGGCTCACCAAGTGTTTTTCTACCAAGAGTTGCCGCTCGAGCGGCGACAACTCCGTCAATTCGACAAACTCAACGTCACCAAGCGCCCCGTGGATCTGGTCGAGCGCCGATCTCGCCTGGTCGGCAACGTACCTTCGCTGACTCCGATCTGCGGACGACGGGAAAGGGACGTCCGCAAGATTGCGAGCGAGCCGCACGCGGCTTCCAAGCACGATATCGCTCTCTTTGCCTGTGCCCTTCATCCATTGGCTAAGCGCCTTGCCGATAATGTCCTTGAGTGACACGCTCGAAATCCCTCCTTCCCGGATCCAAGCGACCTTAGGCCCCGCCTTCGAGCGCTCGAATCTTGTCCCTCAGCGCAGCCGCCTTTTCGTACTGCTCCTCGGCGACCGCTTGCTCGAGTTCGCCCTTTAGTCGCTGAATCTCTTTGCGCCGAGCCTGTGCGCTGTCCGCGGCGCGCCTTGGCGCTTTCCCGTGGTGCTCGACGCTGCGGTGAATCCGTTTGACCAGCGGTTCGAGTTCCCTTTCGAACTCAACGTAGCATTGGCTGCAGCCAAGCTCGCCCCGCCGGCGAAAGTCGCTCAAACTCGACCCGCAATTGCTGCAACGCGCAGAGGAACGAATGTTCCGCCCATGCATGATGGCCGACTCAGGCTCGAAGAGTCCAGCCAGGATATTGTGAAATGCGAAGCTAGGCTCCATCGCAAGCTGTGTCTCACCTCGCCTTTCGGCGCAGCGGCTGCATAAATACACTTCCGACTTATTGCCGTTCACGATTTTCGTAAAGTGAACCGTTGCCGGCTCTTTGTGACACTCTTCGCACAACACACGCTCACCCCCGTCCTAATCAAAAGGCCACGATCGAGCGCCGGTCCATGCCGACGTCCGATTCAGGTCGGGGCCGCCTCAAGTCTGTTTGGCGATGCGCAACATTGCTCTTAGCAGTCTCGCCCTGACGATCGGCTCGACGGAAGGATCGAGACCGTCCGTCTCATCCTTGAGCACCGCTCGGATCAACGCAGCAGTCCGCCTCATGAGCATTCCCCCGTCAACCAGCCTTAATAGAAGCGAATCGGCCTTTTCTTCGGTGATCCGGCTTCCAATCTCCCGAAAGATGGCTTCGAGCGAGTTGTGGCCATGCATGACGTAGCGGGTGATCCGAATGTAGCCGCCTCCACCCCGCCGACTCTCCACCACGTACCCACGCTGGGGAGTAAACCTTGTCTCCAGCACATAGTTGATTTGTGACGGCACGCAGTCAAACTGCTGGGCCACGTCACAGCGGCGAATCTCGATCTCATCGCCGGTCATGGCCAGCAGTTTTTTCAAGTGGCTTTCTATGATATCGGAGAGCGTAGCCACGCACCTACAACCCCCTGGAACGATTTTTGCTGCGCTTTTATTCGAAATAGGACTCTGACCTTATTTGACCTTTCGTCGACATTATACCACGTTTTGGTGTAATGTACACAAGAGGGATCTAAAAGTTTCCTGTCACACCAAGGCCTTTGGCCCTTACCCCCGCAGCTCGATTGCGGCCGATTTGACGCCGTCAACGAGCCGCCTGACGTCTTCTTCGTTGTTGAAGGCATGAAAAGACGCCCTAAGCGCCGCAGGATGAGGAATCGACCGGATGATCACACGGCAGCGCTCCCAAAGATGCCTCACGACACGGCTCGGTTCGACGCCGCGCAGCGCAAACGTCAAAAGGCCCGTCGCGCGCTCCTGTGGGGTGACGATCTCCACACCGTCGATTTCGGCAAGATGTGTCCGCGCCATGTTTGCAAGTGATTTGGCTCGGGCAAAAATCTGATCCCAACCGATCGACTCGAGCATCCCGATACTTGCGGTCAGCGTTGCAAACGCCGGAGCGTGGACCGTGCCCGTCTCAAAGCGGCGCGCCCCTGCGTGTAGTGATACTTCCTGCTGGGTTGCGTCTTCGTGGGACAAGGACGCCCAACCGATTCGGCTCGGTTCCAACCTTGAGAGCGCGCTTTGGCTCACGAAAAGGCCTCCGGTTCCCTCGTGTCCAAGCAGCCACTTCTGGCCTGGCAGGGCATAAAAATCACAGCCGATCTCCTCGACGTCGATGGGCACATGGCCTGCGCTCTGCGCCCCATCGATGACAACCATGACGCCACGCTGCCTTGCAATGGCGCAAACTTCCTTTACTGGGAGTTCTGCTCCGGTCGCGTACGAGACATGGCTGATGCAAATGAGGCGGGTGGAATCCGTGATGGCATCTTCAATCTGACGGCCGGACAGATTGCCCCCGACGCTTTGCAAGTTTACGATCTTTACGCCGCGCGACCTTGCAAGAATGGTCCAAGGCGCGATGCCGGATATGTGCTCGAGGTCGGAGATGATGACTTCGTCACCGGGTCGCCAATCAATCCCGGCGGCGACCGTACCGATCCCCTCGCTTGCCGAGTGAGTGAGAGCGATGTCGGACGTCGACGCGCCGATGACTCGGGCGATCGCCTCGCGAGCATGGTCCAAGGCTCGCATGTACGCCTCCATCACTTTGGGGGTCGCAAAACCCTCGTTTACAATAAGTTGCAGCAACTCTTCCCCGGCCCGCGCTGCATCGAGGGGCACCGGGCCCGAGGTGCCCGTATTAAGGTACACTCTGTCCTTTAGTGGAGGCATCTGCTGCCGCAATGCGTGAACGTCCATTGTTTGGGCTCCTTCGCAAGTATCTCTCCGTGTCGATCCATTTTTTCCGCCTATCGCTTGAGACTCCTTTTGAGAATCCGATTGGCTGCGTTCCCCACGCGTCGGCTTCCATTCATACGGCGGGGTTCTACTCGACTCACCCGGGCCGTACATTTCTCAAAGGGTCATGGTGATCCGCTTCTCAAAGGAACGAGGCCGGTACCGCTGCAGGAGGTTCAAATCCGACTTGCCCGCCCCTTACTTTCTCACCTGGAAACTGGGCCGCCTCAAGGTCTTTGCAACGCTAGTCGTCGCCGTAATCGTGGTCATTGGCGCGGGTTACGCGCGAGTCCAGGCGCCCGGCGAGAACATCCCAAGGCCACTTCTCGGACAAAGGATCGTCGTAGATCCGGGTCACGGCGGGATCGATCCGGGCTGCCATCGAGATGATACGTACGAAAAAGAGATCGTGCTCCAGATCGCCGCCCATTTGTCGGAGATCTTGCGTGAGCTCGGCGCGGACGTCTTCGTCACCCGGGAGAGCGACATCGAACTCAGCCACCTCACCGATTCGGAGTCCACGCGCCATCGGCGCGACCTTGCAGCCCGCGTGTTGCTTGCAAAAGAGCACGATGCGACATTGCTCCTCAGCCTTCACGTGAACAGCGCCGGATCGAGCTCCATGGGCGGCGCAATGATCTTTTACCATCCTGGGTCACAAGAAGGCCGACGGGTAGGCGAGCACATTTTAAGCGAACTTCGGACAGTCGTACCGGGCAACCAAAACAGTGTACTTTCCGCCAATTACTACATCCTCAGAAACGCGCCGATGACCGCCGTTCTGGTCGAAACCGGCTTCATCTCAAACCCGACAGATCGTGCGCTCCTCGAGAGCGACGAGGGCCGACGCCGCATTGCAAACGCGATTGCGAACGGGTTGGTTGCGGCGTTCGATCGGGATGCTCTCGATCATCCAAGCATCCTTCCAAGCGATAGCTCCTTGCATAGCCAGGCAGCGTGGGCGAAGGACAGCGACGACCACCCGTGTCTAGGTGAGCCTGAATGAACCTGATCTGGACCGTATTGATCGTCGTGAGCGTCGGGTTCGCATTCCTGAGTGGAGCGGACGGCGCCGAACGAGTGACACTCGGCGTCATGAAAGGCGCCGCGGACGCCGTCACGTTTGCCTTCGGGCTCATCGGCATCCTCGCGTTTTGGTCCGGCATGTTGCGCGTCGCGGAAGAAGCTGGGATCACTCGCCTGATTGGACGTCTCCTGTCGCCTGTAATTGCAAAACTGTTTCCCGATGTGCCGAAGGATCACCCTGCAAACGCATCGATCATCATGGCGCTCACAGCCAACCTCCTCGGCCTCGGAAATGCCGCGACGCCGCTTGGGCTCAAAGCGATGGAAGACCTTGCGCGCCTCAACCCAACGCCGGGCGTGGCATCGAACGCCATGTGCACCTTTCTCGCACTCACAACCTCGAGTCTGACGCTCATACCGGGAACAGTCATTGCCGTCCGGGCCGCTGCAGGATCGGACCAGCCTGGGGCGATCATCGGGACGACCATCGCAGCGACGCTCATTTCCACCGCGGTCGCAGTCGCTGCCGACCGCTGGTTTCGTAGGACGAGGGGCCGCGTGCCGTGATCGAGGCGCTGCAGCTTCTCAGCGTGTGGACGATTCCAGTAGCGGTCGCGCTGCTCCCACTCATCGGGTACGTCCGAGGCGTGCGCGTGTATGAAGCGTTTTGCGAGGGGGCGAAAGAGGGATTTCACACTGCCGTGGCGATCCTGCCTTACTTGGTGGCAATGTTTGTGGCCATTGGCATTTTCCGTGCCTCGGGCGCTTTTGAGATGATCATCGGTCACGTCTCGTGGGTGACCGAGCTCGTCGGGGCTCCTCCGGAGGTTTTGCCTTTGGCGTTGCTCCGACCGCTGTCCGGGTCCGGAGCGCTCGGCTACCTTTCCGACCTCTTAAAAGAGCACGGTCCGGACTCGCTCATCGGACTCATTGCATCGACGATGCAAGGGAGCACGGAGACGACCTTCTACGTCCTTACGGTGTACTTCGGCGCCGTCGGCGTCACCAGAGCGCGACACTCTGTTGCAGTAGGCCTTCTCGCCGATTTGGTCGGATTCGTCGCGTCGATATACGTGGTGCTGCGCGTGTTCAGCGGCGGATAGCACCCGTCGTGAGCAGGCCATTTGATGAGCTTGGCACAAATTGCCGCCAGGAATAACCGCCCCCGGATACGAATTGATATCAAATACCCAAATAGTCGAACAGATCGGGCGATCTGTTCTATTCGACTGCAAGCGGTCTTTTCACGGGGAGTTGATCGAAATGATGCGTTCTTGCGCAATTCGAAACGGACCTGAAACCGCCCAGACCATCCATGAACGCCTGGCTGCGCGCTTTCCCGACAACCCATACGTCCAGCGTCTCGTCTCCAAAGCGGAGGCCCTCGACGTCACCTTCGATGTAAGCCCCATTGAAAACAACTGGCTCTATCATCCGGAGCAAAGGCGGCTGTACATTTGGGAGCCCGATCTCGATAGTCAGTCCCTTACCTACCTCGTCGTCATCATGGCGCACGAGCTTGGACACGTCGTCGACTTCGACAACAATCCGATGTTAAAGCGTTTGACTCGGCGCCTCCACTGGCTCGAAGTGCCCGACGAGGTCGAAATCGCGGCATTCGTTCACGGCTTTCGTATCCTCAAGGAACTTTCTATCCCTGTCAGCCTCGATCACTACGAGCAGATGATCGAGCAGCCCATGGCAGCGCGCGTGCGCGAGCAGATCGAGACACGTCATCTCTGCTGCTTGCTTTCCCTTCCAAGTGAATACCGGGTAGCAAACTGACCGATTCGACCGGGGCCTAAGAGACTTTGCGGTTGCCCCTTTTAGGCCCTTTTTTCTTCCTACGCATGGTGTCGTCGATCGAGGGATCTTCGGATTCGGCATCGATGCGCGCGATCATTTGATCGATCATGTCGTGGAGCTCGCGCAGGTCGGTGATCAACCGGACCCGCTCCGGCTCGGGAAGGTACTTGGGAGAGATGTGTCCCAATTCCGACAGTACCGATCTCGACCGCTGCAGGGTGACAAAGAGACGCTGCAGATTTCGCTCGTCCACAGGAAGGACGTCGATTTCCGCCTCTTCCTCTGCGACTTCGTCCAACGGTCTGCGGACGGCTCGGACAGCGTCGATGATGCTCACATCCGCATTTTCTCGCACGATCTTCGCGACTTGTCGCACTTCGCCTTTGCTCAGCTTATAGGTGAGGACAGCGTCCAAAAGCGCGTTTTGCAAATTCACGCTCTTCATCCGAGCCCCAAAAGCCCTGGCCTCCGCGACGTGTGCGAGTGTAAGCGGTGAGTCGCCTCCGTAGAAATTGTCGACGACGGCCCTCTGAAACCGTCCGTCGACCTCGAGTATGTCGAGCCAGTCCGTAAGCGTCGTCCTGGGAACGCCCAAGCGTTCGCTCGCAGCAACTTTGGTAAGCCCTTCCGCCTCCATGAACTCCGCCACGGCAAGCGCCCGCTCAACGGGATTGAGATCTGCCCTTTGGAGGTTCTCGACGAGCTGTACTTGTTTGGTTGAGAGCAAATCGTTTAAAACGATCGCAGGCACCGTCTGCCGCTCGAGCATGCGAGCGGCTCGGAGCCGTCTTTCGCCCGCCACCAAGCGGTACCCGCCCTCGATCCGCTTGACGAGCACCGGGTGCAGCATTCCTACCTCTTCGATCGACTTAGCGAGACCCTCCAGTCCTTCGGCGTCAAAGATGCGCCTCACTTGCACAGGATCAACTTCGATGTCGTCGACGCGAAGTTCCACGACTTCCAAATCGCTACACCTCTCGCATTCGGGCAAACTTTCACCAACCACCACGATCCCACATACTTCGACACTTACCTTCCACAACAGAGAACCCCCCTCCTGCCGCAGTGGCTGACCAGGAGGGGGCACATTCTCGTTTGAAGGAGCTCGCTCTTTCTATCGGCTCGACGTCGGAATGAGCGAGAGCGCGTTCACTTTGACATCGCTTGCCGTCTCTGCATAAAACGTGGTGCCGATCGGAACGACGTGCGATCTACCACGAACGAAATACCCGGCGGCAAGCCCGATTGGTCCTAGGAGCACGACTCCGGCCAAGCTGGCCCCTGCGGCAAGTTCCAGGGACTTGTTTTGCTCGGTGGCCCGCTCGGCAACTTGAATGGGGACATTTCTCGAATCCATGGCGGCGACTCTGCCGAAGTCGACGCGAACGAGTCCGTCCTGGCCGAGCCTTCCGGCCGTATCGACCGACACGACATGCCCCTGGCCTACGGTGCCTCTGGGGATGACGATGGCGTTGTCCACGCGCACGTCTTCGGCGACCCGGTAGGAGACCGGGTCGTTTGGACGGCTTCGCTCCGAGTTGAGTTCCGTGAGGAGCTCGATCTTGACGAGCGTCCCCTTGGGTAGGTCTCGCTCTGCGACGTAGACTCGGCCGCCCGGCCACATCAGCTCCAAGAGTGCATCCAATCGAGCAACGAGTCCTTTGGACGGATACGTCTCGCCAAACATCGCCGTCTCCATCTGATCGAGTCTCCTAGCGATCGACGGGCCTTCGTTGATCGATTGGAACAACGCCCATTCGACGGCATTGAGCTTCATTTTCAGGGAGACCTCGCCCTCAGCGCCCACGAGCATCCCGACCATCTTTTGCACGCGGACCAGAAAAGCGCCGTCGTCGGGCGCGCCCAACACGTCCGATTCGACGCGCTCTAACCTGCTGATCAGGGAGCCCTCCTGGGTCCGCCCATACAAGATCTCCTCGACTTGAGCAAGACCCGGCGGGCCCACGGCCGTCGTTTGTGCGAACGCGTTCGATACGTGGAAACTCCACACAAGCGCTACAACAAGCACCATCGATACCGTCTTTCGCAAACCGCCACAACTCCTTTTCATGAAATTGGTGATAACCTGACCTCCGGAACGCCTGCCTTACACAAATCTCAAGTCTTACAAAGCCCGGTCAAAAGCGAATCGCGACCTCGGCGGTCGTCACGTTTCCTCGCACGTTGCCGATTTGCGTAAAGATCTCGTACTGAAGCGACACACTCGCGTTTCCGAGATCGTACTCGAGGCCCAGATTCGATCTTGTCTCACTCCCCCCGCTTTGGTCGACAATCAAGAATCCGGCCTGCGCTCGCGCCTCCGGCCCGACCGCGTGTTCGACCGACGCACTTGTTGTCCGGACTGTACCGCCTGCGCTCCCGTTGTCTCTTCTGCCATCCTCGAGCGCGTAACCTAGACTCACTTTGCCGTTCTCGAGCCGCACTTCGATGTCGAATGCGGTCTTGCTCGCCTCGCCATCGTCTCCGTCTCCCAGGTTGTCCCGTTCGTGACTTGCCCGTGCGACAGTGTTTGGCGCGACGGGGTATTCGAGTGCAAGCGTTGTGACATTTGCGTCCGCCTCGCCGTCGTCGCTCACCCGGATGATGTTTTGGCGACGAAAGGAGAGAATCCACCGCCCCACTTCCGCGGAAAGATCGAGCCGAGACACCTCATCCCCTGACTGTTCACGGGAGAACAAAGGCCGGTACCCGGTCTCAGCGGAGTAGAGAAACGCTCCCAAAGTCAGCTCTGGAACAGGATGAAGCACGGCTCCTACCTTGACGGCGCCGGCGCCTCCGGAATCGCTGCGATTTTGCGCCATCTCCCCTGCAAGCGTGAGATTGGGCAAGACCCTGTACGTTCCGCCAATCCGAAAGACGGTGTTGGCAAGATCCTCGAGATCGCCCCGGCGCTCTATTTGAAGACTCGCAAGGGTGGCCCCCAAAGAGAGGGACTCGGTCAATTGGACCGAACCGTCCCAAGCAGTGACGACGCCCTTGCCTGCGTCTGTGCCGGGCTCGTCGGGAGACACGGAGGCCACTAAAACCCTCGAACCAACCTGACCGACGTGCATCCCCGCCTGAAATCCGGAAAGGCGACCCGCTTCTCCGACGACCATCGGGTTTAACCCGTCCCCGGAGACGCTGCCGACTCGTGCGATGGCGGCGTGCGAAATACCGATATCTACTCCGGCCGAACGGAGTAAGAACTCATCAGAGTCCGTATTCCACATTCTGCCCTCGCCCGACAGGTCCGCGCCGATCCTCACTAGGTCAGTGACGGAGCCGGACATGCGCAGGGAGTAGCTCTGCTCAAAATCCGAACCGGCCAAACCCGCCGAACCGCCCGGCGAAGCGACACCGACGTCACGATAGCGAATCCGTCCCTCGCCCCTAAGGCGGAAGTCCTCAAAAAGTCCGGCAATCCCGGATACGCTCGTTTCGCCCCTCACCCCGCCCCCCAGGTCGCTTGGCACCACATATCCCAAGACCTCGAGGTGGGCGCTCGAGAGCTCAATGAGGCTCTTAAACAGTTCGCTCCGATCGCGAGTAAGCGCCTGGCCCCCGAGCGCCTCGTTGTACGCTTCCACGATCTCCGAAAACCGTGCCCTAGACCAGTCTCCTCCTCGATCCGCCGCAGCGACGGCGCGCATGCTGTCGAGCGCGTCACCGACCCAAAGCGCAAGGTCAAAGTAGGTAAGTGGCTCGCCCACGCTCAAGCGTTGGCGAACATAGGCGCGACCGAGATCAAGCGAGACGAGACCTTCTAGGGCATCGTAGGCCCAGTGTCCGGGTGGTAGCGTTTCAAAAGGGTTTGCACTCACGGGTTGAACGAAAACAATGAGCGTGCTCAATAGAAGAGTGACGACAATCCAGGTTGCGACACTCGTCTTTTCGATGTGGATCAGGGGATGTCTCACGTACGCCTCCCCCATCAGTGACCGATCCGTTCTTTTAAGAATCGTTCGGCCAAAACTACTGCGACGTAATCGTCGAAGAGTACGGGCGGTGTCTGCATGGTGCGGGGAAGAAAGCGTCTGATACCCGTGGGAGGATGATCACGGAAGTATCGTTCTCGCGCTTCCAAACTTGACATGTGCTCGTCCACCACGTGTACGCTTTCGACCCAGCGGTCGAGGCCGGATCGTTCGATTTCACGCCGGAAGGATTTCGACCCGGTACGGTCGCCCAACACCAGCACGGTAGGTCGATACATGCGGGCGAAACGTTCAAGCGCCGTCAGGGCTTCGGGTCTGTCGACGACCTTGCGTTCCACGACTTCGGCATTCATCGTGAGTACCGCAATACCGCATTTTGCCGTTCCGGGGTCGACGGCGATCACATGCATCCATTCCACCCTCTAGTGCGGAACCTTGCGGCTTCACCGGCGCTTTTGGCGGCCTAGAGAGAAGCCCCTAAGGACATGAGTCCCTAAGGGGCTTCGCTCTCTCTAGGTGCGTACGGTCATGCTAGAACTCAATCGTGAGCCCAGCGTTGACATTGTAGACGGAGTACTCGTCGGGAGCCTTGGTTCCCTTGGAGCTTACCCACTCGCCGCCGAGCTTGAGGTTGGCCCCTTCGAACACCGGATAGGTGAGGGTCAACTTCGCGGTCACGTCGGTCTCGTTGCCGTCCTCCTCGGGAATGCCTCCCGTTACGTACTTGCCTTGACCGGCAAGGGTGCCTTCACCGCCGCGCAGTTCCTTCTCAAAGCCAACGGTGAAGGTGTTGCGAGCGGTTCCGTACGTGGCGTCGTTTACCCGGACAAGTCGGTACTCATATCCGGTGTTTACGTCGGTGCCGAAGAAGCCTTTCAGCGTATACTCTGCACCGATGCTTGCGACGTCGCGCTTGTCGTTGCCGCTCCACGTGGCATTTTTCCACCAGGTCTTCTCAATGTCTTCGTCCTTGGCGTCCACGGCGCCGAGCGCATTTTGCTCGGTGCTGTATCCAGCCCTCAGCAACACGGCGCCAAACTCACGCTCTGCGTTGACGCCGAGTCTGGTCGACGTCTCGCCAAGCGCTTGGTTTGAAGCATGCCGAGCGTTCACGGTGAACGGAACCAGGAATTCGAAGTCTCGGGATGCCGTGATCCAGGTCGAGCGCTGGTCAACCTCGGCCGGCGCCAACACGGCCACCTGGTCGTTGCTACGGTTGTGGACCGTGGCGGACAGGTCGGCCCCCATGATGGTGGTCCCTACCGTGGCCCGCAGCGTGTTGTCCACGTCGTCGCTGTCGTTGACGCGCCGGTCGTACAGGATGCTCGTATCGAGTCCGGCGAAGTGGAACGGACCCACTTCCACCTGCGTATACCTATTCGTATCGTTCACCGCGGCCGGATCATTTCTCTGGCCGAGGGTCAGGGCGAAGTCGACGCCGAGCACCGGCCGATCAAAGGTGACGGCGAGATCGCTCTCTCCGTTTTCAACCCAGTCCTTGGGCGGGTCTACCTTGCGATCGAGCCAGTCGTCGGACTTGCTGTCGAGCTCTCTGGCGAACGTCGGATTGAAGTCCTGATCGACCGACGCGTACTGGACTCGCACGTTGGAGAGCCGCAAGGGGAACGTCGCCCATGCGTCGATCACCGAACCGGGATCCTCGTCGTCATTGGTAACGTACGTCACGGAGTAATCAGCCGACGAAAGCTCGCCGGAGACCGTGACCCCAATTGCAGCGTCGTTGTGCGGCGTCGGCGACCCAAGCGTTGCCTCTGGGGTCACCACGTCCCGCACTCCTCGGAACGTGAAGTTGAACTCAGGGCTCAACTGATAGGAAGCAGCAGCACCATACACGATGTCCGCATCGCCCACCCGGGTGATGAAGCCGTCCAGCTCCGTGCTGTCCTCGTGGCCAAACACGAGGTGTACGTCTGCCCCTTGGAACGGCCCCTTGAACGGATCAGCCGGATCGGGATAGTTGGGATCATCGAACAGATCCTTGACTCGCTTGGCGTCGAACGTGTACTTGTCGAAGGATTCGGCGATGTGCTTTTCGTCGAGATCTCCGATATGGAGCATGCGCAGTACGCCCGGTGTCGTTACATCGAGGTGAACGCCAGGCCGCACTCCATCGGGACCGCCGAAGACGTCGTTCAGGATGATCTGTGCCTCGATGTTGACATTCTCTGCCGGCGTCGCATTGATCCCGAGGGTCAACTTGCTTTCAAAGGAGTTTTCGACTTCCCACTTGTCGCTCTCCTTATCCCTCGGATCCTTGTGCGCTATGTTTTCCGGACCGTGGATCGCCGTCTGCACGTAGGTCGTCTCGCTCTTGCCGGAGAGCCTCACGTTGTCCGTCAGAGCCCACAGTGCGGCAATGCCCTGCGTATTCTCACTGACCTGACCGGAAAGCTGTGCGATTTCGGCTTCGTTTGCCGCCACACGATCCGTAAGGTCGGCGGTCGCCGCCTCTTGTACCTTGATTCGCTCTTCCAACTCGGCGACTTTCACGCCGAGCCTTTCCAACTCCGGTCGGAATTCGTTTGCGAGACGATCAATCTGCTCGCTGAGCTCCGCAACCCGCAACTGGACCAGCTCGGAAAGAGCGCTCGAGTCGCCTTGCGCCGCGGAAAGGGCTGCCGTTATCTCTCGGTCGCGCCGTGCGAGCGCGTCCGCGATGGCAAGCTCGGCAATCGCACGAGCGTCTTCCTCAGTCAACGCCCCGTCCTGGAGCGCGGACAAGGACCTAGCAAGCTCGGCCAACCGGCCATCGATGCCGCCAACGCGGGCGTCCACTCCGTCGAGCCGAGCGTCTACGCCGTCAAGCCGGGCATTTATGCCTGCAATCTCGGAATCGACGCCGTCAAGCCGAGCGTTGATGCCCGCAACATCGGAATCGACTCCATCGAGCCGTGCGTTGACGTCCGCGACATCCGAATCGACACCGTCGATCCGGGCGTTGATGCCTGCAATCTCGGAATCGACGCCGTCAAGGCGAGCTAGAGCTGCGGCGATGCGCTCGGCCAACTCGTTGACGTCACCTTTGGTCGCCATCTCCTGCAACCGCTTGGCGAGCTCTTCGACGGCGAGCTCAGTCAGGGCCGCATTGGCCTCGGGCGTCAAGCCGGTCGCCTGCCCACGATCGATGGCCGCCACCTCGGCCTCCAGAGCGCTCAGGCGCTCGGTCAGGCCGGCAATCTCATTTGACAGCTCTTCGTGGTTTGCTTGAATGGCCGCGGCTAGCTCTTGACGGACCTGGCGGATCAACCCCGCCAACTCGCTCGTCCGGTCGCCGATGCCCGCAGCGATCTTCTCATCGATCAGGTTTTCGAAGCGCGCTAGGACGCGAGCGAACACCATCGCCATCTCATAGCGCGTGAAGTTGCGGTCTCCACCGAAGGTTCCATCGGGATACCCTTCGACGAGGCCCGCGGCGGCCAACGAGATGACAGCCTCGAAGGCCCAGTGGTCGCGCTTGAGGTCAGAGAACGGGTTGACCTGTGCAAATGCAGGTATGGCCAACGTCCAGACCATCAGGGCGGCCACGAGTAGCGCTACCCCTTTGTTTCGCATGTTTGTTCCCCCTTGTCTCGTTCAACTGCATGTGTCCGGATCACGGTGCTTTGATCTTTGGACATCGCCGGGGGTGAGCCATCCAGGTTTCCTCACCCTAGAACGTCCCAAGAGCCAAAGCGACGGGGCCGGACTGGTTGCGTTGCGTGCTTAAACGCTGGTTTTCGGTCATGAATCTCCCTACGATCAGCGGCCGTGGACGATGGGCCTACACCTCCTGCTCTCCACCCCGCCCCAGATACAGGGAGTCCGATACTTGAAGGCACGTAGAGCACGTTCGAGTCTTCTAGCGTTCCTCCGCCAAATCCTGCACGGGGTGGCATTTTTTTGTCCCGGAGAAGCATCCACAATTGCCCTCTAGAACCGTGATTGGGCCTGCAAATCGACCGGGAGGCGGACGACCAATTGGCCCGGGAAGAATGTGTCATACGAAAGATCGGCGAGATACCGGGAATCCTATAGCCAAGATCGGCAACGATAACAGACGAACGGTCGATCACGTACGGACGTACGAATCGGGGGTGGGTGCACGATGCCGGACCGCAAGAGCGAGCGACCGGTGTGCCCGGGCTGCCGTACCGAACTGGACGTAATCTCAGCTTCGGGCCGCGCAGACGATCTATTCTTGTGCTCAAACTGCTTCAATTCCTGGTTTGCTTTTGAACTTGCCCAGGACGACCCGCTAGACCTATCTCCTTCGGTCGACGACTAGGCAGTCACTCGGTGTCGCCAAAGGAGGGATCGATCTGCATGAGCGCTTCCTCGAGATTGTCGAGGGATACGATGCGCGCCTTTGGAGCTCTGCGCTTGAGTCTGGTCGTATGTTGAGGCGCTACGTTGACCGCGATCACCTTGATCAGGTTGGTGAACCCGGTCTCGCCGAGGTATCCGGCGCACTCGATCCCGTATCCGGGATCGGGCGAGCAATCGACGACCGCGACATCGGGTCGCTCGTCTTTGGCGGTGTGAAAGAATCCAGGCCATGATGGGCGAGTTGCGATGACCTGAGCGCCCTTTGATTCGAGAAACGAGACTAGATTGTCTCGGGACTCGCCTTCCTCTTGGATCACCAGGATTTTCATTCTCTAGTTCGCCCCCAACGATGCGACAGTTATGCCGAGCTTTTGGTCTGATCGCCTAAATTCCGAAGTCGATTATACATGAATGGCAAAGGAGGCACAACCAGGCAATCATGCTCTTGGCGCGCCAAGCGGCAGGATCGCCCAATGCGACAAAGGCGCCCGACTGGGCGCCTTTGGTGTGGGCCGACACGCAAAGCCAAATAGACGTGGCGGCGTCAGTGAGCGTTTTGTCCCGATACGAGCTTGATCATCGCCCCTGCGATGGCCTGCTGCTGATCTTCGTCAGCGGCCTGCCAAAGCTCTTGTAGCACTTTCTGTTCAGGGTTTTTCGGATCGACGCGCTGCGCGAGGAAGTCACCTATCTTTTCGGCCCGCTCGGCCATTTGATCATGAGACATGTCCATGCGCTCTCCGATTTTCACAGCTTGAGCGAGCTGTTGCTTCCAACCTTCCCAAGAGCTGCTCACCTGGTCCATGTGCGATCACCTCCCCCACACTCAATCTACAATCCCACCGGAGTCGACGGCGGAAGGGTCATTGCTGCTCCTGCCTTTGTTCCTCCTCATTGCTAAAGCGATAGAAGGTAAAGGCGTATAGGCCAGAAAGCGCCACCAGGGAGTATACGACCCGTGATGCCATACTGGGGGCGTAATTGGTGGAACCGCCAAAGACCGCGTTGACGAGATCAAAGTTGAACAGTCCAACCAAGCCCCAGTTGAGCGCTCCGATGATGATCAGGGTTAGTGCTGTTGCCCGAAGAGCATCCATGTTCCCTTCCCTCCTTCCGGCCCCTCTTCCGATAGCCTACCCACATTGAGGTAGGTCTATCATTTACCCCTGCTTGGGCGTGAAGGTTTTGCAGCATGTATCCATGCACGTCTCCGCAGGGGTCTCTCCGCTCTCGGAAACGATCTGTTTCACTTCCGGAGCGTCGAACTCATCGGGGTACCGCTCGCCGATCTCGTCGTGCGTGATGAGGATCACGGAGGCATGGCAGTAATTTCCCTCTCCCCACCATTGACAGTTGTCGACGGTACAATGAACTTCGAGCAGCGGACCGCTCACTGCAGCTCACCCCCTTCGGAACGCGGCTCTTGAATGAGGACCTTCGTCACCTTCGATTGGACCGAACTTGCCTTGGGAATGGAGATGCGCAGGATGCCGTCTTTGTACTCTGCCGCCGCTCGTTCGTGATCGACCGGCGCCGGAAAAGAAATTGTCCGGTGAAACGAACCGTATCGCCTTTCGATCTGGCGATACCCCGTCTCACCACGCTCCTGTTGCTCACGCACTTCTCCGCGCAGAGTGATCCCGTCTTCCGAGGCCGTAATATCGACGTTGGACGGATCGACGCCGGGCAGCTCCGCCTCGACGACAAACCCTTGATCCACCTCGCGCACATCGACCGAGGGGCCCCATTGGGAGCCCTGCCAACCAGTCCAGGGAGATCCGGCCCCAAAGATTCGGTGAAAATCTTCCCGCATCCGTTGGAGCTCGTCGTACGGATTCCACCGGATCAGATTTGCCATAGCGATGTTCACCTCCCAACGACAAGTCTCTCTCGGAACTCTCTCATTTAACCGTCAAGACCGGGGAAGGACATCGGGTGGTTTTCGACGCGGCAACCTAGTATTTGGATCGAGGAAAGGAGGTAAGGAAATCAGCCAAATAGGCGGAGTTGTGCAGCGCCACGGCCGATCGCGACAGCGATTGGCCGCCGGGCCGTCGGGCGGTCCGCGAACGCTGATTCGGCTGGCTCGAAGCGTCGCCTCTCAGGTCCCGATTCGGGGCGCTCTGACACGCTCGGTGTCGGTGACTTGACGTAGCCGAACCGCCTGTCCATGTCGAGGATTTTGGACATTTCGTGGATCTTTGCCGCTACACGATCCCGATACCGACGAGGAGCGTACTCGCCTGGGTACATGGCGTCGTAGAGCCTTGTCAAACGAGGAAAATACTCTTCGAGAAATGATAGGTACACGTTGCGGACGCTGCCCTGCAAGCGCAACGGCGCTCCGGAAAGCCAACGCGCACCGTGCGCCGCGGCCGCAAGCGCTACCCGCCGGAGACTCGCATCGTCATCCGTAATTCCAGGCAGCACCGGAGCGACGAGGACGCCCGCATCGACCCCGAGTCGCACCAAGTGTTGCATCGCCTGTAACCGCCTGAGCGGCGGCGGCGTCTCCGGCTCGAGCTTTTTGGCGAGGCGGTCATCCATCGTCGTTACGCTGAAATAGACGCGACAACCTGCCCGATTTGACAGGCGCTGCAGGACGTCCGCGTCCCGCAGAATCATTGTGTTTTTGGTGACGATCGAGACGGGCGTGTCGTAGTCGCACAGCGCTTCGAGGACCCGCCTTGTTATTTTGTAGCGCCCCTCGATCGGTTGATATGCATCGACCGCAGTGCCAATCGCTACCCACTCGCGTTTCCAGGTCGGCCGAGCAAGCTCCGTGCGAAGTACCTCGGGAGCGTTGACTTTCGCGAAAATCTGCGTCTCGAAGTCACGGTCGGGACCTAGATCCAAATACTCGTGGTAGCGCCTTGCGTAGCAGTAAATGCACGCATGCTGGCATCCTCTGTAAGGGTTTATCGACCATTTAAACGGCATCTTGTCGCTGTGTACGCGGTTTAGCACGGACTTGCACTCGACTTCTCTTACATGGACCGTCGCCATCCACCCGCTCATCTCCCGAGGCGCCTAGTTCACCAAGCTTTCACGAACGCCTGTTCGCTTTTATTATATCGACACGAACGTCTGTTCGCAAGCGAGAAAAGAAAAAAGCTCTCCTGTCCCATCTAGCAGGACAAGAGAGCTTTCACTTCCGGCGGCGCCACCCAAGCCGCAGGGTTGATCCAACTACGTCTATTTGAGCGTTGCGGTCGCCATCGATTCGACGTTGTTCCAACCAAACCAGTTGGGGAAGTAACGAGGCGACGCTGACGAGCGATCGCCCTCGTCACGGTCGGAGAGACCAACCGCAAACGCATACTGGGCGCCCGCGCTCCAATTGCTCCCAAGTGCGGCCTCCAGCACACGCGCGGGAACGAAGAGCTCGACTACGTACCCGTTGTCGCTTCGAACGACCGCTACGTCATAATCCGCTTCAAAAGGAGGAAAGCCTTCCAAATAGTCGAGACGAGCCCTAGAATTGCCGTCTTGGTCGAGTCCGACCTGAATCCATAGGTTGTCCAGCCAAACCGAGGCGGAGTCGTAGGCCCAAAGATCGGCCCTTTCACCGGCAAGCTGGAGGTCGTCGTCGGTCACTTCAAAGGCGACGTACAAACCGGAGGCATTCCAAAAGATCAGGGCATCGCCCGAGAGATCGGAAGGATCGACGCTCGTATAAAGAATCTCAGGTATGGCGATCCGAAGGGCGTTGCTCCATACACTCTCGGATAGAGCGCCATCGACTGTAATGCTCCCCTGAAGTGAAGGAATATCAACCGCAACTTCCGACTTCTGCAGACCGCTTTGCGCCAAGGCGGTTGCGCCGAAGGCAAGAAACAGCGCCAAAGCAAGAACGGCCACCTTGGCTTGGTGAGTCCTCATCCCGCGTTTCCCCTCTTTCAAAAAAGATCTTAATAAGACGATTATAGCAGGTATGTCCCATTGAGGGAATTGCGAGTCTACGGAACCGGTGGCGGATCGCTCGCAGGAAAGCTCTGTTCCGACACGTCATCGTAATCCAGCGGATGGCCATGGGCCCTCGACTCGTGCATGTGCTCGACAAACGACCGAATCGCGCCGCGGTCGAAAACGTCGCCCGCTCGGCTCATTTCCTGGGCAATCCGATCCACGATGTCGTCGATCGTAAAGTCGTGGTTTTCCTCGGTGGCTTCCCGATATAGCTCTTCCATCTTTTGGCGGTCGACGGCATCCATTCAAAGGCGCTCCTTTAAGTACTCGATTGGCTTCAGCGTGGCATCGCGTGGTGGTGCTCGCTTGCCTGCTATAGCGTCTCTCCGCCAATCCGCCGCAATACCCCAAGTCGGGGTTGGATGAGCATTCCTAGCCTACAAACGCACCGACACTCTCCAGGATGAACGACGGGCCTGAGTGCGTTCTCTTGAACGCTTCGACGTCGGCTCGACTACTGACGCCCGTCAGCACGGCAGCCGTCGCCATATTCGCGTCGATTCCCATCTGGATGTCGGTGTCCAGCCGATCGCCGACCATCAAGCAGCGCGAGGGATCGACGCCGAGCCGCTGCGCCGCGGCCTTGAGCATCAGCGGATTGGGCTTGCCGACGATTACCTCGACCTTCTTGCCCGTACATCCTTCGATCGCACCGATCATAGCGGCACAATCCGGGATTTCACCCCCGTCCACGGGGCACGTGCGATCCGGGTTGGTCGCCACGAATCCTGCGCCTGCCTTAATGGCTTGCATGGCGTGGTTGAGCTTTTGATAGTCAAAGGTGCGATCAAAGGCAGCGACGACCACGTCGATCTCCGAGTACCTGCCTGTCGGATCCTCGATCACTTGCACGCCGAACGCCTCGAGTTCCTCGATCATCGGAGGCTCGCCAATGCAATAGACGACGGCGCCATGCCGTTCATCCCGAAGGTACGTCGCCATGACGTAGGACGAGTTGACGACGTCGCTCTCAGACGCCGGAATTCCGAGTTTCGTCAACTTTTCGGCGTAGGCGCCGCGCCGCTCGAGCGGCTTGTTCGAAAGGAATACGACGCCTTTTCCGGCGTCGCGAATGGCTGCGACTGCGCGATCCGCCCCGGGAATGAGCTTTTCGCCAAGGTAGATCGTTCCATCAAGGTCAAAAATGAATCCGTCAAATTGCCTGAAATCCTGCGCCAACGAATCTGCCACGAACACCATCAACTCCGATAGCACACAGTTACATTCAAACAATAAGGCATCAGGCTATGTTCGTGACGATCCCGAGTGTCCCCTCCAAGCACTGCTACCTTGGCTACCACGGACGAGTCCTGATCGATTCCACCTAGGCGTACGCTCGGTTCATCCACCCGTTTCGATACCTGGCAAGGGCAGGTCTTGCGGCGATCAGTTCACGGTAATACGCCGCCGCTTCCGCACGCAATGCGACGAGCATGAGCGATGGCTCCGTCTCGTTGACCGCGCCCAACGTCTGGGGGCCGATGAGACCATCGACCACAACGTGGCGATGGCCACACGCGTGTAGCGCCTGTTGCAGCAGTCGATGGGCTGTTTGGGGGCCGACGTTCACCGACAGATCCATCACCTTGCAAGCGACGTTTGCGTCTTCGATTCGGCCATAGCGATACTTCTCCCACCAGTCTCTCCGGTAGATCTTGATGGCGTCTTCTTTCGTAAGGCGCGCGATATCCAAATCCGGGTAAGCTCGCCGGGAGATGCCAAACTTCGTCTCCCCGCCCGGGTCGTTGGGATCGTTTACATACCCCCCTTCGTGCCTGAGGACTACATTTACCGCATGCTGAAAACGCTCTTCTTCGTTCACAGTCGCACCTCCGGATTGTCTGGAGTCGGCGTGCCGAAGGCAAACCATCCCCAATCGTGATATGGGACACTGCAACGATCGTAGGTGATTCGTCGCAATAGATTCCTATTCCTGGAAATGCATTTTGCATCGTTTGGCGCAAGGAACCGACTTCACTTGGAGACGCTTGAACGTAACCCACAATTGCCGGCTCCAGCCGGGAGGAAATGTGAATGAACGAAGTGGCGGTCGTCATATTCCGCTCCGTGATGGCGTTCCTCTTGCTTGTAATCTACGCTCGCATTCTCGGCAAGCAACAGGTGGCGCAACTCACGTTTTTTGAGTATGTAACGGGAATAACGATCGGCTCGATTGCCTCGGAGATGTCGGTGGATCTCACGTCTAACGTCCTTCCCCATGCGGTCGGTCTTTCCGTATGGTTTTTGCTGCCGCTCTCCCTACAGTACCTCACCGCCAACCATAGGCTGGCTGGCAAGATCTTGAGCGGAGAACCCGTGATCATCATCCACAACGGAAAGCTCCTCGACAAAAATATGCGTATCGCCCGCCTGCGCATCGACGACCTGATGGAGAAACTCCGCGGCAAGAACGTATTTGACGTCGGGCAGGTCGAGTTTGCCATGCTCGAGGCAAACGGGGACGTCTCCGTCCTGCTCAAGACGCAGCATCAGCCTGTGACAGCCAAAGACCTCGGCATTGATACGGAGTACGAAGGCATTCCCACCGAGATGATCGTGGACGGCGAAGTGCAAGAACAAAACCTTCAGGATGTCGGACTCTCGTACGAATGGCTCAAAGAAGAGCTCGGCCGCAGGGGGATCGCTAGTCCGCGCGACGTTTTTTACGCCGTGCTAAACACCCGAGGTCAGTTGTTTGTCGACGTGTACCAGGACAAGCTTGCAAAGGTCCAAGACGTAAGCGACTATCCGGGGGTGCAGTGACGTGAGCAAGTGGGCGCTTTGGACTTTGACCGCAGCGTTCATCGTGTTCGTGTTCGCGGCCATGTCGTCCACAGCGCTGCTCAAGCAGCCTTTTAACCCCGACGAAGACGTACTCGCTCAGATTGACGCCCTCGATCAAGCGACAAGCGGCAAAGATCTGGACTGGAACCAAGCGGAATCCGCCCGCAGAGGCCTCAAATCAGCTTGGGAGCGCGTGCGCGTCCGCGTCCAATTTGTGGCCGAGAAGGACGACATCGTGCGCTTTGGGCGAACGATCGACGAATTGAAAGGGGCAATCTCCGCCGAAGATCTTTCGATGACAAAGCGCTCGATCGAGACGTTGAGATCGATATGGCACAGCATGCGCTGACAGTTTTCGCTATCGAAGGATTTGATTAATCTCATGTGGGACTTACGATCTAGGACGGTCGTGGGGTGAACCAGCCCTCGCCAGACCGGTCATGGCCAACATGATGCGCTAGAATGGAGCGTGGCCACGTTTGTTGCGATCGGCATTAATCGTCATACTCCTGATCGGAGCCATGAGCGCCAAAGCTTCCGCGGACTTCTTTGACCAAGCGCTCAAGGTCGCTCTGTGGTCAGCCATTGCGACGGACCGACAGCAGACCGCGCAGTGGGTCGACTACACGGCGTCCGATCCGCTAACGCTCACATGGGAGTCTCAGCCGACCGAGGGTCCCGGCCCTTACTCATTTCGGTGCGCATGTGTGTACGAAGGAAATCCGATCCTTGCGGGCCAGCGCGAGAAGATGGATCCATATTTTGACTGGTGGGCGAACGCAGTTGAAGCGGCCCCCATCTCGACGTGGAGTCCCACCGCAAAACTTGGCGTCGCGCTGGTCGCCGCAAACTGGTTGAGGGTCGCCATCGACAACAATCGCGGGCCCAAGGCAATGAACGATCAGCTTTCCGACGCCGGCATGGAATACACGGGCCCCCCGTTCACCCAATACGTCGCCCTTGAATTTCGCACACGATTTTGAAGTGCCGTTCCACTAGGTACCGATATCGGTAGCATCGTCGGCGTGACCGGCCCAGCTTGGGCGCTCGCGCAGCGCGTCCAGCGCCTGAATCATATCGCGTGCCGTGGCGTATCGCTCATCGGGCTCGCGGTGCATTGCTTTGAACACCACGTCCCACAACGGGTCGCCTTCGTATTTGGCCCTGGCTGCTTTAAGCCGGGTCCGCGTCGGCATCTTGCCCAGCAACAGGTAGGCGCATATGTAACCCACGCCATAGATGTCGTATCGGTCGTCGATATACCGCTGCCGAGTTTCGGGAGCCAGTTCGAGTGGGGGCCTAGGAAGTATCCGTCGAGCCCGTGCCCGTCCCCATCGATTCTTTCGTACGGCATGCTGAAAGTCGATGATCTTGATCAGATTATGCTCGAAATCGGTCACCATGACGTTTTTGGGATGTAAGTCACCGTGAACAAACCCTGCCCGATGAACGACATCGACCCCTTCCAACACCTGGGTGACGAGGTCGATCACTTTCCCCCGGTCGTGAGGTCCCTTGCGCAGGGCAAACCACTTGAGCGTTCGCCCATTGGCCCACTCCATGACGATGTAGCCCCGCCTTTTTCGGGTGTAGTACCCTATGTAGCGGACAAGGTAGCGGCTGGTCGGCAGAGAACGTAATGCGATCCGCTCGCCGAGCGAACGATTCGCATGGCAGTAGCGCTTGATCGCAACTCGATGTTTTCGTTTCGGATCCCATCTCGAAAAAACGTTGCGTCTCCCAAATTTCCCTCGAACAATTGAACTTCGTCGTCTGACTCGAGCCACGATCAGTCGACATTCCCTTCGTCCGAAGCTGCCGTTTCCCACGCGCCGACGGCGAATGCCGCACCTGCCCGAACATTTTCACCTCCCCTGCTAGCGTCGACGCCTTGCGCTTTTCTTCTTAAGTCGGCGTTTCAATCGGTATCTCCACCACGCCCTAGGCGACCGCCAGTCGTAGGCATACAAAATGGGCGTCGAAACAAACCTAGGAGTATCTGGCACCTTAAACGGAAAGCTCCTTGGGAGCACGAGCTCGATGCCCCGTTGACGAGCCACGCTAAGCAAATACTTGATATGGGGACGATAGCGGCGGTACTTCGGCCCCCGAAGGTCGATGCCCCAGAGCCCGATCGTTTCGTAACCTTCCATGATCGCAAAGGCGATGAGGTATGCCGCCGTACTCGTAAAGCACCTGCCAAACTCCCTAAGCAGATCCTCCACCGGAAAGACGAGGCTCGTCGGGATCCGGGGGTTGACTCGCTGCATGTAAACCGGACAGTCCAAATTGCGCATGAACCGCATGTAACCGCCAAAGGAACGCCTGCCGCGCTTTTTCCATCCGAGCTGCTGGCGCAGGTCGGTCATCGCGTGAATCTCAAACCAGCGGTCAATCCTAGGCGGACGCCAAAGGTGACTCGAAAAGGCCCATATTTCCCAAGACGGATCACTGAACGGCGCTCTTCTCCTGGTTGGACCACCTCCGATGATCGCCACTTTCTTGCGCCGGAGCGAGAGTGCGCCGGGCTCCTTGCCGGCGTAATATTCCTCGTCCTTGATCGCAGTCTCCAACACCTTTTCACCTCTTGTAGTCACTAGTTGTCTTAAGCCGCCCTCGGCGCTTTCGGTCCGAGCGGCCCTACTTGCCCATGTTATGGACGGCTATGAAGGGCGTCCTAGGATTTTCATCCCTTTTCGCCCTTCAAGCGGCGCATCAACGCCGCACTTTCCGCTTGGATTTGGCGCGCTTTACCATGCCAACGCGTTTGCGCCACCAAGCTTGCGGAGATTGCCAGTCGTAACCGTAGAGGATCTGGGTGTACGGCATGACCGGCCTCGTGGGGATGCGAAGCGGACTTTGGGGCGGGACATAGACCTCGATGCCCCGTTGATGGGCGACGCCGAGGAGATACTCCACGCCAGGTCGCTGGCGAGCGTAGACCGTTTTCTCCGTCAAGTGGACGCCCCAGACACCGATGACATCGTACTGCTCGAGGATCGCTAGGGCGATGAGGTACGACGCGCTGCTCGTAAAGCAGCGTCCAAACGAGTGAAGCGCCTGCTCGAGCGGGTACTCCACGCTGTTTGGAATCTCGGCAAGCCGCTCTTGCATGTACACAGGACACTCCAGATCGCGCAGGAACGCCATGTACTCCTGGTACGAGAGGCGTTTGGCCGTTGACCGGGTCAATTGACTCTCCAGGTCACCGAGCGCGTGCATCTCAAACCAACGTGTCACGCGGGGCGCGGGCAATCTAAGGCTCGAGAAGGCCCATATCTCCCACGAATCGTCGCCGAAAGGCGCACGATCTCTCGAACGGGCCCCCCCAACAATCGCTACCTTCCTTTGGGCCAAGTTTGATTCTCTCCCCGTGGAATTTGGATCTCTTCCCAGGGTATTCACGGGGAAGCCGCAAGTGCCGGTAGTCCCGGTCGAATGTCCTGCCCATCTCGTTACGAAAATAGCGCTCAATTCTGGGTACCCAATCAGGTCGCTGTTACTACTATGAACACAAAGTGCGAACGGGCGCGTTCGGCCCACAATTGTCGGTCTTTTCCAAAATCCGGATGGAGGTGCCCGAAAGCGATCGTGAACGCGCTAGCAATAATTCCAGCCCGGGGTGGGTCGAAGGGCTTGCCCAGAAAGAACGTTCGGGCGCTGTGTGGCAAACCCCTGATCGCCTGGACGATCGAGGCAGCCCGCTCTGCTGAAACCGTGGGCCGGGTGGTCGTCTCAACTGACGACCCCGAAATTGCAGCGGTGAGCATTCGTTTCGGAGCGGAGGTGGTCCGCCGTCCCACGGAGCTTAGCGGCGACCAGGCATCATCGGAGAGCGCCCTCCTCCACGCACTGGAAGCGCTCGGTGTCGACAAAGGTGTGCTCGCATTTCTCCAGTGCACTTCTCCGCTCACGCTCCCTTGCGACGTGGACAATACGGTGCGCGCTTTGACGAGCGCCGACTCGGCTTTTACGGCTGTGCCCGGACACCGCTTCATGTGGACGCTCTCAAGCGGCGAGGCATTGCCCATGGGCCATGAGAAAGGGTATCGGCCAAGAAGGCAGGAGCTGGAAACCCGCTTCACGGAGATCGGCGCCGTTTACGCCGTACGAATCCCTGCCTTCATTAATGAAAAAACCCGCTTTGCCGGCCGAACGGCCATTTGTCCCATACCGCCCGAACGCAGCTTGGAGATCGACGACGAAACGGACTTTGCTCTGGCCGAGTCGTTGATGCGCCGCCGGCTGCACGGTGAGAAAGCGGCACAACTTCCGCGTTCGCTCCAAGCCGTCGTCATGGACTTTGACGGCGTGCTCACCGACAATCGTGTGCGCGTGGACGCGTCGGGTGTGGAGTCTGTCCTCTGCCACAGGGGGGACGGTTGGGCCATCGCACGGATGCGCGAGCGCGGAATACGACTCCTTGTGCTCACGAACGAAAGCAATCCCGCCGTCGCTCACCGCCTCGAAAAACTCGGCGTCGAGCGCCTTGTCGCTCGTGGCGACAAACTCCCCGTGCTCAAGGAATGGTTCTCTCGCACCGGCGCAGATCCCGAGTCGACGATCTATATAGGAAATGACGCTCCGGATGCCTCGTGCATGCTCTACGTCGGTTGCGGGATCGCACCCAGGGACGCCTACCCAGAAGCCATGAGCGCGGCAAGGATCGTGCTCGACTCACCGGGCGGCTTTGGATGCATACGGGAGCTATACGCCCTCGCCGGCCTGTGACGCCGGCCCGTATGAGCGGCTCGCAGTCAGAAACAAAACAGATTGAAAAAGGCGCTGCTCGTTTTCGTCCCCGTGACACGTTGACGAGCGGCATCCTTTAGAGAGACGAGGAGGAACACATTGAATCCACCGATCGTAATCGCCGAAATCGGCTGCAACCACAGAGGCGAACTCGCGACTGCCATGGACATGGTTCGTGTCGCGGCCCAGGTTTGCGGCGTCGACGTCGTCAAGTTCCAAAAGCGAAACCCACGGGAGTGCCTCACACAGGAGCAGTACAACGCGCCTCATCCAGTTCCGGCCAATTCGTACGGGGCGACCTACGGAGAGCACCGAGAGGCCCTCGAGTTTGGCATCGACGAGCACCGGACGCTCAAGCTCCTTTGTGAAGAATGGGGCGTCGCATACAGCTCGAGCGTCTGGGACATGACGAGCGCTCGGCAAATCGCCGGTCTCGAGCCCCGAATGATCAAAGTGCCTTCCGCATGCAACACACACTTCGAGATGCTGGCATATCTATGTGGCGAGTATGGCGGCGAGCTTCATATCTCCCTTGGCATGACTACCCGCAGTGAAGAACATGCCATCATCGAGTTTATCGAGCGGCGCGGTCGGAGCAACGACACGGTCCTTTACGCTTGCGTATCCGGCTATCCCGTCGCCTTCGAAGACGTATGCCTCCTCGAGATCAAACGATTGCAGAACGCATACGGATCGCTAGTCAAAGGGATCGGATTCTCAGGCCATCACCTGGGGATCGCGGCCGACATCGCTGCCATGGCACTTGGCGCAAAGTGGATCGAACGACACTTCACCCTAGACCGCACGTGGAAAGGGACCGATCACGCCGCCTCCCTCGAACCGGACGGACTTAGGAGGCTCGTTCGGGACCTGAACAACGTGGCGCTCGCCTTGAGCGACCGACGTTCGGAGCTCCTGGCGGTCGAGGTCGAGCAGCGAAAGAAGTTAAAGCAGGTAAAGATCACTTAGTCTTAGCGGCCGCGCGCAGCAAAACTTAAGAATCGAGGTGGCGGCAGGTGCCTCAGCCCATCGGCGTCCTTGTCGACAAGAACACGCTTGCCAAATCGATGCGCGGCCGTTCGACTACTGAACGGATCGGACTTTACCGTTCGGTTGCACGGGAATTGGGTATCGACATCATCGTTTTTTCCATTGAAAACGTCTCGACGAGCCAGAATCGATTAACTGGATATGTGCCCACGCCAAGTGGGTGGAAGCGGGCGTACGCGGCCATTCCCACGGTCATCCACAAGCGCGTGCTCTACCGATCGAATGCGCCCTTGCAAAAACTAAAGCGACTCCACCGGCGCGGCACGATTTTCATCAACCCACCGCTCATGCAAAACAAGGCCAAAATGAGCCGGACACTCGCGAATGACTTGGCCGTCCGACCTCATTTGCCGCAGACCTTCCCTTACCGATGGGACCTCCTGGCAGCGCTGCTCGACCGCGGCGTCGGCATCGTCCTCAAGCCGCGAGTCGGGTCCGTCGGTCAAGGGATCATGAGGCTTATTCCCCGAGATGGAGAACGGGTGGAATTGACCAAATCGTCGACGCGGCTGCTCTCCCGAGCCGCGCTTCGACGTCGCATTCGCGCGTCGATCGGTTCAAGGCGATACCTGATGCAGCAGTACGTCAACCTGGCGCGATACCACGGTCGACCCTTTGACCTGCGCGTGCCCGTCCAGCGCGACGAGAGCGGCCGCTGGAGGCTATCCGGAATGGTCGCTAAAGTGGCCAACAAGCACGCGTTCCTCACCAATGCGGGCCAAGGCGGCCTCCTCCTACCAGGAGAGACGGCGCTCCGACACGCCTTCCCCACGTCTACGCCGGACATCGTCCAGCGCGTCGGTGAAGTCGCCGTGAACGTGGCGAAAGCGGTCGCTCGCGAACACCCATACGCCGCCGATCTGGGGCTAGACATGGGGGTGGATGTCGACGGTAAACCGTGGTTGATCGAGGTGAATAGCAGGGACCAGCGGTACACGTTCCACGAGGCCGGGATGGAAGATGCATTTCGGTCGCTCTACCGCAACCCCCTTGCGTTTTGCGCCCATCTCATACAACTGGTGGGGTCGGGGAAATCGTGGAGCCCGCAAGACAACCCATGAACATCAGCAATTAAACGCGAAGCGAGGCGAAGTTCGGCGCATGGCCGTCCCCGCCTCGCATTCACTGTTTTAGCATGACGATCCGAAACTAAGTACTTAGTGACCCTCGCCGGCCATCTCCGGGACCACTTTGGACTCGGGCGCGATGGCGTTCCAGGAGACGGACCCGTTCGCAATGATGTTTGCGGGGCTGAGCGCTGCGTCGTTCAACACAAGACCGGCGGCGCCAAACGTCCCTTCGGGACCGAAGTCGGTCGACACCGTAGCTCCGGGACCGGTCGCCTCACCGACGACGATCCGCATGGCCATGCCATATTGCTCGTGCGGCGCGCACCAGATGTCGTACACACCCGGAATGACAAACGTGTACGACCAACTCGTCGCGACCGGCATCACCGGTGATGAGAATGGCTCGACGCCATCCGGCACGCGCTGCGGCTTGCCGTGGCGCGGGTGATACGCCGTGACCGTGTGGTGCGGTGTAAGCGCTGTAAACACCACGGTGTCGCCGGGCTGGATATACAGGCCGGCCGGCTCGAAGTAAAACTCAGGGATCGGTTTGCCCTCTACCGGGCTGATCAAGAGCTTGACCTCGTGCACCTCAGCCGCGGCAGTTGCAGTCGCCAACGCGAGCACGGCCAAACAAACCACCAGGACGCTTCTTACTGACGTTTGCAAATTTTCCTTTGCCCCCCACTTTTTTAACTAGGTCTAAAGATATGACATCGAAGCCCCAGCGTCAACGTGCACTTGCGCTCTTGTCATGTTTTTTTGGAGGGGCTACATGAATCCGCTCAGTTCGATGCTGCGCCCTCACGAAGAACGGTCGGGACGATCGCCTGGATGTTTTCGATTATCTCCGAAAGTGACCTGCGTTCCGCCACAAAGTCGGCAACCTGCGCGTTCATCACCCTGAAGGCTTCCGGCCAGTTGGCCACTTTGGGGTAAGATTGAGCGTACGCCGTCGCTTCTACGAATACAGCCTTGTTGGTCGGCGGCTCACCTGGAACGATGAAGGCATCGGAGAGGGAGACGGAGCGCCGAACAGGAAACTGACCAAGGTCCCGGCCCGAGACCGCCTGCACGTCAACCGAGGCGAGAAACTT
>CAYRIY010000034.1:0-30515 GCA_964424335.1 uncultured Clostridia bacterium
GCACGGCGCTCCTCATCTCGTATCGCATCGTCTTTGCCCGCTTGGCGGACCGCATCCTCGTCTTGAAGGACGGCGAGCTCGTCGAGGCGGGTTCCCACCCTGAGCTGCTCACCGCCGGCGGCGAGTACGCCCGCTTATACTCCTTGCAGTCGGCCTGGTATAGGTAACGATAGGCGACGACGGACAATTTCTTTGAGTCAAACTCCAATCATATGTGGTAAACTAACTACATTAACCAACATTGTCATTCAGATGAAGAGAGCCACCCGGGTGTTGTGCAGGAGTCGCCGTGACGGGCGCTTACGCCCCGCAACGACGAGCCTTACACCTGTTTGATTCGGTTCGGGCGGTGAGTTCGGCAATTCGACGGTTGGAAGTCGCGAAAGGGAGCAAATAGAGATCAAGTTAGTTTAGTTAGTGTGCAATAAGTATATTTAAACCTGTGTGGCTAGAGGCGGTGTGTTTGACATGAAATGTGTAATCGTTGCCGCGGTCTTGGTTCTTGCCTTGCACGGAATGGCTTTGGGAGCGAGTGTATCGATGGACGATTTGGCAAGCGATGTATTCGCAGGTTTTGACGAGAGGGCGCGCATGATCATGCGGCAAGCTGCCCTCAACCCGAGCCCCTCGCCGGACACCCCATGGGGAACGGTGAATCAGGCGATGGGCATCCTCTGGTTTGACGAGATGAGCGATCAGTGGCCCGAAGCCAATCGCTCGCTCGCAGCCCTCGCAGAGAAGGCGCCCATACACCCCCATGACCTGACCGAACCGGCTGTCTATTGGGGCCTCGGGGCGCTCGTTCGCACCTACCTTCTCTTTAATGCAGAGAGTGAGTTTTTCCCCGGCCGCCTTACACCCGAGGCCGAAACCGTCGTCAAAGAACTGCTTTGGAATTTCGTCTACGGTCGTAGCAGGATCGACGAGACCAGTCCTGAGCAGGTCTGGACGATTTTTGATAGTGAAAATCACGACATGATGCACAAAACGGTCTACTATTTGGCGGCCGTGGTTTTTGCTCGAGACTCGGAGTTCAGCGCGAAGCGGTATAACGACGGCGGCACGCCTGCCCAGCACGAGGCGGCCTGGGCCGAATGGTTCAAGGCGTACTTGAAGGCCCGAGCCACGCACGGGCTTTGGGTAGAGCAAAATTCGTCCACCTACGTCAAATACACGCTCGCCGCATTCGTCAATCTGTACGATTTTTCGCCCGACCCTTCACTTCGACAGCGGGTGCAGATGACACTCGACATCACCTTGATCGATTGGGCCCAGGAGCAGATCAAGGGCGTGCGTGGCGGCGGCGCCGCCCGCATGTTGAACGCTCAAGGGAGAACCGAGGCGGAAGTACACTCGATGTGGGGCATCGCGTGGCTACTCTTTCGCGACATTGGGGGCTTTGCATACCAACCGCCGCAGCAACTTTTTGCCACCAGCAGATACCGGCCATCAGAATTTGCTGTGGCGTTAGCGTTGCTTGAGCGGTCGCAAAGCTACGAAGTGAGAAACCGCGTCCTTGGCGAGGGGACCTACCACTCGATCAGTTTACTGGATCTTGCTCGCGAGCGCTTCGGCGAAGTTCCGCCGCCCGCACACCACAGGCAGACGCCGCCGATCTACACGCTTTCGAAAGATTCCCGGATTCTCCATTACTCGTATTGGACGCCCCATTACGTGCTGGGGATGAACATCCTCGATCCCAACGCGGCGTACACGTTGATCGCGACACAGAGCTTGTGGGCCGGGGCCGTGATGCCGAGCCGGGACGACGTGAGCGCCCGCATCATCGCTGCTCCGATCGATGCAAACGGAGACGGCTCACATTTTGATGCTTTTTGGGGCGTGCAGGACAAGTCGGCGATGATCCTGCAAAAGACCCGCCACGCCCAACATGTGAGCGGCATGCGGATCTACTTCTCACCCGGGCTAGAGCGCCTTGAGCGTGATGGTTGGATCTTCGCGACGAACGGAATGGCATACGCCGGCGTGTACGTCGCCTGGGGCGGATACAGGTTGATTGGCGAGCACGCGGTGCTCGAGGACGCGGAGAGCCCGTTTATTCTGCAGATGGGTACGATCGAGGAGTTCGGCTCATTTCATGGGTTCATCGACGCGGTGTTGCGTGCGCCGCTCGACGTAGATCAAGGAAGGATCGTGTACCACGGACCCGGCTCCGGTGAATTGACCTTTTTTTATCAACTCCGCTCGGGCTCCGACGCCCGCCGATTAGGTCGCTACATACTCCCGGAGGTAGACGGCGTTCCGATTGAGTTTGAAGGGGCGGCGGCCTACTCGAGTCCGTTTCTAAGAGGCGAGTGGGGAGAGCCTCAAATCGAGGTCAGATTGGGCAAGCACCGCGCCGTGTTCGACTTCGAGGTGGATCGGGTGCTGCGGTCTGAATTGCCGCAAGAGGAAGCCAGGTCCTGGATGACGCTTGGCCTGCGCTCTCCCAAGGAGGGAGCGACGCTTTCGGGCCCGACTACGGTAGAGCTTGTGGTTCACTCGGCACACCCCGTTCGGGAAATCCGTGTCGAGGTGGACGGTCAGGCGATCTATCACGGATCGCAGGTTCCTGAGGCGCTGACGATCAATCACGGGGAGCTCGATGATGGCGAACACGTTTTGACCTTGACGGCAATCGACGATCGAGGTGAGACGTTTCGCAGGTCGTACGGCTTTCGTGTCTCCAACGTGCGCATCGTCTCTCCCAGGATCGGCGACCGCGTCGCGGGCGCCATTCGTGCGGAATTCGAAAGTCGATTCTCCGGTGAGCAGGTGCTGAGCGCCTCGGTCCGAGTTGACGATCAGGAGGTGTACCGAGGGTCTTTGCTGCCGGCGTCTATCGATATTGACACGCTACGGTTCGAGGATGGATCGCACGAGCTCAGCGTCGAAGTGCGAACCGCGAAAGGAGCCCTAGCTCGTGACAGCGTGCAGTTTCGCGTCCAAAACTACTGGAGCTTGGAGGATCGTTTTGATCCGCCGACTGCCAATTGGTTTGGCACATTGATCGATCGTTCCAAGACCGTCGAGGCCTCGAGTGGTTGGGAGTACGCCTCCGGGAGCCATGGTGAGCTTTTCGGTTTTGCTAGCCGAAGGTTGCGGCGGGCAAACACGAGCGAGTATCTGATTTGGAATGCTCCGAACTTGACGCATTTTAGCGTCGACCTGTTGACGACGGATCCCTCAAGTGTTCGGGAGGCCGTTCGACTCGCCGTCTCGCCCGGCGGCGACGTTTGGATTGACGTGCCTTTCGAAATCGATGCGGATATTTCGACGAAAGGAGGATGGCATCATGTAGAGATCATTGGCGATTTACTCCCCGATACCGAGACCCGGCTACTGCGGCTCACACTCCTCGAGAGTGAGATTGCGGCAACCGGGATCGAAGTCGGGCGTGTTCGACTCACCGGTGTGCAGTCGAAACAAGTCGACGAGTAGCTAAAAGAGGAGGTCTTAAATACGTGAGTGAGGGGAAACGACGGCTGAAGGCGATTATCGCGTTGGGCGTATTGGTTTGCGCGCTTGGAGCGTCCCAAGCGGCGCATGGTGAGGTTGTCGAAATCGAGTGGCTCATTTGGGGCGATCCGGCCTCAAATGCAATCGACGAAGAGGTGATTGCCGCTTTTGAGCGCAGCCATCCCAATATCAAGGTGGCGCTTACGAGTCTGCCGTCAACGACATCGGTACGGGAGACCCTGGTGACCCGAGTCGTCGGAGGCGCACCGCCTGATCTCGCATTGGTAAGCCGTGTCGGCGATTTGGCAGACGGCGATCTGATCATCGACCTGACTCCCTACATTGAGCGAGACGGTATCTCGTCACTCGACTACATCCCGAGCCTTTGGGAAATGTTGCAGTTCGACGGCGGGATCTATGGGTTTCCAAACATGCGGGGGGGCCCGGCGATCATTTACTACAATCGAGACTTGCTGAATGAAGTCGGGCTTGGGGATCCGAACGACACTGCTTGGGATTGGTCCACATTCGTTGAATATGGCAAACGGCTCAAAGTGGAATCAAACGACGCTGCACTGAGAAGATGGGGCTTTACTGCCTCCTGGGATTTTTGGTGGCCGCAAGTGTGGTCAAACTCAGGCGAATTGATTGACCTCGTCGATCGGCGCGTCATGTTGGATCAGCCTGGAGCGATCGAAGCTTTAGAATGGTGGGCCGGCCTCGCTCACGTAGAGGGGATCGCACCGGATCCTTCGATGCAGCGATCGATGACTGGAATGGCTTGGCAGGACGGCTTTATCAACCAAGAGGTCGGAATGGTGCAGGATTGGGCGGGAAGGTTGCTTAGCCGTTTGAGGTCGGAAAGCACGTTTGATTGGGATATCGCTCCGGTGCCTCGCGCGGAAAACGGATCGTCGATCACGGCTTACACAGGCAACACGGTCGTGATGCCCGTCGGGAGTCCCAATCAGGAAGCCGCCTGGACGTTCATGCGCTTCCTTGGGGGAGAAGAGGCGCAAACGATCTACGGACAGCGCGGTCGTTTCTTCCCATTTCACCGACAGGCCGCGCTGAACACGGTGCAGGATGCGTTACTAAGCAACATGAGCCCGAGTCGGTTTGGGATGTTGATCGAACTTGAGGCGCGGGCCATGCCGTATCACATTCCGGAGTGGGACCAACTCTCATCGATCTTCACGCAAGAGCTGCGTCCAGCATGGCTTGGGCGGGAATCGGTGACCAATGCCGTTTCGCGTGTTGTGGAAATGGGAAATGCAGTGCTTCGTACCAAGCAGTAACTTGATGATTCTACAAGAAATAGTGGGAGGTCTAAAAATGAAGTTGTCGCAACTCGCATTGTGTCTGGCGCTTGCGGTGCTCGTCACCGGTTCGGCGTTCGCCGCCGATCAAAATCTCCTGATGAACCCGGATTTCTCCCAAATCGACAGTGCCACGGGGTTGCCGGCGGATTACATTTACGACGTTCACAGTGGCGACATCGAGTTTGCCGCCGACGGCCAAACGGTACGGTCGGGCGATTACTCGGTGAGAATCGATGGCTGGAGCCACGGTGCCAGGGCCCGGGTATGGCAGAGGATCGAGGCACCGTCGTTTCAGGCCGGCGCCACGTACAAGCTGAGCGCGTGGTACCAAACGGAGTTCATTGACGATCCCGCCGCGGTTGCCGTGCGCGTTCGTTTTGGTGGTGGGGAGTACGCGTTGACGGAGGATATGATCGTATCCGCCGAGGGCCGATCCGAGGTTGTAGCGGACATTCACTACTATTTCTACGCGGTCGAGCCGGCGGAAGGCGATTGGAAAAAGATCGAAGCCGTGTTCCAGGCACCGGCAAATGTGACGAACATGCCAGTCGAGTTCTTTTTGATCGGCGTGGACGGAACCGTGTGGTGGGATGACGTAAGCTTGGAGCGCATCGACTAACGCCAAGGTCAAAAGTAGAAGCATTTGCTAACTGAGGAAGGGCTCCCGGATGCATAAGAAAAAGCCGTTGTATCAAGAGATTGCCGATGCGTTGCTCGAACAGATTCGTGACGGTTCGCTGCAACCGGGAGCCCGCGTGCCCTCACAAAACGAACTGGCAGCGATGTTCTCTGTAAACGCCATTACAAGTCGGCGCGCCCTGCAGGAGCTCGAGGAGCAGGGCGTGGTCCGGCGCATCAGGGGAAAAGGCACCTTTGTCACAGCGCACGCACAAGGTCTCGATCAAAAGGGGCACATCGCGTTCGTCCTGCAACATCCCCTAGAGGTTAACAATCAACTGTACAACCCTTACGTTGCGGCTGCGCTTCGAGGAGCGACGCAAACCGGTGCGGCGGAGGGGTATCGAGTCACGTTTCATACGGCCGCTGCCGGCGAGGACTTCTCAAAGATCGGAAACTTTGACGCCTGGCTTTTGGCAGGCACATTGCATCGGCCAAGCGTGGAGGCGCTTTTTCAAAAAGAGAGGCCTGTTGTTACGTTGACCACCTACTTTCCAGATTTGCAGGTGCCGGTTGTCAGCTACGACAACGTCGCCGGAGGATTTCTAGCTACGTCTCACTTGATTGAACGGGGCCACAGGGATATCGCGATCGTATGTCCTCCCCAAGACCCAAGGCGGGAGTTTGGCAGCCGCTTACGTGGGTTTCAACTTGCGATGGAACAACACGGGCTGTCCGCAGGGGAAGCGTCGGTCGTATACTCGGACGACACTACAGAGGCTGCCGGGCACCGAGCCTCTCTTGAGCTGTTGAAAAAGCGCCTACCAAGTGCGATCGTCGCCGCAACCGACATGATCGCGCTCGGTGTGTTGCGAGCCGCAAATAGTTTGGGGCTGCATGTGCCGGGAGATCTAAGCGTTGTGGGATACGACGATCAGGCATTCGCGGCCCATGTCATTCCCCCTCTCACTACTGTACGACAAGATGGATACGAAGTGGGAAAGCGCGCTTTTCAAGTGCTCAAAGATAAGCTTGGAGGGCGTTCCCCGCTACAATTGCGCATCGAAATACCTCCTACGTTGATTGTGCGGGAGTCCACTCGAGTGTTTGACCCGTCTTGAAGTAAGTCGGCATCGCCCGGCGCTATTCGTATACGTGTCGCAAGGACTTTCGGCCGGGCCCTCTAGGATTTTCATCCGCTGAATAAGTTTGGCCGGGCTGACAAGGTTGAGCGGCCAACGAGCGAACTCCTCTATGTCCAGAAGCTACTGAAAAATGTCCAGAGGGAAGGCATCCCCGTTTCGAGGAAATTTTGGATCAAATGTTCCCATTCTGCGCGATGCAAGTGCGGGGGAATGGGTGTCGTAACGTGTTCGGAGGGGATGGACGGATTATATCGCAGCGGTGGGTGTCGAATGATCGGCGGACAAACACTTGAAGGGAGTTGGAAGAGATGCAAAGTGTGGGGAAAATGGCGCGAAAGCTCGTCGTTTTGACGGCGGTCATGCTCTTGGGTCTCCTTGCGATCTCACCGGGAATCGGCGCGCAAGGCCAGTCGGAGACGGCCGATCTCACGATCCTGATCCGCGGGTCCAACTTGTCGGACGCCTTGCGACAAGAGATCGCGAAGTTCGCCGACGAGCGCGGAATTACGGTCGACTACGTGGTGACGGCCGGAAGCTGGCCTGATTACTTCGAGCAAATGCTCCTCATGCACCTTGGGGGGATTCCCTTCGACGTGGCATTTGTCGACCAGACGTACGTTCCAAATGCCGCTCGGGGGATCCTTGCTGACCTTACGCCGTACGTGGAGCGGGATGGGCTCTCCCTAGAGGAGTTTGTTCCGCTCGGCATCGATTCGTTCCATTGGCGTGGAGCTTTGTATGCACTCCCGACATACGTCTCTAACCTGGCGATGGGGTACAATCGCGACATGTTTGCTAGCGCAGGGATTCCCGAGATACCGACCGACTGGGACTCGAGCGAGTTTTCGTGGGACGCCTTCGTCGAGTACGGCAAGAAGTTGACCGTCGACCGCAACGGAGACGGTACGATCGATCAATACGCGTTGAGGCGGACGCCGCCGTGGCGAATCGCTCCCTTCCTGTTTGACGGGGACTGGGTCGATGCGGACGGCCAGCTCTCGCTGCGCTCACCGGAGCTGGTAAGGAGCATCGAGGCATTTGCAGAGCTCAGCGTCGAGCACGGAATCGTGCACCCGGACGGCAGTTCGAGCGCATTGGCTGCCGGCCAAATCGCCATGGAGCCGGTGGGACAGTACACGATTCGCACGTGGGACGGTTACGCATGGAATTACGGCGTGGGCGCCATGCCTGAAGGGGGCGGCCCGGGGACGCGGTCGACCATCCTGTACGCCGACGGATTTGCAATTGGGTCCCAGAGTCGCAATCCGCAGCTCGCCTGGGAGTTTATCAAGACTTTCGTAACCGATCCGGAGCACGGCATGGCGTATCCACGGCACTCGGGGAGCGTTCCGGCGTACATGCCGTTGCACCTTGATTACCTCGCCGAGGTAGGCGCGGAGTTCCCGTCGGTCGACTGGCTCCGGTTCTCCGAAGGGCTGTTTCGCGGCCGAGTGTTTCAAGTGCGTTTCTCGCCCAATTTCGGCGAGATCGAGACGATCCTCAACGAGGTAACGAATGCGATCTTCGCCGGAGAGAAGCCTGCGCAATCGGCGCTTGCCGAAGCGGAGCCGCAAGTGCTCGAACTGTGGAATCGAGACTGAGGTAGAGGCTCAAGTAACCGATTTTATAATGAAGGACGCCGCACCTTGGGCAGCGTAGAACGTCTTGAACAAGGCGTACACTGTTGATGGGTAGGTGCGGCGGGATATGGAAGATCATCGGTCTAAACGCCACGGCCTCGCTGGAGTGGCGGCGTTGCTCGTAACGCCGTTCGACGAAAGCGGGGCCGTTTGTTGGGAGACTTATCGCTCGTATGTCGACTGGCAGCTAAGTTTAGGGCCACAAGGGCTGTTTGCCGTTTGCGGCAGCAGCGAGATGGCGGCCTTAACGCTGCAGGAGCGCCTAGAGCTCGCCCGCATTGCGGCGCTGCGGGCGGGCGATGTGCCGGTCATTGCTACGGGCAACCTCGAACGCGGCCTGGAACAAAACCTCGCCGAAATACGGGCGATGGAAGACGTCGGCGTTGCGGGCGTGGTCTTGGTCGGCCCCGGGCGAAAGGGTGAAGAGGTTCCCCACGCACTCGAGTATTTCGCCCGACTCGCCGAGGCCGTCGACTGCGATGTTTACCTCTATGAGTGGCCGTCCGCACTGCCGCGATACGTCAAACCCGAGGAATTCGCTCACCTCGTCACCACCTACGGAATCAAAGGCATCAAGGATACCACCTGCACACAGGAGGGGATCGCCGCTAAGGTCAAGGCGGCCCCGGACGCAGTCGTCTTTCAGGCAAACACGCCATTGCTCCCAGAGGCGATTCAAGCCGGCGCAGGAGGCATCATGGCGACGACGACGACGGTTGCGGCCGACCTTGCCTCCCGCTACTGGGAAGTGGCGTCGGCGGACCCCGACGATCCTCAGGCGGCAAATCTCCACAGTCAACTCGTCTATTTGGACTTGCTGCTCCGCCGGGGGCATCCGGCGATGGCCAAATACTTGATCGGACTTCGCGGATGCGCCATGTCAACGAGGTGTCGCTCGGCGATCGACTTGCCAGAGGAGACGCGTGCCGCGGCCCGGGCGTGGTTGCAGACGCTCGCGCTCTGACCAAATTATGTCGAGCGTGGGATCGCCAACTTCAGGAGGTCGTGAGCGCCGAAAGGAATCGTTCCGCACGTGGGGGAATCCAACCCCACGTGCATTGCAAATGCCATATTTGCGACCGTAGAATACTAAGGAAAACCCCAAGTAATCATCAAGGTTTGAGGACGTGATCCAATGGATCGCCCTGCAAAGCTCAACGCGCTCCGGCAGATTGCGATGACGATGGCCGAAGGCCCGCTCATCCCTGTACTCTCGTTTTTCGCCGGCCGTCTCGACGGGATTCGATTCGTGGAAGAGACGGAAGGCGCGGCCGTGAGCGTGCACTTGTCATCGAATGCTCGCCTGTGGCCTCACGTGCCGTTTCGGGCGATGGTCGACGGGATGCCCGTCAACAACCCAATCGCCTTTATCGACAAAGTTTCGCTGCGCGACGACCCCATCTACGTGCGCGTGGACTTTGGGGTGACCGGGGCGCCCAAGTGGTATCAGGACATTGTCGAAGAGGGCGTGGTCGATCCGAGGCGCCAAATGGAGAGCCGCATCAACGAAATCAGAGAGAAGATCGATCTCGCGCTCGACGCATACCGCACCGCAAACGATGCCATCGCCGGCGCCAGCGAGGACGACCAGCAGTACCTTCACTATGTGCTGAGCAAAGCAAAGGAAGATATGCGCACGTTCAATCAAAAGCTAACGGAGCTCGAGACCCGCTTGGGACGGCGCGAGCCGTAGCGGCCGCCGGCGGGCTGCGGCGGGGGGGCGTGCGTCGCAACCCGAGCGGCAGCGTCAGCCGCAGTGTGAGTCTAGCGTCAGCCGCGGCGTGGGCCGTCAGTCGATCAAAGCGCCTGCGAGCAGCTCATACGAACGCAATCGCGCTGCCGGGTCGTGGATCATCGACGAGACCATGATCTCGTCGGCGCCCGTCTCGTGCGCGATCTCTCGGATCTTCGCGCTGACCGCGGCCGGTGTGCCGAAATGGACGAGCCTTCTCCGTTCTTGGACAAGCGCGCGCTCGTATGGGGTGTACGGATACGCCGTGGCCTCCTCGGGGGTGGGAAAGAGCCCTTTCTCGCCCCTTTGCATCCGCACCCAGCTGAGGTCCATGCTGCGAGCGAGCCAGTCTGCGGCCTCCTCGCTCTCTGCGCAGACGACGGCCACGGCCACGATGACGTGCGGGCGCTCGAACAGGTCCGAAGGTTGAAAGCTATCCCGGTATGCAAGGATCGCCGGCAGGGGCGGCGTCGGGCTGAAGTGGCTCGCAAAGCCGTATCCAAGTCCCAGGGAGCCGGCAAAGCGAGCGCTTGCTCCGCTCGAGCCGAGAATCCAGACGGGCGGTAGGTCGACATCGCCAGGTACGACCTCGACGCCGTGAAGCGGGTGGCCCTCCTCAAAATCCCCTCTGGAGAGCGAGAGGAGTTCGCGCATCAACGCTGGAAACTGCTCCCCGTCAAAGGGGCGCAGAGCCCGCGAGGTGGCGGGATCCGTTCCAGGGGCTCGGCCGATGCCAAGGTCGATTCGTCCAGGGTGGAGCGCTTGTAAGGTGTGAAAGGCCTCGGCAATGCGCAAGGGTGCGTGATTGGGGAGCATGATGCCGCCGGAGCCGACCCGAATGCGTTCTGTCTGCGCGGCGACGTGCGCGATCAGCACTTCAGGGGACGAACTGGCGATGCCTCGCATTCCGTGGTGCTCTGCGAGCCAAAAGCGAGTGTACCCGAGGCGTTCGGCAAGGCGCGCTAGTTCGAGTGTGCTCTTTAGCGTCTGGGTGGAGGTCTGGCCGGAACCGATGGGAGCAAGGTCGAGGACGGATAGTGAGAACCGTGACATGGAGATCGTTCCTTCACGTTTTTCTTCGTTTCTCGTCCATCATATCATCTGCAAAGAGGATACAGAGATTCGGTAGCGCATGTTAAACCCCGGGGTGATTGCGATGATTAAGTACGGATTGATTTACTACAATTTCAAAGACATGTCCCTTGACGAGTTTCTCGATTATGCGAGCGAACGGGGCTTTACCCACGTCGAGCTCTTTATCTCGCACGTCTGGGACGAAAAAGACGACACCGAGCAGGTAGACCAGGTTCAGAAAGCCGTCGAATCCCGAGGACTCAAGGTCGGCACTTTGAGCGCCAGAAACGACTTCGTCGTGCTGGACCCGGACGAGGTCGACGCGCAGGTCAGGAGAATGCGACGCGTCTGCGAGATCGCCGAGCGGATGGGCGTCTCGGTCCTGCGTACAGAGGGCGGGCAGCCAAAGGAGAGCGTTCCCCAGGAGAAGTGGGTTGACGCCATGGCTGAGTGTCTGAGGCGCTGCCGCGAGTTTATCGAGCCCGCCGGCATCCACTTGGCGGTCGACAACCACGGCGTCGTCACCAACGACGCCGACTTACAGGTAGAGTTGATCGAGCGGGTCGGCTCTCCTTATGTCGGGGCGACACTCGACACCATGAACTATCGGTGGATGGGTCACGACCTCGACACGATTCGCCGCTACTACAAGAAGATCGCGCCTTACGTCCGCTACACGCACTTCAAGGACGGGCGCGGCTCTCGGGGCGAATATAAGGGGCTGGCGCTGGGCGATGGCGAAATCGACCTCGATTACGCGCTCCAGTGCCTGCTGGAAGTGGGTTACTCGGGCGTGTGGGGCGTGGAGTATGAGGGGCCGGATCCCGTGAATGGATACGCGCAAGGCCTCGCTTGGCTGAAATCCCGCCTGGAAAAGTAACACTCGTCTTGAAAGGGCGTCAGCGATGAACCGTCACAATCGCTACTTGATCATTCACGCCGACGACGCCGGCATGTGTCACTCGGCGAACCGGGCGACGATTCACGCAATGACAGACGGCGCGGTGTCGTCAGCGAGCGTGATGGTACCTTGCCCGTGGTTCTCGGAGTTTGCGGCGTGGGCGAGCGAGCGTCCCGATATGGACGTCGGTGTGCACCTGACGCTGACTTCGGAGTGGAAGCATTACCGCTGGGGGCCGGTCGCCCCTAAAGAGCATGTGCCCGGGCTTCTCGACGACGAGGGGTATCTTTGGCGCCGCGTGGAGGATGTCGTAAAGCACGCCACGGCCCGCGAGGTCGAGATCGAAGCGCGGGCCCAGATCGAGCGAGCCCTTCGCATTGGCGTTCGACCCACGCACATCGACTCGCACATGGGCACGCTCTTTGCCCATCCGGAGTTTCTTGAGACGTACCTTGCGCTCAGCGCGGAGTACGGGATCCCGGCCATGCTGCCGCGCCCTACCGAGGAACAGCTCGCTAGCGAGCTTGGAAAGATCGTGGCGGCGCGACTTGGTGACTTCGAGCGCCGAGGCTTTCGCGTGCTGGACCGGCTCATCACATCCGTCAATGGAGATACCTACAAGACGCGCAAAGAGAGCCTGCTTCAGGCGATCACGGGCCTTGGGCCTGGCGTGACGCAAGTCATCGTCCACTTGATGGACGATGATCCCGAGGCTCGAGGAATTGCAAACTCGTGGCATATCCGAGCCATCGAGTACAAGCTCTGCCTTGATGAGGAGATTCGGGCGCACGCGGAGCAGGAGGGCGTAGCGCTGGTCGGGTACCGCGACCTTGCTGAGCTCTGATGTCGATATCAAACGCGAAAAAGCAGGGGCCAAATCGGAGCCCCTGCTTTTTACGTTCCTGCGCTCGCATGCTTACGAGCTAAATCAATAGTGCTCTTTGAGTAGTATGTCGATCGCTTGTTTTGCATCCAGTAGTGCCGTGCGCGGGGGTTTCCTGCCGTGCCAGGCATTTTCGATCTCGGCCCACAGGATGTTTTTGATCGCTTGGCCGTCATATACGACGGGCTCAGGCACGGAGCTCTCGAGGTAGTCGATGAATGGCTTGGTGTACTGGTCAAAGAGCTGGTCGGGATTGTTCTGAATGTCATCCCAGCGAGAAGGTATGATTCCGAGCGTGACGAGGTACTCGCCCATTCTCGACGTGTTTCCTTCTGCCCGCTTTTGGTTTAGCCACATCAGGAAATCCCACGCGGCCTCTTTGTTTTGACTGTGGTCGTTTACCGCCCAAAACCAAGTGTAGAGGATGCTCTTGCTGCCCGCTTCACCGGCAGGGATGGGGGCGACGCCGACGTCCTGAAAGCTCTCGCCCATGCTCGTCTTTAGAGCCGACTCCCACCACGGAGCCATGACGAGCATTGCGATCTGGCCGCCCGGGAATCCTCCCCAAAGGTTGACCGTCGGGTCGGTGGCTCCTTCTTCAAAGAGGCGGACTTGCTTTTCCAAGGCGGTCACGGCCTGGGTGGTATGCAGGAGCGACTCGGTGTTGCCCTCGGCAAACAGTCGGCCCCCATCGGAATAGAGGAGCGACAAGTACGGGTGCACGACGGCCGAATCCCAGCCGCTAAGGAATGCGTATCCCGCCTGCGTGATCGCCCCGTCCGGGCTGCGGTCGGTGAGCCGCTTGGCCATGTCGATCAACTCGTCCCAGTCTCCCGGCGGGTTGGCGTAACCCCGCTCGGAGAGGAGTCGCTTGTTGTAGACGAGGCCGTAGTTGTTGATCTCGGTTGGAATTCCGTAGACTTGCCCGTTCATCGAGACGCCGTCGACGGCGGTGGAGACGTAGTTGCGCTCGATTTCCTGAGTTACGTAAGCAGGCGGCGCGGCGATGAGTCCGGCGTCGCGAAGCTCGGGCATCCAAAGCGAGTAGAGGTGGGAGATGTCCGGACCGACGCCCGAGGCCTGGAGCACCTCGAGTCGCGTGAGAAATTCGGCAAAGGGTGTCGAAATGTGCTCGATCGTGACGTGGGGGTTTAACCTTTCGTACTCGTCGAAGTAGGCTTGCAAATACTCGATTTGGCCGGTTTCAAAGTGTGTGGCGATCGTGATCTTTGTTTGCGCCGCCGATGAGGCTACCGATGCGAGTGACGCCATCAAAAGCGTTGTGATCGTCAGTAACCACGTTCTCCTTCTCCTAGCCATTGTCACGCCTCCCCGATTATTCGTTTGCGTTCCCAGACGTATGGCCGCAATGTTTCCATAATTCGCACGGGTAGGTAGCAATCCTTTCTCGGTAGAGTTGAAGAATGAATAAAATTTTGTTACTTGGGTCGAATCAGGGAAGGAGCATGACGGGACGTGCCGAAGCCGCTGATCGTTCACGTCCCTGCGGCGCGAGGCGTCAGCGACTCGGGGGGGCATTTTCCATCCAGGAGGTCGGTCACATGTCGGAAAGACAGCATCACATCATGGTCGTCAGCGCACACTGCGGGGACGGCGAGGTGATGGCAGGAGGAATCGTGGCGAAGTACACGTCCCATGGGCACAAGGCGACCTTTGTTCACATGACGCCTGGGGAGAAAGGACACAAGACGCTCGCTCCCGAGGTGTACGCCGAGCAGAAGAAGAGGGAAGCCAAAGCTGCCGCCGACGTGCTTGGCGCGGACGTCTACTTTCTCCCATACGGGGACGGAGAGCTAGAGCCCGACGATGAGGCGAAGTACGCCTTGTGCGACATCATCCGAGAGGTGAAGCCTTCCGTCATTTTGACGCATTGGAAAGAGAGCATTCACAAAGACCACACCAACACGAGCCTGATCAGCGAGGACGCCAGGTTTTACGCAGCGATTCCCGCGATCAAACGGGCGTTGCCCGCACATGGGGCGTGGGCGTTTTACTATTGCGAAAACTGGGAGGACCCTTACGACTATCAGCCCGACGTGTACATCGACATCACCGACGTCTTCGATCAGTACGTCGAGGGGATGCGGCAGTACGAGTTGTTTCGGGGCGGCATCTCGAGCTTTCGCTACATCGACTACTACAAGGCCTTGGCGACGATGCGGGGATGCCTGGCCAACTGCCAGTACGCACAGACCTTGATGATGCCAAGGGGCGCCGGGGTGCGGCGGGGCAAGTCGATCCCCGGGTTTGAGCTTTAGGGGGTCTAGGGCCTTGAGCGATCGAGTCACGATGCGGAGCTTTATGGGCGGGGATGAGGTCGGCATCTTGAGTGTCTGGAATGCCTCGCTCGCCTTTGACCCGATCAACATGGACGTCTTCATCACGAAAGTGTTGTGCGACCCAAACTTCGACCCCGAGGGGCTGATCGTAGCGGAAGCGCAAGGCTCCGTCGTAGGGTTTTGCCTTGCGATCGTGCGAAAGGTCCCCATGAAGGGGACCGATCTCGAGCTCGAGACGGGTTGGATCACCGCATTCGGCGTTTTGCCAACGTGGCGTGGAAAAGGTGTAGGAGCAGGCCTATTGGGCGGGGCGGAGGCGTTCTTGAAATCGAAAGGCAGGAGCGTTGCGCTCGTCTCTCCGTACGCGCCCAACTACTTTTGGCCGGGAGTGGACCACGGCGCGTACCCAAATGCGGTTCGGCTCCTGGAATCGCTGGGGTATCGAACGCTATACTCCCCGGTCGCTATGGACAAAAACCTCGTCGATTTCACGGTGCCCGAAGATGTCCGTGAGGTCGAGCGGGCGCGGGTCGCCGAAGGGTACCGATTTGCGACGCTCGATCCCAGCCGCGTCTACGAACTCATCACGTTTGCCGACGAACGGTTTAATCCCGATTGGGGGCGAGCCGTGCGCGAGGCGATCACAGCGAAGGTGCCGCGGGAGCAGATGTTTATTGCCGTTGATCCCCAGGGCCGGATCGTGGGGTTCTCACTGTTTGGGTGTTACGGCGGGGCTCAGGACCGCTTTGGACCCTTTGGCGTCGATGACGGCCAGCGGGGGAAGGGGTTGGGCAAAGTCTTGCTTTATCGCACGCTCGAGGCAATGAAGGCGGCCGGGTTACACGGCGCCTGGTTTTTGTGGACGGCGGAGGGATCGCCCGCTGGTCACCTATACGCCAGGGCCGGCTTCACGGTGACGCGCCGGTTTCAGGTGATGCGCAAGGGTCTTTGAGGGCGAACCGTCTTTAACTGTGCGGCCGGGCCCAATCTCGCTCCGGGCGCCTGCTTTGCTGCGCGGCGGCGAATGCCTGGTAAAGCAAGTAGCCGGACACGATGATCGATCCGGCTGCATCGACGTAGCGCGTGGCCGGATGGGTCGGAACGATGGCCACCGTTGCAAGGGCAATCACGACGCACAGGTCAACGAGCGTCTTTGCGCGGTAGAGCCTTCGTTGACCGTCGATGACGGCATCGAACGAATGGTGGAGAAAACCTCGATATCGCCACCAAAACGCAGCATTGACCAATGCTCCCATCACGGCGATCGCCAGTCCCAGCGTAACGTTGCCGCTTGGCGAATAGACGAACAATCGATAGGTCCCTACTATGAGCATGGCGACTCCGGAGCATGCCATCGATGCGGTCACGCTCACGTTTGCCATCCGCTCGAGCCTTAGCCGGAGCGCGTCGTCGCTTGGCCGGCCCTCTCGCTTGCGATACACCCACCAGGCGACGAAGAGCGCGACGAGCTCCATCGTTCGACGAATAAAATCGGCGAGCTGGGTCGCGGACTGGCTGGTCGCGGCGGCGATTCCCGTCACGATCGGCCCGGGAGAGCTGAGCAGCAACGATGTGAGCAGTGTTCTGGCTTGCTTTGTCGGCATTTGAGCGTTGGACATCAGGCTATCCGGTCGCGAGCAGGTTTACGAGGATAAACACCGATGCCGCTCCTGCAAACGGCACGGTGATCGTGTCGCTTCCTCTGCGGGAGATGAGTTCCACCAAGGCGCAGACGGGAGCTGTGAGGATCGCGATTGCAAGGCAGACACGTAGCGGAAACGCCGTGGACACCGCGAGCGTTGCCGCAATCGCCAATGCGGCGAAGACAAACATCGCCAGCGTGCCTTCCATCGTCTTTGGCCCTTCCACCCATGAGAGGCGTATTCGCCGGCGGCCCCACGCCTTTCCGACCAGAGCGGCCGCGGCGTCCCCAAATCCCCAGGCCATGATCGAAACGACGATCACGTACTTCCACTCGGGCCCGAATGCTCCCCAAAAGATCGCGATCAGCGTGGCCATCATCAGGCAGAGAATGACGAGGCTCGACTTAATCTCACCGGTGCGTCGCTCTTCGAGCGTCTTCATAAAGATGGGGTATCGCTGGGCAAGGGCAAGCACCGGATACACGACCAAGGCGAACACAAGGACCACGAGCGCTGCTAGGTACCATGTTTCAAGTGCGTAAAGCAGGACGAAGACGGACATGGCGCATGATATGTGAAGCATCTTCCGAAAAAGCTCCCCCGGCACCTTAAAGAGGACCTTGATGATCGGGAGCAGAGCAGCCATGGCGGCGTAGTATCCAAAGAATGCTCCCATGCCCACCCAGACTTCACCTGGCGCGCCCACCGCCATCCCTCGATTCGCCTTGATCTCGGCCCACGGCTATTACAAAAAAGCCTATCGTGGCTCCCATGGGGCGGTCAAGTCCCGATCGGATACGAAGCGCCATTTTTCTCCAGATCCTCCGGGCTTCTCACTTTGTGGGTTCACGCCGCGGCTAATGTGCGCTCAAGGGGCTTGGCGAGAATCGACTGTGCGGCTTCGTCCGAACAATGACCACAGCCTGCAATGCGTCGCACTCGTGGGACCAAGACTTGAACTACCGCCCATGTGTAGCTGCGGTTATAGCGTCCAGCACTGGCATGGTCGGATGCCACAATCGAGTTGGCGTGAGCTTGCGAGCATTTCCCGGACGACCGGTAGGAAGCACGTCCGCGAGATCCCCTGCCAACGTCGGCCGATGACGCCGTAGGTTACGCCCTGGGGGAAACTCCCGGCGGGACCGACTGCTACAGTTGGACGGAAACGCCATGGGAATCGACCTGGTCGTCGATGGGCACCACGATCCGGAAAATGCACTCAAGTCGCGCCCCGTGTCCCAGAGCAGAGCTGGTCGAAAATCCGGCGCTTTCTAGCAGGTCGTTCCGTCGAGGCGAAGCGGACGGATGGGGCAGGTAGCGGTTACTATTCGGATTGCATCGCATTTTGGTTGGCAGATTTGAGTTAGAGCTCAAAAAGTGAGTGATCTCCAGCGGGCCTACGAAACTCGGGTTAGCAAATGTCAAATCCGGAGTTCTTCTGATCGAGTTTGACCACGCTGGATGCCTATGGAATTTGGACCACGCGGGCGCGTTTCTCGATACTTTCTCACCACCGTGAATGTCCCCCCGGCTTGAGGAAAGACTGCCCCTCGACAGCAACCTCATCCGAATAATGACCGCAGCCGTCGAAAGGCCGCATGCATTGGATCACGGCCCGCATGAATGCCCATGGATAGCTGGGGTTGAGGCGCTCGGGGTTTGCTTGGTCGGATGCCGCGGCCAAGCCGGCGTGAACTTCCGGTGATTTCCCGGACGAAGGGTCGGGAACACCCCGGTGGGATCGCCCGCCGTCGGCCGATGGCGCCGTAGTCAACGCTCTGGAGGAGACTCCCGGCGGGACCGACGGTCACCGTTGGATGGAAACGCCTTGGGACACAACCTGTCCGTCGGTGGGCACTGCAATCCGAATAGTGCTCTCAAGTCGCGCCCTGTGTTCCAGAGCAGAGCCGTTCGAATATCCCGTCGCTTTCTAGCAGGTCATTCCGTCGAGATGAAGTGGGTGGATCAGGCCGACCCCTTCGTCTACTGAGGTAGCGGTTACTTTTCGGATTGCGTCCTATTCTTGTAGTTTGTGTTGGAGCTCAGAAAGTGAGTGATCTGAATGTCAATGGGTTCAGTCCACTCGAGTGCGTTTCATTGGACTTTACGCGGTAATGTTGTTTCGTCCCCGAGTCCCAGATGAATGACGGCCCCGCGCGGCGACCTCATCCGAATAATGACCACAACCGTCGAGAGGTCGCATGTACGGGATCAAGACTCGAATTACTGCCCTCGGATAGCTGGGATTAAAGCGTTCAGGATTTGCTTGGTCGGATGCCGCGGCCAAGGCGGCGTGAACTTGTAGGCATTTCCCGGACGAAGGGAAGAAAGCCATCCCGATGGACTCGACCGCCTCCGTCCAACGGTAACGCCTTGAAAAAAGCCCTGCGTAAAGCCCGGAGGGATCGACTGCCACCGTCGAATGGAAACGCATTTGGATACCGGTTAGTTGTCAACGGGCGCATCAATTCGAAAAGTGCTCTCAAGTCGCGCCCCGTGTCGCAAAGCACAGCTATTGGAAAATCTCGGCGCTGTCTAGCAGGTCATTCCATCGAGCTGAAGCGGACGGTGGTGGCAGAACCATTCATCTAATGAGGTACCGGGTATTTATCGGACGAGTCGTCATGTTTGACTTGGGGAAAAGGGCTCGGGCTTTAAGAGTGGTGTCCTGTGGCACTTGCAAAGGGCGGATTAGCTCATTTCAAATCCCGAGGATTCTTTACGATTGCGAAGGATTCAAAGGTTTCGCCTCGAATTCTCGTCATCGTGAAACTGTTTCACGACCATTGGAGCACACGGGGCAACCGCAGCAACCGCAGCAACCGCAGCAACCGAAGGTTCAGCAGGTAAGTGGTGAACTTACAGCCAAGGAGGAATGAACGATGAAGTACGTGTGGAGTCGTACCGTTGCTTTTGTATTGACGCTTGGCATTGTGTCGGCGCTATTGTCAAGTGGCGCGGCCGCCAAGACCCTCTCGATTGCGCCTGGCTGGGGATCCATCCCGGATCAGCTCGAATTCGCCATGAAGTCGTACACGGAGAAAACCGGCGTGACGTTTGAAATTGTGACACCTTCGGGCAACTACCACGAGCAACTCTTGGTATGGATCGCTGCCGGTACGGTTCCTGACCTGTTCATGGTCGAAGGAGCCCACATCGCCAACTTCGCACGTGCTAACGGAATGCTCCCGCTCGATATGTACTACGAGCGCGACGTCGACGAGTCGCTCTACCTTCCGATGTTTGACGCCTCGACCGTTAATGGCGTTCGCTACGGATTTCCGGCGGAGGGCGGTGGCTACCGGATCGGTGGGACGTGGATCAACGTAAATGCCTTCGAGGAAGCGGGTCTCGCCGTACCTGGTCCCCGGATCGAAGACGCGATGACCTATGCTGAAATCACGGAGGCGGCAACGCGCCTCACCAAAGATAACGACGGGGACGGGACGCCCGAGCGGTACGGCCTGAGCGCCGCGCAAGGACTGTGGACGATGCGCGTGTTGCTGCCCACCAACGGCGGCTCCTTCTTTAATCGAGAGGGCACTGAGGTTGTCGTGGACCGCCCCGAAGGGATCGAGGTCTTCTCTTGGTTGCAGGATCTCACGCAGCGCGGGATCTTTACGATGACTGGAAACGATCTTTTTCCTAACGGCGGAAGCGCTATGGACATTCGCTGGCGTGCGATTGCCAACGTATGGCCGGACGCGATCGGCGACTCCTTTGAATGGAGGGCCGCGCCCGTACCCGCCGGACGCGCAGGATCGGTCGGCGTGCTGAACATGAACACCCTCGCAATCAGCAGTACGACCGCTCAAGCCGACGAAGCGTGGAACTTCATCCTGCACGTGATGTCCGAAGAAGTACAGGACGCTTGGGCGGCTCGAGGGTTTGCCACGGCCCTCCGCTCGTCGGCGCTTCGGTACGTGACCTCATCGACGCCTCCTTACGATTACACGCCGTTCCTTGCCGGCGAAACGTACGCCATGAACCAGGGATTGCTGGCGCCGCCGGGCGTGATCTGGCCGGCCGAAGCGACCAGGATACTAACCCAAGTCGTTGCCGGCAACGTCGCTCCGGAGATCGGAGTAGAGCAGGCGGCGGACCTCCTGCGAGTCGCGCTCCAGGAGAGGGACGCACAATAACGGGCTAAAAGAGATAACTAACGCCTACAGAGGGGAGGGCCCTAGCCATCAACATCCGTGAAGTAGCGCGCCGGGCAGGCGTGTCGCCAAGTACAGTCTCACGCGTGCTCAATGGAACACAGCGCGTCGATGCAAAGCGTGCCGAACGCGTGCTTGCGGTGGTTGAGGAGCTTGGGTACCTCCCCAACTCCATGAAGCGCCACGAGCGCACGATTGCACTCGTAGTGCCCATGGGATTTACGGCGCGGGCCAACTGGTCCGCTAGCACATTGGATGGCGTAATCGACGGCTCGGGCCCTTATCACGTCAGCATCCTTCGTACAGACCGTCTTCCCGAGATGAGACCCGGGCAGGCGAAGGCGTACTGGCGTCAATTTGTGATGCACATGGGCGTGCGGGGCGTCATCGTCGTGCACGGAACCCATAGCCCGAGGATATGCACGGATCTGCGCGCGGCGGAAGTCCCGTACCTCGTCTTTGGGCGGGGAGCGCCGACCGATGACTGGGTCTGGTGCGACAATGCCGAGGTGATCAAGGAAGCGCTGACACATGCATTCAACCTCGGTCATCGCCGAATCGGATTCCTCAGGCGAGACTCCAATGAGCCCGACCATGTGGATCGGGTCGAAGCGTATCGAGCCTTTATCGAGGAGCACGGGCTCGTTCGCGACGAAATGGTATTCGGAGACGAGAGCGGGTTGCAGCTTGAACATGTCGTCGACCGGATGTTGGCGCGGCAGGATCGCCCGACTGCGCTCTTCGTCGCCGATGCGGAAGGGGGAGTGCGCGTGCTGAACCGCATGCGCGACCTGGGGCTTTCCGTGCCCGATGACCTTTCAATCATCTCAATGGGGCACAGTCCAATCCTCCAAGCGTGGCGGCCCCGCCTAACGCTGGTCGTGAGAAGACTTCACGATGGAGCACGAATGGCGGTAGAGACGCTCCTTTCCATCACTCAAGAGCCAAGAGAAACGCCGACCCAGCTCATCGTACCCAGCGACTTGATCCCGGGAGAATCCGTAGCCCCGGTACGATAGGCTCAAGGCTTGCGGCACCGATGACGCGGCCCCTCAAAGTCAGGCTTCAGGCATCTCGATACATTTGGGTAGTGGATTGGCCTGTCTTTTGGATCGGAGCCGGGGCAATGATCAAACTCTTTCGAGCCGTAAACGGCGATCGCCGCTGGGGCATTACAATCCCAACGCTGCAATCTCGCAAGGTCACTTTTTTACAAGACGACATTTCAATCCCCGGTCTATACTCGAGGCGTCAATGCGCGTTGACCAACACCAAACGCTCGAGGAGGGCTTTTCATGTCATCGGTTGTCGAGGCGATCCCGGTATTGGTCTACCGGGACATTCCGGCCGCCCACCGGTTTTTGGTCGATGTATTTGGATTTGAGTCCGGGGGCGTCGAATGCGATCCGGAGGGTATCGCAAGGCATGGCGAGGTGCGAGTCGGCGGGGCGCGCGCACAAACCACGTACCGCTTCCCGAAGCATAACGACTGGAACACGAGGATGAAACGATGATCTCGCCGAACCTCGAACGGAGTGGCCCGCTCATTGCTGTGCCGATGAGTTCGAACCACCCAGTGGGTGACTCGCAACGTTTTGGAAAATAGGGGAGACGTGGATATAGAATGCGACTCGTTCAATTGAAGGACGTCGATGGCAACCGCCGCGTGGCAGTGGTAAGCGAGGACGGGAGCCGTCTTGTTTGCCTCAAAGGGGTAGAGAGCGCGTACGCGCTCGCGATGGAGGCGCTTGCCGCAGGGACAAGCCTCGAGGCTCAGGTCCAAAGCGCCGGTTTCGACGGGGAAGAGGATTACGTCAGAGCCTATGATGAGGGGCGGATCCTGCCGCCGATCGATCACCCGGATCCTGCCCACGTATACGTCACGGGGACAGGACTCAATCACCTTGGCAGCGCGATGGCGAGAAACGCCATGCACGCAAAGGAAAAGGGCGACGGGGCAGAGCTCACCGATTCGATGAAGATGTTTCAGTGGGGCATGGATGGCGGCAAGCCCGAGCCCGGGGCGGTCGGCGTACAGCCTGAGTGGTTTTACAAAGGGAACGGTGAATGCATCGTGCCGCCCGGTCAGCCGCTCGAGATCCCGGCCTTCGCCCTGGACGGCGGGGACGAAGCGGAAGTCGTCGGAGTTTATGTGATCGGGCCCGACGGCAGCGTCGCCCGAGTCGGCTATGCGGTCGGAAACGAGTTTTCGGACCATGTGATGGAGCAGCAAAACTACCTATACCTCGCCCATTCCAAGCTCAGAAACTGCTCCCTCGGACCCGAGCTCTACGTCGGTGAGTTGCCGGAGGACGTGACCGGCCATGTGCGCGTGGTGCGCGGGGGCGAGACCGTATGGTCGGCGCCATTCCGCACCGGTGAGGCAAACATGACCCACACGATTGCCAACATGGAACATCACCACTTCAAGTATTCGATGTTCCGCCGGCCCGGGGACGTACACCTGCACTACTTTGGAGCGTCGGCGCTCAGCTTTTCGGACGGCGTAACGCTCCGCACTGGCGACGTCGTCGAGGTGACGGCATCCATCGCGCATCAACCGCTAAAGAACCCGATCCGGGTGACCGAGGGGCCTGAAGCGCCCGTGGATGTCCGCCAACTGTAATGAGCCCCAATGGCGGCTAGGAGGCGTACCTCCGCAAGATGCGGTCCACGGACGGACCGTAGCTTTCGCCGAAGAGGTTGAGGTGGACCAGCAGGTAGTAGAGTTGATACAGGGGCAATCGCTCTTCCCAGCCTGGCCGGAGCGGCCACGCTTCGGCGTAGGCGCTCCAAAAGCGGTCGGGAAATCCGCCAAAGAGGCGGGCCATCGCAAGGTCGACCTCGCGGTCCCCGTAGTACACGGCGGGGTCGATCAGGGCGGGCCCTTTTACGGAGGCGATCCAATTGCCCGACCAAAGGTCGCCGTGAATGAGTGAGGGGCCGACATCGCTCTCGTCGATCCAGCGGCTCAGCCGATCGAGGAGATGGGCTGCCATGCGGTCGCGCTCGGGCGTCATGCGGCCCAGTTGCCGGGCGAGCCGAAACTGTGGCGCGAGGCGTCGATCCCGGTAAAATGCGGTCCAACTTGGGTTGACGTCGTTTGATTGGGGCAAGAGGCCGATGAAGTTGTCGGACTCAAAGCCGTACGCGGGCGCTGTATGCCTGTGAATCGCCGCGAGGGCGCGGCCGAGCGTCTCGGCCACAGCCGCTTCGCGCTCCGGCGAGGGCTCGAGCCATTTCATCAGGATGCCCTCTTTCGACGCCGCGAAGACGTGAGGAATGACGAGCGCGTCCGGTTGGCGCAAGGTCTCGAGCCCAATTCGCTCGGCGCTGAAGAAACCGGGAGGGGCATCGGGACGCAGCTTTGCCAGGAGCGTATTTCCAGCCGTCGTTTCGACTCGGTAAACCTGGTTGATCGATCCACCGGACAGCGGTGAAATCCGGACCGGGTCGCCAACATCGCCTAGGTCACCGGCCTTAGCCTCGATGAGCAGGGCCCGGATCGCCGCCTCGGCGCCTTTCCGGTCGCTCACCGACCGGCCCCGTCCTTCTTGATGGCGTCGATCAACCCTCGCACCCCGTCCTTTACCAGGGCATAGGTCTGGTCGAAATGTCCGTGGAAGTAGGGATCGGAGACCTCCTCGCCCTCTTTGCCCGGGATGAAGTCACAAAGGAGGCGGATGCGCCCTTGCGGCACGCCGCGGGCGACGAGCTCACGCACGTTTGCGTGATCCATCGCAACGATGTAATCGTGCCTGAGTATTTCGTCGCTCGACATCACCTTGGCGCTCAGGCCTTCGTCGGAGATGCCCTGTTGCCTCAGGATCTGGCGGGTGCCTCGGTGGGGAGCCTGCCCGACGTGCCAGTCGCCAAGGCCGCACGAACTGACCTGCACCCAGTCGAGCCCCTCCTTGGCGACGGCGTCCCGCATTACGGCTTCAGCCATCGGGGATCTGCAGATGTTTCCGAGGCACACAAAGAGCACACTCGTGTCTTGACGCATGTTTAGCACCTACAAACAGCGATGATTTGGCCCCTGGGCGAATGCCTGAGAGGCCGACACACCTCTTCTAAGCTTGCTTCGGGTATCCCTGCCGCATGCCTCGGGTTCCCGAGTGCAGCCCATGAGGCAGAGCCAAATACTAAAGGTTTTGAGCGCCCGTGCGGCCAATCATGGTCAAAGCGGAATCCCTCAATTCAGATGGGAGGTCGAGCTTTTTTTGAGCGTTTCGCTTAGGGAAATCTACTTTTACGCAGTCAGCTTCGTCATGCTGATCTTGGTCGTCATAGGGCTTTTTCAACTCGTGGGCGCGACGACCGCGCTCTTTGAACCAAGCTCGCAACTGTACCGTTATCCAAGCGTCATGGGCGAAACTGAGCTGAAGATGAGGTTAGCCGCCGAGTACCCGGAGGCCACGGACGATGAGATTGCCGCAATGGCCCGGGAAGAGCTCGATCGGATCGAAGCGGAAGAGCGGGCGCGAGCGAATTACTGGCGTTGGCAGCGCCTTGTGAACGCTGCGGCGTACATCGTGATTGCGCTCCCGATCTATCGATACCACTGGCGCAAGGTGCGCGCCAACCAGTAACCCATATCCCACAACCCACAATGAGAAGCAGGTGACGGATCATTGACGACGGGCGGTTCAAAGCGTTTGGACACCATGTCTTGTTTTAAGGCGTACGACGTGCGGGGCATCGTCCCGGATCAGTTAGATGAGGCCACTGCGTACCGCATCGGCAGAGCGTACGCCGAAGTCGTCCGGCCAAAGCGCGTGGTCGTGGGGCGCGACGTGCGCCCGTCGGGCGTCGTGCTTTCGGCTGCTCTTGCGACTGGGCTGAACGACGCCGGCGTCGACGTCCTCGACATCGGGCAGTGCGGCACGGAACAAGTGTACTTCACCACGTTTCACCACGGCCTCGATGGCGGGATCATGGTGACGGCAAGTCACAACCCGCCGGAGTACAACGGAATGAAGTTCGTGCGCGAGGCGGCAAAGCCGATCAGCGGAGACAGCGGCCTATTTGAGATTGAAGCGATTGCAAGCCGAGGCGAGTTTGAGCGGTCCCCGTATCGAGGCAGGACCGTCGAGATCGACACGACGGAGCAGTACGTTGCACGCCTCCTCGAATACGTCGACAAGGACGCGCTAAGGCCGCTAAAACTCGCGTGCAATCCGGGAAACGGCTGCGCAGGACCCATCTTGAAACGCCTTGCCAAAGAGCTGCCCTTTGAAATCCACACGGTATTTGAAGAGCCCGACGGCGCCTTTCCAAACGGCGTGCCCAACCCGCTTCTCCCTGAGAACCGCGAGGCGACGGCGAAACTCGTTCGGGACGTCGGCGCCGATCTTGGAATCGCATGGGACGGCGATTTCGACCGCTGCTTCTTCTTTGACGAAGCGGGGCGATTCATCGAAGGGTACTACGTCGTGGGGCTCCTCGCCCAGGCGATGTTGGAGAAGAAGCCGGGAGCGACGATCATCTACGACCCCCGCCTCACCTGGAACACCATCGACATCATTCAAACCATGGGCGGCCGTCCGGTTCAATCCAAGACGGGCCACGCCTTTATCAAGGAGCGCATGCGGCTCGAACAGGCAGCGTACGGGGGCGAAATGTCCGCGCACCACTACTTCCAAGATTTCAGCTACTGTGATAGCGGGATGATTCCTTGGCTGCTCGTTGCAGACCTGATGTCCAAGGACGGCCGTCCGATCTCAAAGATGATCGAAGACCGAGTCGAGCGATACCCGGTAAGCGGCGAGATCAATCGGACGTTGTCGGATCCCGACGCCGCGATCGGCCGTGTCGAGGAGCGCTACGGCAGCGAGGCGCTCGTGGTTGACCGCACGGACGGCGTTTCCATGGAATTTGAAAACTGGCGCTTCAACGTGCGCAAGTCCAACACGGAGCCGCTCCTGCGCCTCAATGTGGAAAGCCGTGGCGATCGAGCCCTCATGGAGCAAAAGACGGAGGAGTTGCTCAAACTCATTGGGTCGTAGGCGAGCCGAGGAGTCTCGCACTTGGCGGCCCAACCTCGATCGCTCGTCATGGTTCCATTCCCGAACCGGGGCGCAATTGCCCCGGTTTTTTTGCGTTCTTGCCGGCGTCATGTCTCGTTTCCACGACGCATAAGGTTAGGTGACGGCAAGGGACAACTAGGAGCTTGTACCTTAAAGGGCAAGCCGCCTAGCCTACCACAAAGGGAGGTAATTGGGGATGGAATTGGTCACGGAAGCCGCTCGCATCGTGCTGTCGATCTTCTTCATCTATCACGGGGTAAACCACTTCTTAAACCTGAAGTCGCTGACCGAGTACGCCGAAAGCAAGAGCGTTCCTTTTCCTAAAGTGGCCGTTTTGGTCACCGGGGCGGCGCTCCTTGTGGGAGGGCTGACGCACATGTTCCTCTTCAACGTTATGTTCGGAGCCGTGATCGTCTCGGTCTTTCTCGTTTTGGCGGCTGTGATGGCGCACCGGTTTTGGACCGAGCGCGATGCAGAGCAACGGGCCAACGAGATGTCCCATTTCCTGAAAAACTTCGCGGTGGCGGCCGCCACGATCATTTCCGCCGCCTGTCTGGCGTAGCGATCGACCGATCAAATTGGCCCAGGTGGAGATCCCTCTCATGCCGCAGTAATTTTAGACTTATCTCTTCAAGGTGGACTGCTTTCTTTGGAGAATCACTCAAGCGTTATTGATTTTGGGAGGGAACGACCATCGCTAAGGTAAGAGTCGGCTTCATCGGAACCGGAGGCATCTCTCGAGGACATATGAAACGCCTCTCCGAGATGGAGGACGTCGCGCTCACCGCATTTGCGGACGTGAGCGAGGCGACCGTGCAGGACGCAGCGAACAAGTTTGGCGCCAAGGCGTACACGGATGCGGCCAAAATGCTGGACGAAAACGAGCTGGACGCAGTCTACATCTGCATTCCGCCGTTCGCGCACGGACAGCCGGAAAAGCTCGCCATCGAGCGCAACCTCGCCATGTTTGTCGAAAAGCCCGTCCACCTCGACCTCAGTGAGGCGCGCGACTTCGTGGCCGAGATCGAAAGGCGCAACCTGGTCACGTCCGTAGGTTACCAGGAGCGGTACATCGACGTCATCGGTCGCTTGAAAGACGAACTCGCCAAAGAGAAAATCGGTCTGGTGATGGGCTACTGGCTGGGCGGAGTTCCCGGCGTCGCATGGTGGCGGAAGCGCCACATGTCGGGCGGACAAGCTGTCGAGCAGACCACGCACGTGTTTGACATGGCCCGCTACCTCGTCGGCGAGGTCAAGGCGGTCCAGGCGGTCGGCATGCGGGGCCTCATCGACGAGTTCGAAGGGTACGACACCGAGGACGCATCGGCAGCCAACTTGGTCTTTGAGAACGGCGCCATCGGAACGATCTTCTCAGGGTGCTTCCTCAAGACCGGCCAAAACGTGCCGAACGGCCTCGACATCTTCTGCCGGAATACGACGATCAATTACCGCTTGCGCAGCTCGGTCACGGTTGCCCGAAACGGCGAAACGTCGGTCTGGCGCATCCAGAACGACTACCAGAACGAGGCGGATCGAGCGTTTATCGATGCCGTCAAGGCCAAGAATCCCGCCGGCGTAAAGAGCAGCTACGCAGATGGCGTGCGCTCGCTTGAGCTCACCCTCGCCGTGAACAAGGCAATCGACACCAAGGAGACCGTCGAGCTTCCGCTCTAAGGTCGGTCACAAATCGATCAAAATTGGTCACGACAGTGACGCACAAGAAACCGCCGCTCATTCAAAGGGGAGCGGCGGTTTTTTGTACTGAGCGCAAACGTCTCGACGAGCTCGTCCAGGCGTCGGCGCAGCTTTGGCTCCGGCATTTCGTACACCTTGCCCAGCAGGTGGAAGGTGTCGATCGGAGGAAGGGCCGACCATTAAAGTCGGGGAAAAAGGTGCGCATCAAACGTGGGTTTTTAGAATTGGCAACGTCAAAGCGGGCATATCAATGGCAATCAAGATTGAACGGGGGCAGTGGGATGAGGAGATCAGAGTGGCAGAAGGCGACGTATTTACGCTTACCGATTATGGTGGTCGCGATCGCAGTTTCACTGGTTGTCAGCACATGCATCGCGCTCGGCGCGGAGACTGACCGCGGCGCGAGCAGTGTAGATCCCGGGGCCATTGCTCTGTACCCGATCGTCAAGGCGCCCCCTGGCGCTTCGCAAGGGTACTTGATCACGAGCAGCGTGCGAACCGAGGTCGTGGGCGGGGATGACCTTTCGGAGGAGCTAGGCGAAATCGAGGAATTCGAATTTGCTGTCTACGCCCGGTACACGGTGCTCGACCCGGGCGACTTCGGTGAAGGGCGACTCCTCGTCGAGGCGATGGCGTTGGACCGGTCGACCTTGCGCCCCGTCGCGCTGCCCCCTTGGCAAGGCGTGCTCCACCTTGCGCCCTCCGAGTCGGTGTGGGAAGATGGGGAAATGCCCTCGTGGGCGTACGATCTTGGGGTTTCACTCGACTGGCTGAGGGAATGGATGACCTCGCCCGCCGATGCTCCCGCGGACCCGATCGAAGTCGGCGGGCGGTGGGAATCCGTTACTCGCGTCAGCGACGATCCCCGATTTGAAGGACTCGAGCTTCGCCACGGCACGTTCACCGTCACCGGGGAGTACCAACAGGCCCTGCGGCCCGATGCAATGGCTCCGCCCGTTGCGTCCATCCTCGAGACGTATCGAGGCCGACTCGAGAGCGCCGTCGAACGCGTCGAGCCGCTGCCCTGGTGTATGGAAGAGCCGGACGAGACCGCATCGTTCGATACATATTTGCGTTGGATCGACGAGTGCCTCGAATCTGTGGTCGCCGCGTCACTTCCTTCAGCAATGGCGCTTGAGGGTACCCATCGACTCCTGCTGGTGCATGACGACTTTCCTTGGGGCGGTCATAGCAACCAAGTAGGACGGATGATCTTTACGATGGACGAGGCGCCCGAGGTCACGCTTGAGTTTACGACCGAGGTTGTGCGGCACGAGAGGTCATTTGAGCAAGGAGCGATCGAGTCGCTCGCTCCAGAGGCGCACAAGACCGCGACCTTGGACGCAAGTGATTGGATTGGGACCATGTACGGCGTTCCTTCGGGCGCTCCCGCGGATATCTACGCCTTTTGGGGCGCAGCCGGTGACGGCGCTTTGATTGAGATGAACTCGTCGGACTTCGTGCCGTACCTGATTTTGATGGACGCGGAATGGAACGTAATCCGGGAGAGTTACGACGTCTACGACGGCGAGTCGGCCGAAGTGTTCGCGAGGCTGCCTTATTCGGGGGAGTATTTCGTCCAGGCGACTACCGTGGACGGTCAGGTCTTTGGTGAATATACGATATCGCTCGATCTAGGACCGGACGTGGAGGAGCCCTCCTACTGGGACGACTGGTGGGGCTGGGAAGACGACGATTGGGACTTCGACTGGGAAGCCAACATGACTCAATTGCACGACGTGCATGCGTATGACATGCAATCGTGCGCGTCCGTACCGCTACCGCATGGGTCCGCGTGGGTGATTCGCGATCAAGATGCTTTTCTGGACGCCATTCGAGATGACGCGACCCGGGAGTATTGCCTCGAACAGCTTCAGGTACCCGACTTCGAGCGGTACGTGCTCGTTGGCATCG
>CAYRIY010000035.1:0-30387 GCA_964424335.1 uncultured Clostridia bacterium
CGTCGGGACCCCCTTCGTCCCACAGTATTCGACCAAGGGACGGGAGCTCCTACGTATGCGCGGCAGACGGTTCCGAATCACAGTAATATTTCCCCTCCAATCTCACGACAACGCGAGGAAATGTTTCTAATCGAGTCGAAAGAGAAAGAGGTAGATTTTAGAAACTGCGTTTGTTTGATAGGGAGGATCGCTATGCCGGATCGCCCTGAGACCCCTAGGGCCCTACTGCGCATTCAAGGGCTCTTTCCCAAGCTACGCCCGTCCGAGCGGAAAGTGGCGGAGTACATACTCGCTCACGCCGATGAGGTAGTAAATTTACCCGTCACGGAACTCGCTCGCAGAAGCGACGTCAGTGACGCCACGGTTGTGAAGTTTACCCAAAAGGTGGGATACTCCGGCTATCAGGAGTTTAAGATCGCGCTCGCCCGCGAGTCGGGGCTGCCGCAGCGGCCTACTTATGGCGAGCTCGACCCATCCGACGATCTCGAAAAGGTGAAGGGCAAGGTGATCCAGATGCACGTCAACGCCCTTGAAAACACCTTGCGCACCTTAAGCGATGACGAGCTGGAGCGAGCCGTCGACGCACTCGAGAAGGCGGGGACGATTCACTTTTACGGGGTCGGCGCGTCGGGGTTGGTCGCGCTCGACGGCGAGCAGAAGTTTCTGCGCATCGGGCGGAGGTGCAACGCCTTTATCGATCCCCATCTCCAATACGCCATGGCGGCGTTGCTCCGTCCGGGCGACGTGGCGATCGGCATCACGCATTCGGGCACGACCGCCGAGATCATTCAAGCCCTCAAGATAGCGTCTGCGTCAGGGGCGACCGCGATGTGCATCACCAACCACTTTGACGCGCCGGTCACCGAGGTGTGCGACGTCAAACTGTACACGGCCGCCCATGAGCCGGTCTTTCGGAGCGCGGCCACGTCCTCTCGGATCGCCCAGGCGAGCGTCGTCGACATCCTCTTTGTCGCCGTCGCCCAGCGCAACTACGACCAAAGCCTCGAGAATTTGGAGCGGACGCGCGCCGCGGTCTCCGTGAAGCACTTGGGGTAAGACTTTGTGACATGGGCGATTGCCGAGCGGCCGGCACTCGAGATGCAGGTGCTCAATGCAAGCTACGGTGAACTGATGCACGACGAACCTGTTTGCGCTCAGCGCCGCCGCTATAGAGCGCGACTTTGAAACGAACAAAAGATTGGGGTATTACGATGTTGCCAAGACGTGTATTAGGGAGAACAGGCATCGAAGTCAGCGCGCTAGGATTGGGAACTGCCGGCGCCTTCGCCGAGCGAGGGGAGGAGGCAAAAGCCGTCGTGCGCCGTGCCGTGTCCCTTGGCATCAACTATTTCGATACGGCGCCCGTGTACGGAAATGCGAGCAGCGAGGCCGTGCTCGGACAAGCGCTAAAGGGGATCGAAGGGCCAATCGTTATCTCGACCAAGTTGGGTGGGCGGCCGGAGCCTTTTGATCCCAAGAACGCCGATCAGTTGCGGCAATCCGTGGAGGAAAGTTTGGCGGCCCTTGGCCGGAACTACATTGATATTCTGATCATCCACGAGCCCGATCGGCCCGGACTATACGATTGGTGGGACGACTACGACCACTTCCATGGACCGGTCAACGATGTCTTGGATGACTTAAAATCCAAAGGTTTGATTCGGTACACAGGCCTAGGCGGAACGACCGCTTATGAAATCGTTCCTATCATCGCTACGGGCCGGTACGATGTTGTGCTCACGGCGTGCAATTACAGCGCACTTTGGCGGGAGGCCTGCATCGCTCTGATTCCGGAGGCGATCCGGCAGAATATGGGTATCATCATCGGCTCGCCTCTTCAGCAGGGATGGTTGGCGGCACGATACGATGAAGCACTCGCCAATGGAGCGCGACGCCTGAGTCCGCCACGGAGGGCCCAGTTTAAAGCCCTTTACGAACTGCTTGACGAAATCGACATTCCCCTGCCTGAGCTCGCTATGAGGTGGGCAGTCTACAGCGACCCGAATATCTCGATGGTCCTGACTGGGTCTCAATCCGTGCAAGAGATTGAGCAAAACGTGCGTGCGGTTGAAGCGGGTCCTTTAGATCCCGCAGTCATGGAACGGTTGCAGGAGATTGCCGACATGGTGCCGTTTCGACCCTACGAGGAACCTTTCGTCAGTGCCTTTCGAGCAGACGTGCCCTTTGGCCCAGGTCGAGCGGGCAGGTGACTCAAACCGCGGGTCACTTTGGCCTGGTCGATCGTAAACTAACCCCCGTGCACCGCGATCGTCTGCCCCGAAACCCAGTCGGCCAATGGGGAGACGAGAAATTCGATCACCTTGGCTTGGTCGATCGGGCGCCCAAGTCGGTCCAGCCCCTCTGTCCGCTCGAGCAGCTCCTGGGCGACCTCGCGGGTGGCGAGAAAGCGCCCGCCGACGGTCGGGCCGGGGGCGATGGCGTTGACGGTAATGTTGTACGGTTTGAGCTGCTTGGCTAGGCTTTGTGTCCAGTGGACGATCGCCGCCTTGGCCGCGCCGTACACCATGCCCGTCTGCACCGGCACGAGCCCGGCCACGGACGAGACGTTGACGATCCGTCCCCATTTTTGCTCCATCATGATCGGAGCGACGGCGCGGCACGTGTGGATCGTCCCGTTGAGGTTGATCGCGATCACCCAGTCGACGTCTTCGGCTTTGATAAAGACCCCGTCGTTGGGATCGGGTCGGGGCGAGTGCCGGCCGATATCTCCTCCGGCGTTGTTGACGAGAATGTCGATCCTGCCGAAGTATTCTTTGCCCTTTTGGACGGCCGCTTCGATCTCCTCGGGCACGGTGATGTCGCCCGTAACGCCGATTGCGTCTCGCCCCATGGCTCGGATCATCTCGACGGTATCGTCCAGGCTCTTGGCCTCGCCAAACCGCGACGGCGCTTGGCGGTCGATGTCGTGGACGATCACGTCACTTCCGAGTCGGGCAAGGTGGAGGGCGTACTCGCGGCCAAGGCCGCGCCCGGATCCTGTAACGAGGCTAACTTTTCCTTTTAACAAAGCGCTACACCTCGCAAAACGCTACACTTCGGCGGTGACGCCGCCATCGACGTAAAGCGTCGAACCGGTCACATAACCTGAGGCGCGAGACGCGAGGAAGAGCGTCGCCGACTGGATCTCTTCGGGCTGTGCAAAGCGGCCGAGCGGAATCTTGGCACAAAGCCTTTCGTAGACCTCCTTGTTTTGCATGACCGGCACGTTGAGTTCGGTAGCGAAAAATCCGGGGCAAATTGCGTTGACCGTCACTTTGTAGGGCGCCCACTCGAGCGCTAGGGTGCGGGTGAGCTGTAGGACGCCGCCCTTGCTGGAGCAGTACGCCGTCCGTTCGGCCAAGCCAAAGCTCGAGAGGATCGACCCGACGTTGATCACCCTGCCATAGCCGCGCTGCGTCATGTGCGGTCCAAGCTCTTTACAAAATAGAAACGTCCCCGTCAGATTGGTGTCGATCACCTTGTGCCACTCTTCTTCGGTAAACGCTTCGATCGGCTTGCGAATGTTGATCCCGGCGCTGTTGATCAGGATGTCGACGTGGCCCATGGTTTGAATTGCATCGTGTACGGCCTTTTTCACGTGCGCGGAATCCGTAACGTCCGCCGCGATCCACTCGACCCGCCGTCCCGTTTTCTCCCGCAGTTCCGCACTCGTCGCCTCTAAGCGCTGGGAATCCCGACTCACCAGCACGAGGTCTGCGCCGGCCTTGGCGAGCGCTTCGCCCATCGCCTTGCCGAGGCCTTTGCTGCCGCCGGTGATCAGCGCGACGTTTCCGTCCATCGAAAACCAATCAGCGATCGAACTCATGCCATCACCTCAAAGTGTACTGTCGTGACGCTCGCCACCGATCACGAGGCGGGTTCACAACGTTCTGCAACGCTTCGCAAGTATTTGAGACTTTCGGCGAACTCGGCGCGTTCCCATGCAATGATCTCGCTTGTTGCAAGGCCTCGCTCGACAGGCGTGCGCCACTCCTCCCACGATGGGCGGGCGCTGTTTACGACAAGGCCCATCACCTCGGCGATTTGTCGGGCGGACCGGGGCGGATAGTCGTCCCAGTAGTCCGGTTCAAAGAGGGGAACACTGCGTGCCTCGACGGCGCCGAGCTCGATCACGGCCGGAACGTCGCGTCCGCTCTTTGCGATCTGGGCCAAGACGCGGTCGAAATCGATAACGCCCTGTCCGATGGGGCACCTTACGAGGCGGTAGCCAAAGGTTGCCAAATAGACTTTGTAATCTTTGATGTGGATGTCGACGATATGCTCTGCGAGCTCCTCGGCCCACACGTACGGCGACTCGACGGTCGAAAGGGCGTTGCCGATGTCAAAGGTGATTCCAAGATGCGAGCTGCCGACTTTGTCGATCATGTACAGGAGGTCTTCTGAACTCACGTCCTGGTGATTTTCAACGCCTACACGCACGCCGAGGGGTTCGGCGATCTCCATGACCCGGGCCAGCCCGTCGGCCGCTTGGTCGATGTGAGCGGCCCACTTGCCTGCAAGGGGCCTGCGGTCGCCGCCCATCGCTGAGCCTCCGATGACCGTACGGACCACTCGTGCGCCAATGTGGGCCGCCGTTTCAACGGGGCCGCGGAGCTGTTCGACTGTAAAGCCGCCCGCGGCCACGTTGAGGAAGAGGCCCGCATCCCGTGCGGCCTGGGCGACTTCGTCGACGCCCGGCCCACGGTGCGGTGGCGGAAAGAGCACGTGGGGGATTTCCACCCCCGCAAGCCCCCACTCGATCGCCTTTTGCACGAGGTCGATGGCCTTCGCGCGCGGGATGGGATTATCCTCACCCCTTATTCCCGTGGAATAGGTCGAAGAGTACGGGGACCAGCCGATCGGGATGCCGTGAATGTGCATGGGGCAACGCTCCCTCGGAATTGGCGTCATCGAATCGTTGATCAAAGTTTTTGGCCTGCTTACCGCCTTCTCTACACGAAAAGTGGCCAGGCTCCTGTCTGACTTATGCCAAGACCGAGGAGAATTTGACGCACGTTCACACCATCGACACGACCTCTTCTCGCGCCACCTCAAACTCACGCCCGGCAATGCGAAGGCGCGTGGGACCAAAACCGTGGTAGATGCGGACTTGGCTCGAACTTGCGATCGGCGCCCCGTCGAGGCTCCGTGCGGTAAAGAGCGCCCCGCCGGGATACTCGACGCCCGCGTACCGCAGCGCATGGAACGCGATAAAGGTCGGCCCCTCGATGACAAATCCGTACGCCGGGAGGAGCGCGCCGTCGAGCTCCCGCTCCTGAGGCCCGTAGTTGACCACGACGCGCACGTCGCCGAACCGGCTCATCTGAAGGCTTCCGTCCGGAGTAAGCCTCGCGTGATCGGTCATGGGCGAGTCAAACGTGATCCGGTTGAGGTAGGAGAGGACTTCGTAGGTGTTTTTGATCATCCGGTCGGTTGGATGCATCCCCTCGGCCCAGCCTTGATCGGCCCTGGCAAAGACCGACTCGAGGCCTTGAGGCTCGAGACCGGGGTCCTGCTCGCCTTTCGGCGTCTCGAGGTGGTACAGGTGGTCGCCGAAGTGGTAAAGGGGCAGAGCGGCGTAGAGGATGTTGTCGAGGACCCACTTGCCCAGATGCGTGCGAAGGACGTCGGACTGGTGCGGCAAGAGCTGGACACAGTCGCCGTAGACGATCGGAAAGAGCGGCACGACCGGCGCGTCGGCAGGCGTGCGAAACTTGTGGGACATAATGCCTTCGAAGTAATCGGCATGGGGCACGCCCCATTCGACGCCCTCTTCGGAGCCGAAGACGCCGAAGAGATCCTTGGCGACGTCGATCAACGCCCGGCGGGCCTCGAGATCTTCGTCTTTGGTCTGGGGCGTGGGCGCCCAGCTCTCAAAGAGCGGGCTTGCCAGCGTCGTGTCGATAAAGTAGACGGTCGGATCGAAGCGGCGCTTTACCTCGGGCAGATTTGCAGGCCGACGGGCAAGCTCGAGTCCCGCCCGCCCCGTCATATGGTAGGCCTGCCCGCCGAGCCAGACGCCGCCTTTCATCGGCGCGCCGTCTCGCAGGTGAATCAGGCATCCTTCGTCCCACGACGGCGCGTCTTTGTACATGTCCTGGTAGTTGTCGTGCAGGCCAAAGAGGTATCCGCACGCTTTGACGCGTGCCGCCGCCTCCGCTACGCCCGCGTCCCCGCCAATCTCCGGCGCGGCAGGAAGGATGTCCGGGTGCTGGTTGTCGTAGCCGCGATGAATCCAACCGGCGAGCACGACCATCGCCCGGTCGATCTCGAGGTCGCGCCGCCAGTGCTCGGCCAAGGTCGCAACCTCGTCGGCCGTATATTGGACTTGGACGATCTCCTGATCGGTCGGATTGCGGTAGGCAAAGGGCAGTGTGCGCCGCAGCACAAAGGGTTTGAAGTCCGCCGCGCCGGCAAGCAAATCTACGGACGGGAAGCGCCGCCGCTTCTCGCTCCAGGGGCGGAGTAGTCCGCGCTCCTTTGCTACCTCGCGGTACGCCTTGGCGATCGTCACGTAATCGCCAGGTCCGAGGGCGTGCACCGTGCAGGCGCCGCTCGCGCCTTTAAAGATGAGCGAGGGCGCGATGAGCGCGCTGCCGGGGATGTGCGGCTCGTCGACCGGCGTATGGCGCACCTCGAGCCGTGCATCGAGGTCGTCCCACGCAAAGAGGAGGGCCGCTCCGCCTTTCGTCATCCCGCAAAACGCCATGGAGTAGCCTTCGTCGTGCACCGTGTAATGAGCAAATTGGCGAATGTTCGGCTCTCCCGCTCCCGCATCGAGCTGCAGTCCAAGCCGATGTGGGATTACTGCGGCGCCTTTGTCTGCGTCCGTGGTCCAAAACGCCTGATCGAGTAGGCGCGCCCCGATCACGGACCAATCGCCCGTCGAAGTCGACGAATACGCAAATTGCAGTCGCTCCGGAGTCACAATCCTGATCTCAAACCGAACCCGGACGCCGACATCGACACCGTCGACGTGGGGCACGGCGTGCATCACGATGGCGCCATCTTTCGTCTCGACATGCGAGAAACGGTTCACTTGAACATGGGCCGCTCGGCCGTCTCCCCGCAGGTAGAGTGTGGCAAAGCCCTTTCCAAATGGATTGGACGTCCAAGTCGCGCCGGACCTGCGGTCGTGGAGGGAAAACGCGCCGCTTTGTGCGTCCACGTGAAGGGCAAATGCGTCCGTCTCGAGGGATGCGGACTCAAGGTTAAGTGCGGCCATGTGCTCGGTCAGCTCGGCTTGGCGCTTGGCGATCTCCGTTTCGTCCAAAGGCGCGCTCCAAAGCGACGGGGCGCCGGGGGCGGCTCGGTCGACTGTGATGGCCTGGATCGTGCCGGCCGGCCATTCGGGCGGTTTGGCGTTGAGGGTATACGGCTCGAAGTAGGCGACCGAGACGCGGTAGGCTCCCTCTGGCGCATCGCTCGGCACGACAAAGGTGTGCGGGCCGTCGATGAACTCGGCGTTTGCGGGCCACGCGTCCGTCGGATGCGCCGGGGTGTAGCGCTTGGTAAAGCTGCGCCTTTCTTCGACATGTTCAAACCGGACCAGCGATTCGCACGGAAACTCTGCCGGAGCGTCGCCGGTGTTTCTTAGATGAAAGGTGACGGTGAACGGCTCGCCGGGCCGCACGGCCGTCCGGTCCGCGACTGCCGCGAAAAGCGTGGGTTGAAACGCCATGAGCTAACACCTTCCTGTTATTGCCGTATTCGATGCGTTCTCGCAATCGAGCATCGTGGCGGGAATCTTCAGGTGAGTTCTCGAAATCGGCGCTACAACCTCCTCTGTGCTCGAATTAAGTCACGATAACGAGCAACTAGATGCTCGCTCGATGCTCGCATGGTCGAGATAAAAGTTGTAATATGCCTTTAATCGAGCAGGATAATTGTGGGCGATTGACAAAGAAGAGGATGTAGTCGGAAAAGAAGTGTGCAAACGTTCGGCTTTCCGTACGAGTTTCGAGCATGAGGCGGGGTGGTCCCAGGAGCTACGTTGGCAGATTGGTTTATCCGTTGGAAATCGGACAGGAGTCGAGCTATGCAAAAGGAGGATGGATCGATCGTGGTACGTTTGGCAAGAAAGAATGGAATGTTGATCGTATGCGCCGCGGCGCTGCTCGCCCTTTTGTTGACGTCCGCTGCCGGAGCGGTGACGTTGCGAGTAACCCTCGCAAGCGTCGATGAGCGAGTGCAAAGCGGCACGGAGGCGCTCTTTAGACAGTTTACGGAGAAGACCGGCATCGATGTCGAGATTGTGAACACGTACGGCACCGACTTTGATCGCCTTGCTGTCGAGTTTATCGGCGGGGTGGCCGCCGACGTGCTCCTTACGTGGAACCAGTTGCCCGATATGGCGATGCGCAACGGCATGTTCCTCGACCTAAGGCCGTACATCGAGCGGCATGGACGCTGGGATCTCCTCGCGGACTTCATTCCGGGCACGGTGGAAATGGCGACCCGAGACGGAGCGATCTACGGATTTCCGTTCTACTCCTCGTCGGGCGCGATGTTTTACAACGTCGACATGTTTCAGAGCGCGGGCGTCGCTCCTCCCGATCGGAACTGGACTTGGGAGGAATTCGCCGACCTTGCGGCTCGCCTGACGCGCCGCGGCGGCGACGGCATCACTGAAGTATACGGCGCCCACTCGACGCTTGGATGGCTCAATGTGTTGCCCTGGCTGTGGCAGGCGGGCGCCCAGGTCCATCCTGTAGACGATCCTGGCCGCGTCACGATGAATACGCCCGAGTCGATGACGGCGCTCGAGTTTCTTCAGGACCTGACGCAGCGCGAGATCATGACGTGGGATTTCCGCATGTACCATTACGGCAACGCCGCGATGAGTCCGTCGGGATCGTGGGAGTTCCAGTTCCTCGACGGTTCGTTTGAGATCGGGGTTACGTCGCTCCCGGTCGGTCCGGCAGGACGCGCCAACTTCACGAACACCGACATTCTCGCCATCAACGCCAACACCGAGCATCCGGACGAAGCATGGGCGTTCCTCGATTGGTTCTACACCACCGAGGTACAGGAGGAGTACCTGTACCTGCGAGGCAACCAACCGGCACGCATGTCCCTCGGCCTGGAGTGGATCGAGAGTGTCCGGCGCGCCAATCCGAACAAGTCGTTTAGCGGGCTCGAGGCGTTCATTGAGGATGCGTTGATCGCAAAGCCGCAGCCCTACTTTAGCGACGCCTCGGTGATTGCGAATCACATCATGCCTGCGATTCGCAGCATCATTATCGACGGGGCGCCTGCAGGCTCGACGCTCGAGGATATGTCTCGGGTGGCGACCAACTACCTGCAGTCGCTGAACTGATGTCTAGCGGGCGCCCCTGCGGCGCTTAGTTCACCAGGTCACATAGCGAAGCGAGTTCGAGTTATTTCGAAACGAGAATGAGGCTGTACGCCCCAAGAAGGCGTGCGGCCTCATTCCTTTTTTTTAAGGGATCTTGGAGGAATTTCCAGCCATCGGCGAAACGTAATATGTATCATGCGCCCGGGCCAAGTTCCTTTGGGGTATTCTACCGAGTTTATGGGGTCGTGTGCTCGTTGTGGTCTGATGAATGGGAGGTGAGGTTCGGTCTCTAGTTCAAATGATCATATGCTTGTGAGGAGGTAAGTATTTGTCTCGCGATGCCTACGCAAACCCAGATGCTTGGGGGGCGGCCCGGCGCAAGCTTCTTTCCGCCGTGACCTTACTCTGGGGCACGGCCGCGATCTCGCCGTTTTTGAGCCGGAAACCCAACCGATTGGAGGCGGCAAGTCCTCAAGCGATGTTTGAGCAAATCGACCTCTTTCAACGCGGAACCAACGGCTATCACACGTACCGGATTCCTGCCGTCGTCGTTTCGAGTCAAGGGACGCTTCTCGCCTTTTGTGAGGGGAGAAAGGAAAGCGCCGCCGATGACGGCGACATCGACCTCTTGCTCGTGCGGAGCTTTGATGGCGGGAAGACCTGGGGAGACGTGCAGCTCATCCACGATGCGGGTTCGCATACTGCAGGAAATCCCGCTCCCGTCGTCGACCGCGATACGGGAGAGATCATCCTCCCGTTTTGCATCAACAACAACACCGTCTGGGTGACGAAAAGCAGTGACGACGGCGCAACCTGGAGCACGCCAAGGGAGATCACCAAGGACGTAAAGCTCCCCGGATGGACCTGGTACGCCACGGGTCCGTGCCACGGGATTCAACTCAGCTCGGGGCGCCTGCTCATTCCGTGCGACCACAATGGGGCGTCCCACGTCATTTACAGCGATGACCACGGGGAGACGTGGAAACTGGGCGCCTCGGTGATGGGCGGCACCAATGAGTCGGTGGCCGTCGAGACTGTCGACAAATTGGTCTACATCAATTGCCGGAACACCCGGAATAACGGAAAAACACATAGGGCCTATGCGTGGAGCAGTGATGGAGGTGAGAGCTTTTCGAGTACGGAGTGGGCAAGCGAGCTCATCGAGCCGATTTGCCAGGCGAGCCTTGTCCGTCTGTCGACCACGGCGACGCACGGCAAAAACCGGGTGCTTTTCTCCAACCCGGCGAGCCAGCGGCGCGAGCGGCTCACCGTTCGCTTGAGCTACGACGAGTGCAAGAGCTGGAACGCAGGACGAATCGTGCACTTTGGCCCAGCCGCTTACTCCGATTTGTGCGTACTGCCGGACGGCACGATCGGATGCTTTTACGAGCGGGGCGCACACAGTCCATATGAGAAGCTGACGTTCGCCCGGTTTAACCTCGAGTGGTTGACGAACGGCGAGGATCGACTCTAGAGGATCAAATACAAAGGAGGAATCGTGTTGAGCAAGACAGTGCGGCGTCTGTTGCCGGTGTTGGTTTTGTTGATCGTTTCTGCCGTCGCCCATGCCCAAACGGTCGAGCTGCGCATTTGGGCTTGGACGCCGGGAGGCTTAAACGGAGACATCTTCGCACGCTACTTAGATCAATTTCACGCCGAGCATCCGAACATTCGCGTCGTCGTCGAGCGAGGGTCCAATGAAGGCGCGCTTCTCGTCGCATACGCAGGAGGTGCGGCGCCCGACTTGATTCAAGGAGTCGGCCCATGGGCGACGGCGCTTGGTCCGCGGGGCGTCCTCCTGCCGCTCGATGCGTACATAGATGGTCCCGCGGGCTTTCCCCGCGATGCATTTGTCGATGACCTATGGTCTTTTAGCACGGTAGGCGGAAAGACGTATCAGCTCGCGGTCGACAGCAACGAGCGAGCGCTCTACGTCTCGACCGACGCCGCCGAGAGCTCGGGCCTCGATCCCAACGCTCCGATGAGGGACTGGAACGACCTGCTCGACTGGGCTCGCAAGATGACGCTGCGAAACGGCGACGAGACCAGTCGCTGGGGATTTGACATGCACCAGGAGAACGGCGGCAACCGCTGGCACTGGGTTTGGCTCAACGACGGCGAACTGTTTAGCGAAGATAAGAGCCGGGCTACCTTTGACCACCCCAATACGGTTGAGGCGCTGCAGTGGGCGTCGGAGATGGTCAACACGTACCGGGTGTCGCCCGCGCCGGGGATGCTCCAGGGGAGCAGCCGCGCCAATTTCCGCTCCGGCAACTACGGCATGATCGTGACGGCGTCTTCGTTTATCACGGAGCTCCAACAGGACGGCATGCGGTTTGTAACCAAGCCGGGTCCGCCGGGGCCGGGTAAGGAAGGTGGCCGCTTTTCCGGCGCTACCTCGAGCATGCTGGGAATCGTCAGCACGACGGAGCACCCCGACGAAGCCTGGACGTTCCTGCGTTGGCTTGTTTACGAGCAAGGCCTCTCCTTTGCCGGGGATCGGGGAGGAATTCCGTACCTCGTTGATGGATTGCGTTCGGAGAAGTACCAATCGCAACCGTGGAACGCCTTTGCCGAATCGATCATGACCTACAATCCCCGCAACGCCTACATGTCGGGCGTGTCTGAGAGTGACTGGCTGCCGCAGTTTCAGGCGGCATGGGATGCCGTGATCCGGGGTGAGCAGGGCGCAAACGTCGTGTTGGAGCAGGCTCAGGAGTCGGTCAACGCCCGCCTTGCCGAGCTCGCGGCGGGCAACTAAAGACGCATCAATCAACGCAAATAGAAGAGACTACAGCCCCAAGAGCGTCTGATTCGCGCTCTTGGGGCGCCCCCGACAACTCGAGGTCGGCGCCCGAACTTCGCTACCTCAGACACTTCCGACTTTGTCAAGCCGTCCGCATGCGGGATCTACAACTAGGCCGATTGTGCTTGGCCGAGCATTTCTCCGGTTCCGATGAGAAGTTGCTCCCGATTCTGGGCGGAGGATGACGTTTAGATTTTGAGCAGGCTTTGAAAGAGCAGTGCATGTCGACAAATCGAAGCTCACTTTGAAAGGAAGCGCTGGCCCCATGAATCATCAATCACCAAAGCTTACCGGGCTGATCGCCGCCCCGTTTACGCCCATGATGGAGAACGGCGACGTAAACCTGGCGATGATCGATCGCCTTGCAAAACGTCTGATCGAGGACGGCGTCGCGGGAGCGTTTGTTTGCGGGACCACGGGCGAAAGTCTCTCGCTCACGGTGGAGGAAAGGAAAGCCGTAGCCAAAGAGTGGCGCGAGCGAGCGGGCGACCGCTTGAAGGTTATCGTGCATGTCGGCCACACGAGCCAGCGGGACGCCGCTCGGCTTGCGGCGCACGCCGCAGAGATCGGAGCCGACGCCGTCGGCGCGATGCCGCCCTCGTTCTTTCGTCCTGCGGGCGTGAGGGAGCTCGTCGATTGGTGCGCCGGCGTCGCCGAAGCGGCGCCAGACGTGCCCTTCTACTATTACCATATTCCCAGCATGACCGGGGTTACGCTGTCGATGACGGAGTTTCTTGCGGTCGCCGGGGAGCGAATTCCAAACCTTGCAGGCATCAAGTTTACGAGCGAGGACCTGATGGAGTACGCTGCCTGCCTCAGATTTGATGGCGGCCGGTACAACATCCTGTTTGGCCGCGATGAGATCCTCCTTGCCGCGCTGGCGCTCGGCTCCCCGGGCGCTGTGGGCAGCACCTACAATTACGCAGCGCCGATCTATCACGACGTGATCCGGGCCTATAAAGCAGGCGATATGGCGGCGGCCCAGGCGGCCCAAGACAAGTCGATAAGGCTCGTGCAGGCGTTTGCGCAATACGGCGGCCTGGCGGCGCAAAAGGCGATCATGAAATGGACCGGCATCGATTGCGGCGGGGTGCGGCTCCCATTGCGGAACTTGTCGGAGGACGCGCTCCATGAGCTGCGCGGCAAGATCGAAGCTCTAGGATTTATCCCGCTCGCAGCAAGCGCAGTGGGGTGATCGCCGCTCGTTCGGCCGGGGCGTCAACCCCGGCCGAAGTGTCGTAACAGCTCGTCGGGAACGTCCGTAATGAGGCCGGTCACGCCTGCTTCGGCGAGCTCGTCGGCGTGCTGGGTGGAGTTGATCGTCCAGACGTTTACCGCAAGGCCCGCTTCTTTTGCCCCGGCCACCAATCGCTCCATCCCCGGTTGGCGTCTTGGGTGCAAGGCAGCGCAGCCAAACCCCTTGGCGTACTCCCATGGCTTGTAAAGCTGCGTCGTGTAAAGGATCGCCGTCTTGATCTCCGGAGCGATTCGCGTCGTCTCTGCGAGCGAGTAGTGGTTAAATGAGCTGATCAGCACTTGCTCGCTCAAGCCGTACGACCGGATGAGGTCGACGACCGCCTTTTCGATGCCGGGGTACGGGACCCCGGATGTCTTGAGCTCTACATTGATGATCCCGTTCCACGCCGTGTCGCGGACGAGGTCAAATACGGCCGCGAGCGTCGGCAGGGGCTCTCCGGCGTATTTGGGAGCAAACCAACCTCCGGCGTCGAGCTCTGAGAGCTCGGCGAGGGTGTGATCCGCGACCGGGCCGGAACCGTTTGTCGTGCGGTCGAGCTTTTCATCGTGAATGACGACGACGTGGCCGTCCTTAGAGAGCTGAACGTCGAGCTCGATCCCGTCGGCGCCGACCTCGATGGCGGCGCGAAATGCGGCAAGGGTGTTCTCGGGCGCAAGCGCGGACCAGCCGCGATGTGCGATGATCTTCGGTGTTTGCGACAATTCGTTCGACCTCCCAGAGCGCGAAATTCGCCGAGAGATTTGGTCGACCTGCAAAGCATTCCGCCCTACACCCGTGACAGGCTGTCCGCTCCGTCCGTTAGCCATGCCAAATCGAATCGCGCCAAGGTCAGTCGCTCGTATGGACCCTGCTCGCCGCGCTCGTAGAGACAGCAAATCTCCATGTTGTTTGTGATACATAGATCCGAGTAGGCAGCCGGCCCGGCGTGCAGCACTCGCCCCTCGTTCCACGTGCCGCATTCGTCATACGACAAGCGCACGGTAAGCCGCTCGCGCTCTGTGCTCGCCGGATTGGAGAACAAGATTCGGTTTTTGCCATGCGTCGCCCGATCCGTAAATCGAATCATGCTGGCTTGGCAAATTGGTTCGATCAACTGGTCAACCCAGCCGAACTCACTGAACGAGTCGCCGTGATCCGTGCTCACCGCGTATGCCCGCCGTTTTTCGCCGCGGTAGTTTCGACAGTTGATATAAACCGAACCGTCCTCGCGCTCCACCGCGACTGACTCGTTCGTTCCATCGGGCACAATCCCGCCGATGTGCCACGACTCGCCATGGTCATCACTGAATATGACATGAGCGTGATAAGGGTCGCGCCGGCGGTCGAAATGTACGCCGACCATATGGTCACAAGGAATGAGCAGTCGGCCGTTTGTTAGTTGAATGCCATGGCACGGCCCGGTGGCATACCAGGTCCAGTTGGGACGTTTGACGTCTGCTGTAATCTCCTTGGGCGTCGCCCAAGTCAAGCCCTCGTCTCTCGAATGGGTCACCCAAACGGTGCGCGGCGCTTGGCCCGCGGTGATTTTGCCCTCGCCGCCGTCACCCTCGTTCTTACAGAACGTCAACCAGATCGTGCCCGTCTCTCGGTCGAGCACCGGAGCCGGATTGCCGACGGTGTGCGGCGGATCGCTCGCAACCACCTGGACGGGACCCCATGTGTGGCCGTTGTCGAAACTTCGTCGAAGCAACAGGTCGATGTGGCCGGCATCGCCGGACCCGTGCTTTCGCCCTTCGCAGAAAGCAAGGATCGCGCCTTTGGCGGTCGTAAGCAGCGCTGGAATGCGGTAGGTGTGGTAACCGCCCTCGCCTGCGGTGAAAAGGTCGTGCTGAATGAACACGGTCCGTGACTCCCTACTGTTTGGGCAGACGGCGGCGGCGTCGCGGCGCCGCCTCGTCCGCACCGTATTGATTTGTCCTAGTACTCCAATTGTCGGCTAAGCCGGTCTTCGATCTCTTTCAAAATGGCAGGATGGACGTCGCCGTTACGCCTGGCTCGTGTCACGGATTCGGAAAGGTACGTGTTCCACATCGCCCAGCCATCGGCGAACCAAAACTGCGTCGGCAATCCGTAGTTGGCGGTGAAGTCCCAGACCATTTGGTTCTCGGGGACAAACCGCTCAGGGAACTGTTCCAACTGACCAAATCGGCCACGGGCCTCTACTTCCCAGCGGGCAGCGATCAGTTCTCGCAGGAAGGTCCAGGCGGCTTCGGGGTGCTGGGTCTCACTGCTTATGCCAATGGTATCGCCCCAAACCCAAGTGGATGGATGTGACGCCCCGATTCCGATCGGCATGACGCCGGCGCTCCATTCGCCGTCGGGCAAGTCCGCCCAAGTTGTGCGTGGCAACCAACTGCCGTCAAGGAACATCGCTACCGTGCCTTTTTCAAAGCCGCCACGGCCGCCGCCTGCCTGCCCTTGTGCGGGTGTGACGCCGTGCACGTGGACGAGATCTTGAAAGGCGAGGACCGCCCCGGCGCCGGCGCTGCTGGCAAAGTCAAACCGGCGCTGTTCTGCGTCGTACCAGCGGGCGCCGAATGTATGCAGCAGAGCCGCCATGCGGGATTCGGACTGGATGTCGAAGCCCCAAATTTGCGTCTGGCCATCGCTGTCTCGCCGCGTCGTGCCGCGGGCGGCTTCGACGAATTGGTCCCAATCCCAAGCTTGGGCTGTCGTTTGGGGCGGGTGGGGGACGCCGGCCTCATCAAAAATACGTGGGTTGTAATAGAAGACGACATGCTGCATCGCGCCAAGTCCTGTTGCGACGGACAGCGAATACAGTTTTCCGTCCAACTCACCCCGCTGCCTCGTAAGTGGGTGCATGACATCAGCTAAGTAAGGGTCTCTCTGCAAAAAACTATCCAAGTTGAGCAGCGCCCCCGAGGACATGAACGCGTACAGCGCAGGATCCTGCAGCCCCATGACGTCGGGCTGCAGGTCGGCTGCGATCCGTACCAGGAGGGCATCAGTCCAGCCGGACTCGTACTCGACGCGAATCTGCCCGGCGTATTTTTCGTTGAAGCGTTCGACGACGGGGCGATCGATCTCCGGATGGGCGCCGCCTAGCCCAAAGAATCGGATTACGACCTCTTCTCCAGACGCGCTCGCGGCGGTTGCCGTGAGTAACGCCAGCAATGTGACTAAAATACACGTTCCGTTTGAATTGCGCAGCATATGCCTTTCTCCTCCTTATAGGTCATATGATTGTCTGGCGGCGGGCCCTGGAGGTGTCCCTGTGTTGGTCTTGTGCTCGACTATTCTGGGTATGCGAGTTGATTTCCGAATGCCTGAAGGCGCGCGCCTGACGAAACATAGTATGATGGGAATTGTTTGACTATTGAATTGAAGATCCTTCTTAATATTTCGTGCGTTTCTTGTATGATTTCACTGGCGTTTCGGCCACTAATGCGTTATAAGCGTCGTGCATTTAATAGCGCGTTTCCACCGGGAAAACACGAAAGATAAGCAGGATAATTGCAAAGTAAACTAGTATGTCAGATTGGTATGTTATTGGTTTAATGAACCATAAATCGCTTTAGCACGGGGGTGTTGATGCGGGAAAAGACGGTGAGATCAATCGGGCAGATCGCGGATGAATCGAAAACAGAAAAAGGGGTGGATAAAAAGTGATCAGCAAACGTTTGAGCATGACCGTGTTGATGTCGTTGGCCCTTACTCTTATTCTCAGCCTTTCTAGCTTCGCGTCGGAAAAGGTCAAGATCAGCTATGCCCACTGGGGGAATAACCCCGGCTACCAGGCCAAGGTCGAAGCGTTCAATGCGATGCAAGATCGTATCGAGGTGGAGTTTGTGCCTCGGCGAATGGATGTGGTGGAGATCATCGGTGGCGTGGGCGCCGACGCTTATACGCTTTGGGGACCCAACATCCACCAGTACGCGCTGAGTGGGTTCGCGCATTCGCTCGAGGCATTTTACCAAAGGGATGCGGATTTCTTTCGGGATGTCTTCCCGCCGGCGATGGAGGCAGTGACCGTCAGGGGCGAAGTGTGGGCCTTGCCGCATTACTTGTCCGGTGAAAACGGGCTGTGGTACAACAAGACGCGCTTTGCGGAAGCGGGTCTGTCCGTGCCTGACCACTCCTGGACGTGGGACGACGAGTACGCAGCGGGGCAGAAGCTCGTCCGGCGCAATCCGGACGGCGAAATCACCCAATGGGCTTTTTTGAACTCGACGACCAGTTGGAGCCAGTTGTTGGTCCGGGTGTTGACCGCTGGCGGCGAGTTTTTGACTGAGTCCGGACAGTTTGCATTTGGCGGCGAAGCGGGTATTCGGGCGGCGAACGCGCTGATCGAGTTCGCCAGGTTGCAAGACGGCGTAGGGCCGGGCAACTTCGTGCGGGGCGACGTAGCGATGGGCGGACACGCCATTTACTATCAAGAGCCGATTCGGACCAATCGCATGTACGAAAACTTCGAAGTCGGCGCGACGATCATGTCTCGTGATCCGGTAACCGGAAACAGGAGCGTGGAAGTCGCAAACAACATGGAATTGATCGTGATGAATCCAAATACCCAGTATCCCGAAGAGACCTGGGAGTTCATGAAGTTCATGCTCTCTCAGGAGTCTCACGACGCTGTCTACAGCAGGATCGGGTACATCCAAATGATTCCGGCCAAGCACTCGGTGGCCAATTCACCAGTCTTCTTGGACCAAGACCTTCCCAACTTCACACTTGACTTGCCCGGATTCCTCGAGTCATGGGCGAACGCGAAGTCGATTCACGTTCAAAACTGGGGCGATGTAACCGCGATCATTAACGCGGAGTGGGCCAAGACCTTGGCCGAAGAGCAGCCAGTTGAAGCCTTCTACGAGCGGCTTCAAGACCTGGTGCCCCCGATCATGGGCGAAGTGGAGTAACGGATTTCGAAGCGTGCGATGGCATCGCCACGTGCGGCCTTGCGATCGCACGCTTCGTTAAAGATCAGCGGGTGGAAGCCGAGGTTTGATTGACTTGGACCGGAGTCAGACAAGGGAGATCGCAATTGACGCATCTCAGGACTGAAAAAGCGAAACCATCGGCTAACCTGGGTAGTCCTACCGCCGCGCAGTACGGTTATCTTGCAATTGGAATCATCGCACTTTCGTTTGCGGCGATCTTTGTTCGTTTATCCGATGTGGCGCCTCCCGTCATCGCCTTTTACCGGCTCGCGTTCGCATGGGTCCCTCTATTCCTGGTGATCAATCTCCCGCGAATGCGGAAAACCGCCGTTCGTTCGGGTGGGTTCGCATCGCGCTCCGACTTTTATCTGGCGGCTGCCGCAGGCGCCTGTCTGGGTTTGCATTACGCCGTGTGGTTTGTGTCGTTGCAGTATACGTCGATCGGCTCTTCGACGACGTTAGTGACGCTTCAGCCCATTTTCGTCGTGCTGTTCTCCTTTCTCCTATTCAAAGAGAGGGTCAGCGGCAAGTCGATCCTGGGTCTTGTACTCGCCATCTTGGGCGCTTTTGTGATTACATCGTCGGATGCCATGTTCTCCCGGGACCACTTGTACGGCGACATGCTGGCGCTGGGCGCGGCCGTGCTCATCGCTATCTACCTCATGATCGGTCGGTCGGTCCGCCACCGGGTCGATACGTTCCACTACATGAATGTCGTCTACGCGTCGGGCGCGCTGGTCTTGCTGATCTTGAACTTTTCGACGGGTCAAGAAATGTCCGGGTTTGCCTTGCGAGAGTGGTTGATCTTTATTGGCCTGGCCGTCGTCTCTACTCTCTTGGGGCACACGTTGCTCAACTGGCTGCTTGGGTCGCTGCGTGCGTCGACCGTGTCTATTTTCTTTCTCGGAGAGCCGGTCGGAGCAAACATACTTGCCTATCTTTTGATGAATGAGATGATGGGCGTCCGGCAGACGCTGGGCGCCGCTTTGGTCCTTTTGGGCATCGCCTTTTTCCTATTGGGCAGCAACCCGCGTAAATAAACGTCGCGGATCTAGAGTAGGAGGCAATACGATGATCAACGCAGAGTCAGTCGCTACCAAGGAGAGCGGACCGACGCGCCTTTGGTACCGCCAGCCCGCGCGCCACTGGTTGCAGGCGCTTCCGGTCGGAAACGGTCGGCTGGGCGGCATGGTGTTTGGCCGTCTTGGTCAAGAGACGATCCAACTCAACGAAGATACCGTGTGGGAGCGAGGGCCGGAGGATCGGAACAACCCGGACTCCATCAAGCACTTGGACGAAGTGCGACGCCTACTCATGGCCGGAGAGATCGAAAAGGCGCACTATCTCGCCTCGATCAGCCAGTTCGGCATTCCAAACCGCATGGCGGCGTACCAGGTCTTGGGCGAGTTGATCCTCCATGTCGACGGGATGTCGAATATCTCCGACTACACCCGGGAACTGGACCTTGCAACCGGGGTGGCGCGCGTTGCGTTTCGAGCCGGTGGAACCTCCTACGTCCGAGAGGTCTTTGCTAGTTATCCGGATCAAGTGTTGGTCGTTCGGTTTACCTGTGAAAAGCCCGGGGGAATTAGTCTCGGTGCGACGATGCGTCGCCGATACGATGGCCGCACGAGGAATCTTTCCAATGACACCCAGCTCTTTTACGGCCAGTGTGGGTGGAACGGGAGTCGATTTGCTGCGCAGTTTCGAGTGATTCCCGAAGGCGGCACGGTCGAGACGATCGGCAATCACGTGGTCGTATCAAATGCAGATGCTGTGACCATCTTGCTGGCCGCAGCGACCAACTTCCGGTTTGAAGATTACGAAGGAGAAGCCGCGCGCCTTGTCGAGGAAGCGGCGAAGAAGTCGTACGAAGAGTTGCGGGAAAGGCACGTAAATGAACATCGCGCCGTGTTCGAGCGCGTGTCGCTCAAGTTGTCCACAGGGTCAAAGGAAGAGGAGGAGGGCCTCGAGTCGCTTCCGACCGATGAGCGGCTCAGAAGGGTAAAAGAGGGCGGCGAAGACCTTGGGCTTGTGTCGCTCTACTTTCAGTACGGACGGTACTTGCTCATGGGCAGCAGCCGTCCGGGAAGCCTCCCCGCCAACCTGCAAGGCGTTTGGAACGACACCGTGACGCCCGCATGGGACAGCAAGTACACGATCAACATCAATACCCAGATGAACTACTGGCCTGCAGAGGTGTGCAACCTTTCGGAGCTGCACGAACCGCTCTTTGATCTCATCGAGCGCGTGCGAGAAAACGGGCGAAAGACAGCGCAGATCCACTACGGGTGCAGAGGATTTGTCGTCCACCACAACACGGACCTGTGGGCCGACGCAGCCCCGCTGGACAATGTGTGGTGCGGACTGTGGCCGACGGGAGGGGCGTGGCTCGTCCTTCACCTGTGGGATCAGTACGAGTTTACGCTCGATCGCGAGTTTTTGCGGCAGCGGGCCCTCCCGCTCATGCTGGATGCGGCGAGGTTTGTCCTGGATTTCATGATTGAAGACGAGAACGGCGTGCTGCTCTTTGGTCCATCGCTCTCCCCGGAAAACAGCTACCGGGTCGATGGGAAGGTCGGCGCGCTGTGCATGAGTCCCGCCATGGACACACAGATCATCACGAGCCTTTTCCAGCGATCGCTCAAGGCGATGGAGATTTTGGGGATCGACGATCCGATCGGTGCTGAGATGCAGGCCGCGCTCAAGAAGCTTCCTCCGATGAAGATCGGTCGCTACGGCCAACTTCAGGAGTGGATGGAAGATTACGAAGAGGTTCAACTTGGGCATCGGCACGTCTCGCACCTCTTTGCCGTGTACCCGGACGACCAGATCTCGATCGACACGACTCCGGAGCTGGCGGCTGCGGCTCGTCGATCTTTGGAGCGACGCCTCGAAAACGGCGGGGGCGGCACGGGCTGGAGCCGGGCTTGGGTCGTCGGACTTTGGGCTCGGTTTAGGGAAGGGGATCTGGCGTACGAGCATCTTCTCGAGTTGCTCAAACACAGTACGGAAGAGAATCTCTTCGACATGCACCCGCCTCAAGGTTCTAATCCCTTGACCGTGTTTCAAATCGATGGAAACCTTGGCGCCACGGCTGCCATCGCGGAAGCCTTGTTGCAGTCGCATGGCGGCGAGATCCGCCTCCTGCCTGCTCTGCCCAGCGCGTGGAGGAGTGGAAGCGTTAAAGGGCTCAGAGCAAGGGGCAACTTTGAAATCGATATCGAGTGGAGCGAAGGCAAACTTGTCAAAGCGGCGATTCGCTCCGGCGCATCGGAGCCCTGCCGGATTCGCGTCGAGGGACCGGTCATTTTACGCTCTCCTGATGGCGAAGAACGTGTGGTTCAGCCAATCGACGGCGTTGTGACGATCTCAACCGCGAGTGGGGCCGAGTACGTTCTGAGGCCGGTCGAAGGGGGCGTCTCCTAAAGGTGGACTTGTTGCGATTGCTCAGCGATCTGCCCGGCGTTTCCGGCAACGAGAGTCCCGTGTTGGAGTGCGTGCGGCAAGAGTTTGAAAAGCTGACGGACGAAGTGCAAACCGATCACCTAGGCAACGTGCTGGGAATTCGCCGCTCGAGCGCGGGCCGCTCAGGTCGTCCGCATCGAGTGATGGTCGCCGCACATGTGGACGAGATCGGAATGATGGTGCGTCACGTCGACGCGAACGGGTTCGTCAAATTCAACCCGGTTGGAGGCCTCGACCCGCGCGTGCTCATCGCCCAACAAGTGATCATCCACGGAAGCGAGGAAGTCCGGGGCATTATCGCTCCCGATTCGAGGTGGTTGTTTGGCGAGGGCGACAAGAGTCGCACGCCGGACATACCGGAGCTTTTCATCGATGTAGGCAGGCCCGCAAGTGAGGTGAAGCGCCTTGTTCGACGGGGCGACTTCATTAGCCTTGCGCAGCCTTTTTACGAGTTGAACGACCAAGTCGTGGTCTCCAGAAACTTCGATAACCGAGTCGGCGTCTACATCATGATCGAGGCGATGAGGCGGCTCAAAAGGCCGGTTGCCGATGTGTTCGCCGTGGGGACGGTTCAAGAAGAAGTGGGACTTCGCGGCGCGACGGTGGCAGCGTACGCCATCGAACCGGATATCGGCATTGCCCTCGACGGGAGCTTGACCTGGGACGTTCCGGGCGCGGCCGAGGAGAACAGGCACTGCTCGATGGGCAAGGGCGTCGGCATCTATGTCATGGATCGCAACACGATCTCGGATCGACGGATCGTCGATCTCATGATTGGGCTTTGCGAGCAAAACGACATTCCCTACCAGCTCAATCTGGGCGGAGGCACCGACGCCGCCGCCATGCAAAGGGCGAGGGGCGGCGCGTACGCGTGCACGATCGGTCCGCCCGTTCGCTACATGCATTCGGTCGTGCAGATGTGCGATCGCGGCGACATCGAAGCAACCGTGAGGCTGCTTACCGCTTTTCTCGAGAGTGAAGAGATGATCGCATCACTGCCGGTCAAAAGGTTTGTCGTGGATTGACATGGCGTCACAGTCACGCCGGTGCATTTAAGATCTTAGTCAAGGAGATGCGGCATGAGTCGGGTCGAACGTCTTTTGCAACGCCTCGAAGAAGAGAATTTGGACGGTTTGCTCTTGCTCAAAACGAGCGTGCTGCGCAATCAGAACGTGAGGTACATCACGGGTTTCACCGGCAGCACCGCCTACGTGCTGATTTCAAAAAAGCGACGGGTACTCTTGACGGACGCTCGCTACGACGAGCAGGCGGCCGAGGAATGTCCTGAGTTTGAAGTGCTGCGACACGGAAAAGTGTGGGAGATGCTCCAAGGCATCATCAGCGAGCTCGGCCTCAGCCGCGTCGCATACGACGCCTCCGGGTTGACGGCGAAATCGCTGGAGATCGTCCAAAAGTCGATCAAAGGTGTCGAGTGGGTCTCCACGGACGGCCTGATCAATCAACTGCGCTCTGTCAAGGAGCCTGAAGAGATCGAGCGCATCTCGGTCGCGGCACAGATTTGCGACAAGCTTTTTGAACATGCGCTCAGCAAGGTCCGGGCGGGAATGACAGAGCGTGAGCTTGGTCTTGAGTTTGAAATCGAGTCGAGGCGGCTCGGGGCCGATGGGCTCGCATTTGATCTGATCGTTGTGTCCGGAAAACGCTCGTCCCATCAGCACGGGGCTCCCTCGGACAAGGTGATGGAGGTCGGCGACTTTGTCACCTTGGACTTCGGAGCGCGGTACCAGGGATATTGCTCGGATATGACCAGAACGATCGTGATCGGAAAAGCGGATTCCAGGCAAAGGGAAGTGTACGACACGGTCAAGCGAGCTCAAGAGAAAGGTGTGGAGCTCGTCAAAGACGGGGCAATCCCGCGTGATATCACGGCGAGCGTCTGTGCGATTCTCGATGACGCCGGTTTCGCCGAGTACGCGAGCAGAGGGGTCGGGCACGGGGTCGGCCTCGATATCCACGAACTCCCCTACATAGGCGGTAACGAAGGTCCTCCTTTGGCTACCGGAAACATCGTCACCGTCGAACCGGGGATTTACATCCCCGGTTGGGGCGGTGTACGCATCGAGGATTTGGTGCTGGTGACTGATGAAGGGCCCAAGCGGCTTACCACATCCACCAAAGAGCTAATCGAAGTGTTGTAGGCATGGAGCGGCGGCCCTTGCGCCGCCGCTTACACTTTGCTCCGCCACTTACACTTTGTTCCGCCACTTACTTCTCTGGCGGCCACTTACACCTTGCGCTCCCACTTACTCCTTGCCGAGGCCGGCTTCGTTCCAAACCTTGTTTAGGGCCTCAGCCGTCGCCTTGACGGCGTCGTCGGGAGCGAGGCTGCGCAACCACGCGTTGAAGGGCTCGACCGTGACCGGCGCTTGGCACCCGTTTTCAGCGAGCGTTTGCAGCACGGGCACGATGTCGATGACGCCCGTCTCGCCGGGCAGGCAGCGCACGCTGTCCACTTGATCCGCAACGGGAATGTTGGCGGGGGCGTCGTTGACGTGAACGTAGACGACTTGCCGATCGGAAAGCTTTTTCACCTGCTCGAGCGTGCCCTCGGACGTGTACCAGTGCCAGACGTCGAAAAGGAGGCCGCACGAGCGCTCGTTGATGGCGGCGCACAGCTCGAGGCACGTGTCGACGTCAAAGAGGAAGCTGTACCGCTTGCCCCTGCGGAACATCTGCGGGCCCAAAAACTCGAGGCCAAACCTAAAGCCGTAGTCCTCCAATACTTGCGCCACGGGCTTTAGCCGCTTGACGTGGAACGCGAAGTTCTCAAGGTACGTCCTTTCGTCGGACGCGGCCATGAGGTAGGTGGTTACACGACTTGCGCCGACCCGCCGTCCGAGTTCGAGGAGGCGAGGCGCGTTTTGGAGGCTCTCTTTCCAGTCCTCTTCGCTGCCCAGCCACTTGCCGGAGAAGCCGTAACCGCCGACTTTCAGACCGTGTTGATCGAGGAGCTCGAGCACTCGGGTCACGCCCAGTCGCTCGACATCTCCGGGACCGATGTCAACGCCGCGAAAACCGTACTTCTGCGCCAAACTGCATGCCTCTTCAAACGACGCCTTGACGCCGATGGCGCCCACATTCAAGTTTTGAAACAACGCCGAACCCTCCACGAGTCCTCTGGATTTGGTCATGTGCATTGGACATCGCTTTGCACTCGAGTTTCGTTATGAGGAAAACTTCCACGCCGGATTCGAAAACCTTCTACAGGTTGGAGCAGGTCGTTCCTTGAACCTATACGGGAGCTGAATAGGAGCTCATCGGTTTTCGTCTTGCGGCATCAAGCTTTAGGAGGCAATCGACGTGTACGACTACCACACGCACAACCGGCGCTGCGGCCACGCCGAGGGCGTCTTGGAAGAGTACGTCCAGTCTGCGATCCAAAAGGGCCTGAGGCACATCGGACTCTCGGACCACAGCCCCATCTATCACCTGGGGGACGATCCCCACCCGCGCCCGGGGATCGCCATGCACCGGGACGAACTCACCAACTACCTCGACGAGTGCGTCGAGATCAAGAGGGCGTATCGAGGCAAGATCGACGTCCGCGTGGGCATCGAATCCGACTACGTGTCGGGATGGGACGATCACTACCGAGCGCTTTGGGAGGACGATCGCCTCGACTACGTGATCGGGTCGGTGCACTGGATTGGAGATTGGCAAATCTTTAAGCCGGAGTTGCCCGAGGGCCACACCGTCGAGACGATTTTTAGCGCGTACCTCGATTCGATCAAAGGGGCGGCCCAAAGCGGGATCTATGACATCATGGGCCACATCGACGCCATAAAAGTGCGCGGTTACATACCCGATGGCGACATCGTCGCCGCATACAAAGAGACCCTCGAGGCCATCGCTGCATCCGGCGTCGCGATCGAGCTGAACACCTCGGGCTGGCGAAAGTCGTGCGCCGACCAGTTTCCGTCTCGAGCGATCTTGGAGAGCGCACGAACGATGGGAATCCCAGTCTGCCTCGGATCCGACGCCCACGCTCCGAACCTTGTGGGGGCAGGGTTTGCTGAAGCGCTGGACGTGCTCCGCGAGGTAGGTTACACGCAGATTGCAACGTTTGAGCGCCGGGAAATGCGCCTCATCCCGCTCTCCGAAGTCGCTTGAGCAATGGGTGAGCGGCAAGGCTTTGCTCCGGCGCGCCCGGCGGCATCCGGTCGCGGGCGCTGCCTTGCCGTGAAGTCGAAAGCGGTCCAAGATCCCTAGGGTTAGTTTCCCCAGTGCTCTTTCAAAAAGGCAAAGTCTCGAAGCGCTGCCTGGAAGAGGTCCTCCATGTTCTCGTCGGGAGCGCTCGTCCCTTCGGTGAACTCGAGCGTGAACGTTCCGCTAAATCCATGGTCGCGCATGACCTTGAGCGCGTCTTTGGCGTCTTGCGGCCGTCGATCGAGGCAGATCCGCCGTCCCTTTGGGTGGTCGGGGTCGATCATCTGCACGTGGACGTGCGTGATCCTTGGGCCAAGAAGGCGAAACCACTCTGCGAGCGGCGCAATGGGGTTGTAAAATCCGTGGACGATCACTTGATACCTGCTTGGGTCGAAGGGGGCTAAAAATGCCGCTGCTTGCTCGGGCTTTTCTAAGACCGTGTTGGGGTGGCACTCGCAAAGTAGGCGCACCCCTTCAGGGACCGTCTTTTCCCACGCCACGAGCGCCTTTCGGTACGTGTCCATCGCGTTGGGGTCGGGTCCCAGGTTGTATTTGATGCCCTGTGACTTTAAGCGGGCAGCGAACTCGGCAGCAGAAGCCCTCGCTTGGGCGCCATTTTCGTCGAATGAGGCGTACGAGTTAAAGATCGTGATCGGCAACGAAGAGGCTTCCAGCGCTTTTTGCTCCTCGGGAGAGGCGAGCGTCGCATGGTACTCCCAAAGCTCGACGCCGTCAAACCCGGCTTCGGTAAACCGCTCGATCCATTCGCTCACGCGGTACGTTGGGGTTTTGGGGTTTTTCCACCTATTCCGTTCAAGCAGGATCGATCCGATGAGGATGCCGTGGTTGGCGTTCATAGGAGATGCTCCCTTCGTGCTGTATCTTCGATTGGCGGCGGGCCCATCGTGAGGCCGAGCGCACGCTTTGTGGACGCTGCCAATCCTTCCAATTGAACGTCGGCCCCCCTGATCCTCTTCCGCCCTGATTCCATGCACGGGATCGGCGTGCGCTGGATCGCTCTTCCCGGCTCCGACGGAGATGTGCTGGGGCCCTGGCCTCATCCACGTGTTTCCTTAGCGCGCCCAAGAGGAATGGCTCGGTGCGATCAGAAAATACCCATGTTGAGCTTGTTTAGGATCTTATGGAAGGACGCTTGGGGCCTTTGATGCAGTCGGCTTGGCTTACGGGTCTGGAACGAATCGAACTGCGGGAGTCGCCTAAGCCTGTCCCCGGTCCCGACGATGTCGTCGTTCGGGTCGAGGTGGCGGTCACGTGCGGCACCGACCTTAAGGCATACCTGCGGGGGCACCGTTTGATTCCCATGCCGGGGCCCTTTGGCCATGAGTACGCTGGTGTTGTGGAGTCGGTCGGACGCAACGTGCGGAAGTTCGCGCCAGGCGACGAGGTGATGGGCGTCCACTCGGCGCCGTGCGGCGCGTGCTATTGGTGCGGCCGAGATCAGGGGAACTTGTGTCCGCACATCATGGACACCAAAGTGCTGGGCACGTACGCACAGTACGTGTTGATCCCGGGGCACATCGCATCCGTCAACCTCTTTCCCAAGCCGAAGAACCTTTCGTTTGCCGAAGCGGCGCTCCTAGAGCCGCTTGCCTGCGTCGTCCACGGTTTGCGGTCGCTCGAGGTGCGCCCCGACGACACGGCGCTGATCGTGGGACCAGGGGCGATTGGCCTCTTGCACCTTGCAGTATTGAAAGCCCGCGGGGTCCAGAACGTGATCGTCGCGGGCCGGCGAGGTTTTCGCCTCGAACGAGCAAGACAGATGGGGGCGTCGATTGCGGTCGATGTCAATGCGGATTCCCTGCCCAAGGTCGTGATGGAGGCGACGGAAGGGCGGGGCGCCGACGTCGTGATCGAGTCGACCGGACGCAAGGAGGTTTGGGAGGAGGCGCCGGACCTCGTGCGGCGAGGCGGTCACGTCGTGCTCTTTGGCGGCTTGCCTGGAGGCACCGAAGTGCGATTTCGCTCGGATCGGCTCCACTACGACGAAATCACCCTGCACAGCCCCTTTCACTTTACGCCGACGGATGTGGCCGACGCTCGCGACCTCTTGATCGCAGGGCTTCCCGGTGCATCACTCCTTATTACCGACGTTTTCTGTCTCAAAGACACGCCGCGGGCCTTTGAATACCTCCAGACGGGCGATTGCCTCAAATGTGCCATTCTTCCGTGGGCGGCGACGGAGGAGGAAGCGAGGCGGTCCGTCGCCTCGTAGGAGCGTGCTGTAAACTGTCTTTGCGACTGATCAGGGCTTCGGGCACGCACCGAGCGGTTGGAGCGGGCGGTCCAAAGGCCGCCCACGAAAAAAGGGTGAAGTTTAGACGTGAGAGCGGCAGTCTTTTACGATGTAGACGACATTCGCATCGAGGAAATTGCGGATCCTGTCTGCGGTCCCGAAGACATCGTGGTCGAGACGAGGGCGTGCGGCATCTGCACCGGCGAGCTCATGGACTGGTACATGCGGCAAAAGGCGCCGTTCGTCTTTGGCCATGAACCGGCGGGCGTCGTGGTCGAGGTGGGCTCCTCCGTGAAGGAGTGGAGCGTGGGCGATCGTGTCTTCGTCCACCATCACGCGCCTTGCTTTGCCTGCCGGCATTGCCGGCGCGGCGCGTATGTGCAATGTGATACGTGGAAATCGTCGCGCCTCGAGCCGGGGGGCATGGCCGAGCGGTTTCGGGTGGCTGCCGTCAACCAGCGGGATACCTTGCGCCTTCCTGAGAACGTGAGCTGGGAAGGTGGCGTCTTGGTCGAGCCTTTGGCCTGCGCCGTGCAGGCGCTCAGTCGAGCCCGCGTGCAGCCCGGCGATACGGTGCTCGTCATCGGCCTCGGATTCATGGGCCAACTCCTCGCCAAGGCGGCATGGCCGTTTGGCGCAGGCCGCGTCATTGCGGCGGATTTCGTGCAGGCGCGCCGGGCCATGGCGGAGCGACTTGGGGTGAGTGTAGCCGTCGATCCAGGCGCAGCGCCCATCGCCGAGCAGGTGCGAGCGCTCAATCAAGGCGCTCTGGCGGATGTCGTCATCGTAGGGCCGCCCGTCCTGCGCGCCATCGAAGACGGGCTCTCTTGTGCGGGCAACGGGGGAACGGTCGTCTTATTCAGCCCGACGCCGCCCGGCGAGACGCTCGCCGTTCCCGTGAACGACATTTACTTTCGAGATATCTCCATCATCCCGAGCTACTCGTGCGGTCCTACGGATACCCGGCGGGCGCTCGCCCTGATCAGCGGCGGGGCACTGGTTGCAGAAGAGTTCATCACGCACCGATATTCGTTTGAACAGACGGCGGATGCGTATGCCGCCATGCGGGGCGGGGGAGACGTTCTCAAGGCGGTGATTCACTTTTGAGCGAAGAGCGATCCAAGAGGGAGAATGAAGCTGTGCAAAGTCAAGCGGAGACGCCTGAGTCTTACCCGCCGAGGCCATCGGAGCTCTACTCGTTTCGGGACGACTTTACCTGGGACGGAATTGAGGTGCGCCGGTACAAGCCGCAAGAGGGCGGCTGGGACGGCATCGTCCGGCAAGTGATCACCGGTTGGGGGCACGAGACGTCCTTTCACGTCCGCTACTTTGAAATCGCACCGGGCGGTTACTCGAGCCTTGAAAAGCATGGGCATGCCCACGTCGTCATCACGATCCGGGGCCAAGCCGACGTGATCGTCGGCGACCGGCGGGTCCGTGTGAAACCCTTTGACGTGCTGTACTTGAAGCCCTGGGAGCCCCATCAACTTGTCAATACGTCCGACGAGCCGTATGGATTCATCTGCGTGGTGGACGGCGAGCGGGATCGGCCGCAAGACGTCGATCCGGAGGAACTCGAGCGCCTTACGACCAACCCCGACACGGCCGCCATCGTCAAAGTCGACGCGCCCTCACTCGAACGCAGGGAGTAGAGCAGGGTTTCCATTCTCATCCCGGTTCCACTCCCACTCTCATCCCGATTGTGATTCCGATTTCCGATTCTCATTTCCGCGTTGCCGCGGCCGCAGCGGGCCACGGCAACGCTATTTTTCATCGCCATTTTCCATAATAATTTTCCATCGCCATTTTGCGTCGGTCGCCGAAGTCTCCCGATCGATCTTGAGTCTTTATCGAGGACTCGGGTTTTACCACATCCGGATGCATCTCGGATTTGATCCATTTGGCCATCGGTTTTCCGAGAAGTGCTCTCAAAGCGCGACGCTTGTCCCAAAGCATTGCTATTTGGAAAGAGCGATGCGCTTTAGCAGGCAATTGCTATTCGGTGAGGCGTCTGGCGGAGGCGGATCTCTCGATTCACCTAATTACCGGGCACTTTTCGGATTGACCCTCTCTCGATCGCGTGCAGATTGAAGCTATGACACAAAAGCGAGCGATCTACCCGGGACCTGCGACGTGCGGGTTTGCCTGTCGTCCCCCGAGTTCATTGCAGAATATGTGCAGCGGACGTAATGCCGATTACACTCTTACGGCGTAACATTGTAATTGCGATTACGTCCG
>CAYRIY010000036.1:0-17289 GCA_964424335.1 uncultured Clostridia bacterium
ACCAATCATCGCCCGCATGGCGGCATGGCGCATCGCAGCGCATCAACACATCGCCATGGACACGGCAGGATCCGTCTCGAGTTCGGTGAATCGTGAGACGGCGCACCGTAAGCAAGGAACATTTCCGGGGGTGACGGCATGTTGAACTTATTGCTTGTAGGAGTCAAAGGCCGGGGCGAGTCGTGGCTTCGGGCCATCAACGCATCACCGAAACTGACGCTCGCAGGTTGCGTCGACGTCGCAACCGCGCACCTCGAGGCAGTTCAGGCCGAGTACGGCGTGCCGGCCGAGCGATGCTTCGTCGACCTGCAAGAGGCGCTCGAAACCGCAAAGCCCGACGCCGTCGTCATCTCATCCCCCCCGCAGTTTCACCCCGCCATGGCGGTTCAGGCGATGAACGCAGGCTGCCACGTACTAACGGAGAAGCCGCTCGCGGATACGTGGGACGGTTGTCTCGCGATCTCAGAAGCGGCCCGCCAGACCGGCAAGCAGGTCATGGTGGCCCAAAACTACCGCTACTCGCGGGTCATGCAAACGTTCCGCCGCTGCATCGCGCAAGGTGAGCTTGGGTCGCCAAAACAGGCGGCGGTGCAGTTCTTTCAAAAGGAGCCCGTGGCGACCGCCGGATTTCGCAAACGCATGCGCTACCCCCTTGTGAGCGACATGGCCGTGCATCATTTCGACCTCATGCGCTACCTGTTGGGCGCGGAAGCAACGGCCGTGCTCGGAATGAGCTGGAACCCGCCTTGGAGCCCTTTTGAGGGCGACACCTCATGCATCGTCCACCTGACGTTCCAGGCCATTGGGAGCGATGATCCGATCCATGTGGCGTACACTGCGAGCAACACCGCACACGGCGCCCACACGCCCTGGAACGGCGATTGGCAAATCTTCTGTGAAGGCGGAGCCTACGTGTTGCGCTCCAACCGGGTGTACATCTCCCGTGACGGCGCCGCTGAACTTCAGGAGGTCCCGATCGTTCAAGACGGCCTATTTGACCTCGACTACATGCTGGACGAATTCGCTCGGTCGGTCAGCGAAGCTCAAGAGCCCGAGACGAGCGTGTTCGACAACCTGCGGACCATGGCCGTCGTCTTTCAGACGATCCGCTCCTTTGACACCGGCGCGCAGGTCGCGATCGAGGTGGAGTAGTGTCATGTCGAATGCGTCAACACGGCTTGAATCTTCAGGGATTATTGCAAACTGATTCCAAAATTGGCGATACCGTGCTATGATTTGTTTGACGAAACAACGCTTGGGGACGCCTCGGTCTGTTATTTCCCCCCTTCTTTGGAAAAACTGAGTCGCATAAAGTGAATCAGTTAACCTGAGAGGCGGTCCCGTGATGCGAAAGCGTAAGCGAAGGGAGAGGTGGAGAATGAGCGCTTTACCACTCGACTCTGGAGGCAACATGAGCACCATGGGGCTCCTCGCAAAAGCGCGTCGAATCTTTGATAAAAACCGCTCCCTGCCTCCCGCCCATATACGGGAAGAGTTGGCGGACGAGGACGCCCAACTATTGCAACAATCGGATCAGGGCCGAGGTTCCCGCTATGTTAAGAAGGATCGTGGTTGATACCAACCTTCTTGTGCCATCGCTTTACAGAAAGACTCCCCTGGCAGAGCGGATTCTGTCAGGGGAGTTCCTCTTGTGTCTATGTCCCGAAATCAGCGACGAAGTGTATCAAAAGATTGACTACCTAGAGTCGTACTTGTACCAGCCTACCCGAAACGATACCAAGGCGTTATTGCGCAACGATGTGATTGAGATCTTCAAACTCTTAGAGGCCGTAGCGCATAACGAAAAAGTTTACACATCTAGATGCCCGCCGGATTATGCTCTCAGTTTGAAAGATCCATTCGATCGTTGCTTTCTCTGGACCGCGTACAAGACGGATGCCGAGTACCTGCTTACTGGCGACGGAGTCCTTCTCGCAGAAAACACCCACCACATTGCACGCATTTGTCGTTTGAATGACTTTTGGGGCTTCATCGACCACGAAAAAGCCGAATAGTGGTTACAACGCCACCGGCATCACATCCCCATCAACCAGGCCGCTTCGTCCTCATCGAGCTCCACGTGCGCGCCGTCCCTTGACATCACGTGTCCGCGGTAACCTGTCACGAGGTCGGGCGTGAGCGTGCTCTCATTGCCGTCATCAGCAGGCTCGGCGCCTTCCAATTCGGGGGACTCTCCCGACGCCTCCTGCGCCGCGTTTGACAAGAGCGTCATTTGGTACCCGCCCACCAGGCGCTGTCCTGAGGGAATGTCGTACATCAGCCGAACGTGCTCGCGCTCCTTTTGCGACAACGTGGTCCGCTGACCCGGCTCCATATACGGATACATGACCGACGAGCGCTCTGTCACGTGGTCAATGCCCATCGCATGAGCGAGCTCGTGTGCCCATAGGCCCGAAGCCCCGCCGTAGCCGACGTCGATCTCAATCAAGACCCGCTTGATAGCGCCGTTTTCGTAATAGGCGAGATGGCGAGCGATGCCTGCGTGGTCGCCCAAGAAGCCCTGGGGCTGCCAGCGAACCAGAAGGTCGGCATCTGCCTCCCTGTACACTCGGCGAAAGTCGACGCGCCCTTTAAGGACATCTTCCCACCTCTCGATTTCTTTCCAATAGATGTCGGGCCACGCTGGATTAAACCCGTGCGGAGCGGCGGCAACGTCCATATATACCCGAATGACGGGCTGCTCCCAACGGACGAGCCTGCCGTAATCCCAGACGAGCCGCCTTTTGCTGTCGACGTAATACTGCTTGAGGCCGGAAATTTGGTGAAAGAGATCCCGATCGTACCCCGCGGGCTCGATGCGCCAGTTGACCGTTCCGACGCCGCTCACCCAAAGGCTCGTCGAGTAGCTCCCGTGCAAAGCCCGCAGCGTAACGGTGTACCTGCCGTCGGGAAGGCCGGAGATCGAAAACGTTCCGCTGCGAGTCGTTGTCGTCTGACGCCGGGCGGGACCGTCGACCCGGACCACGGCTCCGCTAATTGGAAAGCCATCGTAGCGCACCTCCGCTTGGCCGTAGACGGAGCTGTCGCCTATGCCACCTCCCCACTCTCCTTTCCATCGAACTTCGCACCCCGCAGCAAGCAGGGCTACGAATAGAAGAACTGCGATTCGTTGTAGGCGGATCATCGGATGCATCCCCTTTTGAAAATCCAATTGGCTTTGCGTTCCCACTTGCCGCGTCATCTGGCCAGCGTTGCCGGCCCGCTAGGACGATCATCCGCTCGGTGTCCTAGCGGGGTCGGCAAAGTCGGGCGTCCAAGTGGGTCACTTTCAGGCCAACAGCCTGAGACGACCGCTACCGAAGAATTCTCCTAGGCGGCGTGCTTTCGAGCTCTGCCTGGTAAACGTCCCTGCCGTAGCGACTCACGATCCGTTCAGGCAACGGGTCAGAAAGCTTGATGCGAAGCTCGAGCAAGGTATCTCGACCAAGGGTAACCTCGCCCTCATAAGTCTCATTGCCTCGCCGGTCCGCGCTAAACCGAAGAGCCGGGTGCTGGTATACCTCCCAGATGACCCCATGACGAAAGGAGCTTTCGAGAAACTGATCAGCCCACTGCACCCACTGAAACGGCGTCGTCAGAAGTCGCAATGATTCCAAAGAAAGCGGATCTGTACCAACGAGCGCCGACAAGACCAAAGCGCCGACCAAGCCGTGAGGATCATTGGGCGCGACGCCGCTCTTGTGAACGCCGTCAATCGAGTACCAAAAGCGAATCTCTTCCTTTTGTCCGGGAGGGATCCAAAGGTTGAGCCTGCCTTTCTCTTCGAGGCGCGAGGTTGGGCGATTTCGGTCGCCTTTGCGCAGCACGTACGTGTACGTGACGTCGGTCTCGAGGCGAAACCCTTTCGTCCACTTATCTGTCGAACGCGGGTACCAAGAGTTCGCCTCCGCACTTCCGGTTCCAAGCGTCAGCGAAAGGCAGACGACCAAGGCGAGCGCTCCACCGATAAACCAGAACATTGATCGCATCCGTTCCATATCTTCAAACCCCATTTCCAGCGATTTACCCCATTGGAAACCGGTGGGGCGAAAAAGGTTACCGAAGAAGACGACAAAAATAAAAAAGGCTGGAGACGGTTCGCAGCGCTTCGCGCGAACCGTCTCCAGCCTTTGGGGGCTTTGTTTTGACTAGACGCTATCGACTATTTGCGGCGTCTAGGCGAGCTTGAAGCACGTTCTGAGCATTTTCCAACGTGGACTCGATCGGCGCTCCGTCAAACACGACCGCTCGAAAGGCCTGTTCCCACCCAACGATGTAATCTCGGATGCCGGCAACCACCGGAAGCGAGGCCGACCACTGTAGGGCATCGCCGATCACGTGCCAGTACGGATTGATCTCGGCGTAGCGGGGATCCGTGTTAAACTCCCGGACCGGCGAGGGCCTCCCCTGACGCAACATGAAGTACCCCGCCGACTCTTGCCGGATCGTCAGCCACTTGAGCAGTTCCCAAGCTTCCTCCGGATGAGCGGTGTCGGCAGAAATCGCGTAGAGCCACGTCCCCGCATGCACACCGCTTGGCGAATCGAGCGTCTTTCTTGGCGCGATGCCGATGCCGAGGTCGATGTCGGGGTTTGCCTGCGTAATCCCTGCGATCGACGAACCGCCTTTGATGTGCATCGCCGCTCGTTCGGCGGTAAACTCGCGGGCGTCGCCGGCCCGATGCGCTTCCCGGCCATCGCGATACAGGCTCATCGCCAAAGTACTAAAGAACGAAAGCGTCTCACGCGCCTCGGGCGTCGCAATCGTCACGTTGGTCCCGTCGTCATTGAAAAGTGCGCCGCCGCCGGTGTACAGCCATCCAAGCTCACGCTCGGGCTGGTTGGAGAAGTTGAACGCGCCCTGCACCAGGGTGTCTCCATCGTAGCGGACCACCTTCTTCGAGACCTCTTCGAGTTCGCTCCAAAGCTCAGGAGGGCGCTCGCCGTCAAGGCCCGACTCCTCAAAGATCCGCTTGTTCCAAAAGAGGAGGTTGTTGTTGTCTCCGCCGGTGCGGATCGGAAAGGCGTACGACTTTCCTTGCCAGTCGCCTTGCGCAATCTCGCTCGGATACCAAATGTCCCTCGAGATGCCTTCTCGACTCATAAAATCGTCCACTGCAAGCAGACCCGGCGAAATCGCGGGGATCTGGTCGGAGTGGACCATCGCAACGTCCGCAAGCGTCCCGGTTGCGACTCCGACCATCGTCTTCTCCTTGATAGCGCCACATGCCGCGAGCTGCGCCACGACCTTTACGCCGGGGTGCTCCGCCTCAAACTCGTCGAGCATTTCCTTGATCCAGGGCTCGCGATATCCGTCCCAACAGTGGATCAACTCGAGCGTAACGTCTGCCGCCGTCGTGACCTGAGCAGCGCCGGCTGCGATTAAACATGCGAGGACCAGGCTGATCATGACCAACGGGGACTTGCGTGCGAAACTCCTGTGCGGCTTCATCTAGAGATCTGCCTCCTTATGCGAACTCACCTTCACAGCCATTAATTCCAGGCCCGATTTCGTATCCATGCGAACCAAACTTTCTGGAGAGGTCCAATTCGCTCCACTTTATCAGGACGGAGGATCTCAACAGGGAACGGATCCTTTTGCCAGCGAATACGAAACGAGTACGCTTCGGGTCCGAAAGGATCAATCACACCGTCTGACAAGGAGCTCAAAACCATGACACGCAGCGACCGCATCGCGCCGTGGTCACACGGCGTTTCAATTTCTCCCGTTTGCGGGGAGCTCGAAGGCCACTCGATCCACACCTACTTTAATACCTCGCCGGAGAGCCCTGACGGCCGGCTTGTTCTGCTGTTTACGTCCACCGATCCCCAAGCTCATCGAGGCGAAGTGTGCGTCGTAGACCGGACTTCGGGCCAGATCAAGGAGCTTGCGCGCGTCAACGCAACGGAAGATGCGCATCGCGTCGCTGTGCAGCAATGGGTATCGGGGGGGCGCCGAATCGTCTTTCACGACTTACGAGACGGCGAGTGGGTCGTCGTCTCTGTCGATCCTGCGACCGGAATCGAAAAGGTGCTCGCTGCAGGGCGCCAGGTCGGGTTTGGCCACCCTTCAGGAGATCTCGTCCCTCTTTACGGCCCCCACTGGGCCCCCGGCGAACACCGCAACCTCGAACTCTTAAACGTCGCGAGCGGCCAGATCGAAACCGTTCTCACATGGCAATCAGTCCGTGATGCGTTCCCGGACTGGACCGATCGTCAATTTGGTGACCGGCCGATCTCAGTCTTTTTTCCAGTCCTAAGCCCCGACTTAGAACGCGTCATCTTCAAAGTCGCGACACCTGGAACGGGGGTGTTCCAGACCAAAGGAGACAGTGAACGGGAGGGGCTATTCTGTTTCGACCTCAAGAGGCGAAGATTTCTATGGATGCGAGAACGTTGGGGCCATCCGGCCTGGGCGTCCGATAGTCGATCGCTGATCAACGTCGGTCCAACCTTGATCGACGGAGAAACCGGAAACAATCTGGATTCGGCTCCGTTTCCAAAATTTAGCGGGAGCCACCCATCCTTTGGGCCGGACGGGCAACTGTTTGTTACGGACGCGATAAACGATCGAGATCACGGCACTTGGTCGGTGGTCATAGGCGACCCGCAAACCGGGTCGTACCGGTGCGTTCACACCTTTGACAACTCCAAAGGCGCGGACTCCTGGCGCAGAAACCATCCCCACCCAGTGTTTAGCGCGGACGGCCGACGCATCTACTTCAACGTTTCTTCCAATCGTTGGACCCGCCTTTATGTCGCGGAGATCGGAGGATGAACGATAGCCGCCCGAGAATCAATACGGTCCTAAGTAGAAGAGCGCGGAGGATCGATGATGGCCACGACGATGACCTCATTATCCGAAGTCCTGCGAACTCACGGCTACTGCATCAAGATCGGACGGCAATCGCACCTTGCGCGGGATGTTCCCCACGACGGCCTTGGCATCTTATTTGTGCGGGAGGGCATGTGCCGCTTCACGATAGGGAACTGGACCGCTACGCTTCCAGCGCACACGGGCATTTTGTTTGATAATCGAATACGTCACACGGCGAAGTACGGAAACAGGCAGACCAAAAGAACGGTCGTTCACCTCGCTCGGGAGATCCTCCCGGCATCGTCCTTCGAGCGCTTGCTGGGGGACAACGGGGCGCACTCCGATGGCCCTGGCGCTCAAGGTTTTCGCTTTCCCACGCCCGAGGCTGAGACTCGCTTTCACTGGGCTGTCTCGCACCTTGGCTCCTTGGTTGAGCGCCCTACGTCCCGCGATGCCGCGCGCCACCTCGTCGGCCTAATCCTCTCGGAGATGAAGCCGTGCGACCTGCAAAACGTCCTTCCCCCACTGCTCGAAAACGCCATTCAATTCATGAAGCGCCACCTCGATTCGGACTATACGATCGCCGACGTCGCTGACAAAGTATACTGTAGCGAAAGCCACCTGCGCCGCCTCTTTGACCAACTCCTTGGCGTTTCGCCCCACGGCTATTGGCAAAACCTTAGGATCGACCACGCACGCCAATTGTTGGGCGAGGGAGCCACGATCGCCGAGGCAGCACGAGCCACAGGGTTTTCGAGCCGGCGCGGGTTTGAAAAGGCCTTCTCTCGGTCGGTCGGCATGTCCCCCTACAGCTTCGCGCGGATGAGCGCAAGCCTGCGAAGTAGCTAAGCGAAAAAGTTTCCGCCTACCCGGTAACCAAAACCGGGGGTGCGGTTTCCAATTCATCGGAGGTAAGGATGTGGGACCGTTCGATTCGGAGAAGGTTGCGGCGTGGATCCAAGCGGCCCGGTCGGGCGACGACGAAGCCCTTTCCGAGTTGATCGGGGCGGCGATGGAGTTTCTCTTCCCCGCGGCGCTCGGCATGCTCCGTGATCGACACCGTCAAGGAACCTACCTCACGGACGCCATGAGCGCCGGCGGCACAGACCTATTGGAGCGCATGAAAGACGATGCATGGGCGATCACCCACGCCGCATGCTGCCGGATGGCCAAGAAGCTGGGCACCTTTCGAGGGCGCGATTTGCTCGGCCGCGAGGTGAAATTTTCGACCTGGATCTACGCCATCGCCCGCAACGAGATGCGCAACCTCCTGCGCGGCCGCTTTCGTGAAGCAAAGCGGCGGTGGCATCAACGACCTGCTGACGATGGCGCCGAGGACGAGGCCCAAAGCCCATTCGATCCCGAAGGCCTTGCCGCCGGAGCGCCCGGCCCCGAGCAGGTTGCAGAGGAGAACGACGAACGTCGCATCGTACTTGAGGCCTTAGAAGAGGCCCCGCTCACGCCGGAGCAAAAGGAGGCCGTCCTCCTCTACTACGGACTCGGGCTCAAGCAAGAGCGGATTGCCGAGCTCACGGGCGTGCAAGTCGGCACTGTAAAAAAGAGGCTATTTGATGGCTTGAGGAAGCTAAGAGCGTATGTGAAGGAGCGTTCCTACGAACCGGCGAAACGTGAGGGGAGGGGTGGACGGTGATTTACGGGTGCGGAAAGTTTCATGAGGACGCCTGGACCGAATTGGTCACGGCCGAAGGCGAGCGCCCCCTCGAGCACGTCCTCGCACGCCACATCGAGGAGTGTCCCGCCTGCAAGGCGGAGTTTGCTGAGCTCTCCCGCATGGGGCTTGAGCTCCGAAAGGCGCTGGGCGGCGCTCCCCAGGCGAAAGAGGCGTTTGTCGCCTCGGTCATGGCCGAAGTAGCGCACAGGCCACGGACAGGACTCGGACGAAAATCAGGTGCCGGAGAGCGGAAATCCTTCCTTGGCAACCTGGTCTCTCGTCCAGCGACGCTCGGCCTTGCCTCCGCGCTGGCGCTTTTGATCGTGGTGGCGTCGGGGGTGCTCCCGTGGGGGGCTGGGCGGGTCCATCTCGATCAATCGACGGGATACACGGCTCCCGGGGGCACCATCATGAGCCTATCGGAGCGCACGGACGCGCTTGCGGCGGCCCTCACGACGCGGGGTGTCGCCGTTGCCGCCGTTGCAAGCTCTGAAGCAACCGCCTTGACGCTGCAGAGCGAGCCGGACTCGACGGCTCGAGCGATTCGAGCGCCGCTTGGCATCGCCGCCGCCGTCGCTCAAGTGAACGAAAGCTAAAGGGGGGCATCCTTATGACACGGAGAGGCTGGTTTCCCATGCAGGTGCGACAGGCAGCCGTCGTTATTGCGATCGTCGCCGCGCTCTTTGCCGCACAACTTCCCTTGATCGCCCAAACGGCGCACGCCCAAACCGGGTTGCAGGTCAGCAATCACGTGTTCACATCCCGCGTCATCCGCTCCGCAGACGACACGTTCTTTGTCCAAGACGTCCTCGTCGGCTTTGAGCGAGGAACGGCGAGCTTTCAGACACTCACCCAAGTCGTGCTTCCACGAGGCAATCACCGCATCGCGCTTGCGCTTGTCGACCCGCGGGGCAATGAGCTGAGCCGGGTCACGTTCCCCACGATTCAGGCACGCTCCGATAATTGGACCCAAAGTCTCGAGGGTACGTGGCGCAATATCCGGTTTGACCAAAGCGGCGTTCACGCGATGGTCGTTTACTTGGAAAACCGAGCGGTCGCCCGATTTCACCTCGTAGTGGAGTAAAAAAGGACCGGGAGCGTCACCGTAACGGATTCAGTTTCCGATGAGCGAAAGAGACGATTGCCGACTACAGCGAGTACTCGGCAAGTGGAGACCATCGAGCGGTGAAATTGCGTACCGCTCGATGGTGAAGGTCTTCGGGTGCCGGACTGCAAGTAAGAAGAATAATAGTGTGTATCGGCTTAATACACGACACAATCGACATCTTCACTTGACTGGCCCGGACGACACGCCAAGGTATGCCCATGACGCATCTCGTACACAAAATCCTGAGGGGGAGGTTGACGATAAATTCCACGGGCATCAACCACTACTTTGAATCTGGAGTGCTCCGCACATTCGTAGTTCCCGTCAGGAGCGCCGACTAACCACCTCGTTCTGGGCACAAGCCATTTGTCAGCACATAGAGAAGTCGTCTCGGAGTCATCATCATAGGTGTACACGTGTACCCAGATCGGCCGACCCACTGAGTTGTGTATTTCAATTACTTGCCCGGCCTGGGCTGAAGTCGTTGAAGCCACCATTACGAGCATTACGACACAAAGACTCAGTCTAAGCAAGGTGGTTTTAAACATTTTATCCCTCCATCAGGCATATTTTCGCCCTGCACAGTACATACCTTCCTCACGCACCAATTCACCAACGAGTCTGTAACGGCCTGGTTTGTGCTTGATTTGGTGCGTGAATTCCTTCGCGCCTTTGGCGGAGACTACAATAAGAGGCCTGATGAAACGCCAAAAGCTTCGCTGAGGAAATCGGTGTGATTTCCCCCGCGAAGCTCGCTCCCATCGAACCGTTCACTCGCGCTCGATGGTAAAGTTGGGCCAGTCCACCGCTACTCGTTAAGCAGCGCGGTTACCTGCTCATGAATTTGCTCGAGGGCGATCTCCGTCGACTTCTCACCTGACCAGACTTCGTTCAACGTCCCGTCCACCACGCTGTTGATCGCACCAGAATTCTTGGTGAGCACGTACAGCGTGAAAGAGTTGGGCTGCTCGACCGTTTCGACGAAGGCCATCCAGTTGTCGGGCAAATCCGGCACGAGTGCTTGATACTCAGGTTGCACAGAGCGCAGGGTCGGAATCCGGCCGTTTGTGCGTACGTAGGCCCTGGCCGATTCGGGCTCCAAGGTGAGGAACTGCAGCCATTTCCAGGCGGCGTCGACGTTGTTTGATCGAGCTGCGATTTGAAACCCGCCGATGCCGAACGCCGCCGCACGGCTCTCCGGTCCCAGCGGCTGGAGCGCCACATCCCAGTTGAAGCTCGCGTCCTGCAAGTTGGAGATCACGTTGGGGCCGTGTTGCGTAGCCACAGCGGCAGTCCCACCGACAAAGGAGCCGCCCACGACGTTGTCATCCACGATCAGTTGGCGGGCAAACTCGACGCCCTGACGAACAGCCTCCGTATTGAACCGGCTCTCCGTGGGCGAGATGATGCGATCGTAGAGTTGACCGCCCGCCCCGTGGATAAACTGCTGCCACGACATGTAGTAACGCAGGTTTTCGATGCCAAAGCGGTCGTTTATGCCATCGCCCGTGAGGTCTTGAGCAATCCTGCGCGCACTGTCGCGCAGCGTCTCCCATGTCCAGTCGTCGCCGAGTTCTCTGGGGTTGGCGAGTCCCGCTTCAGCGAACAGGTCCGCGTTGTAGTACGTGACCCGTGGGTTGAGGTAGACCGGTAAACTCCACAGTTGACCGTCAAACGAGACGGCGTCGAGCACGGGCCCTGCAAAAAATTCGCTGGCGTCCTTACCGGTGGCGCGCTGCACAAACGGCGCCAGGTCCAGGAAATACCCTTGAGGTACGAAGTCGCCGGCAAGCGCCGGATAGAAATCCGTGACATCAGGTGCGGCGCCGCTTGCGATCATCACCGTCATCTGATCGCGGTACCCATCACTTGAGGCGACAGACAAAATGTCGATCGTGATGTCGGGCTCGATCTCTTTAAACGCCTCGGCACGATCCATCAAAAAGTCCAGCCAGGCTTGTCCATGTGCACCGTACGTGAGGTGGGTGACGGTCGTCGCGAATACGCTCCCCGTCCCCAAGATCAATAAAGCGCCAAGAACCAATGCGGTAAGTCCCGATCTTATACGACGCATGCTATTACCCCCTATAGATTGTGTTTGAGCTCACGACACTCCCACGACGATGCCGGTTCATCCCTTAAAACGCATCACCTCCCCAGCTCGATGCCTAATACACGCTCGAGATTGCGACCGAGCACCAACGCCTTGTCATCGGCGCCGAGCTCGAGCTCGTCAATCATCCGAAGCGCCGCCTTTGTCTCGGCGATCCCGTTGTAGGGAAAATCCAATCCAAAGATGAGCTGCTCGGCGCCGACCTGCCAAACCGCGTCGTGCAAGCGCTCTGGCCCCATGTACCAATACCGCTGCTGGTTGCGGTCAAAGACGCTGGTAAGCCCGCCGTATACATTGGAGGCGCGCCTGCCGTCCCGCGTGCGCATGTTGTTGAGAATGACAGCGAGCGCTTCGTAGTAAAAGTGATAACCGCCGACGTGTTCTAGGCTAAAGCGCAGCTCAGGAAAGTGATAAGCGACCTCGTCGAAGTGGACAACCTGGTAATCCTTGATCCGATGCCAGTGGATCCCGGTATGAAAAGTGACAAAGAGTCCGAGTCGTTCGGCCTCGCGGTAAACCTCCCAGGCCCGCTCGCCGAGGACGTCAAACTTCTGTGCGGCCGGGTGCAGCTTGATCCCGGGAAATCCGAGATCGTGAATTGCCTTCACTTGATCCGCGATCGGGCCGTCGAAATCGATCGTGCCAAATCCCACGAGCCTTTTCTCTGACTTGATCTCCTTGGCCAGCCACACACTGCTCTCGGCGCCTTGTGTGCCCGACTGGTACGAGAACGGAGCAAACGCAACCGCCCGCTCGATACCGCAGGCGTCCATCAGTTCCAAGAGGCGTGCAATTGTACCATTTGGCCTAATGTTCGCAGGAAACACGTGCGCGTGATGTGCGAAGATGCTCGTTGCCAACGTCGATCATTCCTCTTTTGGTTTGGTTTGCCGACTTGTTTTTCCGCCCCGGAACATTCACGTGACGTGCCGGAGCTTCGTCTCATCAGGACGCGGACTCGTCGACCTTGGTCCGCGAAACGATCGAAGCGATCAAAGCGTGAACCGCCGCCACCTGTACCACGCGAGCCTGCGAACTTACGACATTCCTGCTCGACGGCTCCATCGCGCCTCCCGTGATCAGCAAGATGTCGGCCATGCTTGCCAATGTGGACTCCGGCTCGCTCGTGAGCACGATGCGTACGGCTCCGTGCTCCTTGCTGCGGGTCAACACCGTTTCCAAGATTGGATTTTCACCGCGATGGGAAATGACCATGACCACGGACGGCCCTTCTAGGTGCCGCAGCGCCTCGAGCCCCCCCGAATCGCCGCTGTACGCAACCGCAAAGCAGCCCGCAATCATGAGGCTCTTGGCGGCCACTTCCGCGATGAGCGCCGACCCGCCGATGCCGTAGAGAAAAACGCGATCGGCCCTTGCGATCGCCTCCGTCGCCTCGGCCAGTCCACTCAAGATGAGCTGCTCCGTCTCACGCAGCGCCCCAAAGACGTCAGCAAACAACTCAGGCGTGGACGCGCTGTCCGCCCGACGCATCCCGGCCTCTCGCACCCATGCGAGGCGAAACTCCCGAAATCCCGGAAAGCCGAGCGCCTTGCACATGCGTACGACCGCCGCTTGGCTTGCGCCGCTCAAACTGGCAAGCTCGCGCAGCGAGTAATCCTCACGTGCGGCCCCGTCGGTCAAGAGGAAGCGAGCCACGAGTGCCTCGCTCGGACTCAAATCACTTAGCGATCTCTCGAGGATCGCGCCAAGACTGTCCGACGGACGAGCTTGTTCGGTCACGGGTCTCCCCCTGCAATTTCGAAAGTTAGTTTCACAAATACGCAAGTTTTCTTGTCATAACCATTCGATCGGGGGCCGTTTACTCCTTTTCCTGAAAGCCACTTTCAAAGAAGGCCGCCCCAACACATGTGATGATCCTGTGGAAAAACCGCATGTTCCAAACTCGGACGCGAAAATAACGCAGCGCACCGATGGGGCCGTTGTCAACGCCGTGGGTTGGCAGGGTCAAGTGAGGGCCATTAATCAACGAAGGTCAGCAGCCCAAGTGAGGCGCACGTCACCTTGGGCTGCCGAGATCATTAGGACTAGGATCGTCGGACAAGGATCATGAACCAGGGATCATAAGGCAGAGATCATGAGCCAGGGGTCACGAGGCAGAGAATCATTGAACCGGGCTCACCACGACGTAACCCCGCCTCAGCGCCTCCTCGATGCTCTCAAATCGCCCCATGGGTCCATGCTCTACATTAGGAATCCGCGCTTCGACGCCCTGGTGCATCACTCGCACGAGCGACTCCGGCGGTCCGACGATGCCGATGTCCAAGTCCGAAGTGGGCCGGAACGGACCACCCGTACTATGGCGAATCCCCGTCTGCCGGCTGCCGAAGATGACGATCGGCACGCCCGTCTCAGTCGCGACGCGCTGCGCCGCTTCGAGGTGGTGCATGCCGACCCCGGGTCCGGGCATGCCGTGGATGTAAGGCCCCACCGGCCACTCGATCACCGGCCTTGTGGGCGCGGCGCCCGGCCTCAAGGGCGGAATTGCGGGAGGGGGAGGCGGCGGCGGAGTCAGCGCGGCGGGCAAAGGCGCCGCGCTCCCCGTGTGCGGAGGAAAATCAACTGCAGTGAGGATTTCCGTTCCCTCTCGCGAGGCGGCAAAACGCGACATCGGCCGCTCAATGATCGTAGGCATTTCCGCAAAGGCGGGTGGCACGGCTGTGGGCGCCCCGGTATGAGGCGAAGCCACCCGCGCGCTCCCAGGAGCGGGCATGATGACGGTGGGACCGTGCTCCCCGATGACCTGCGCGAGTTGTCGGAGCTGATCGGCGTGGGCGAGCCGTTCGGCCTCGGTCGTGGCTTCCCTGGCAAGGCGCTCCGCTTCATAGCGCGCCCGGTATAGTTCGGCTTTGCGAATAATCTCGTCACGGCTAAGATTGCGGCCTGTCTCGTGCAATCGGCGCACTTCGTCCGCGGTGAAAGGACGTCGATCGACGACACTGCCCGGACCGGGCGGCATGACGATGTCGTCGCCGAAGTCGGGAAAATCGGCCCGCCTCCATCCTTGGCCAACCTGTTCCGCGGCGAGGCGGTCGTTATACAGTTGCCGCTCGGCAGGCGTCATCTCCGAGACCCGCTTGATGCGCTCGGTGCGCGCGGCCGCATCCAGCGATGGCGCGTTATCCAGCATCGTTGAAGCTCGCTCCGCCGGCGACCGATACGCGGCGGATGTCGTCGAGCGCCCGCCGACGCCCGCGAGCGATTCCCCTGCGGCGGTAAGCGACTGCTTTGGAGTGAGGCGAACCGTATCGGCCAACCTCGCCGTCAGATCGCCAACGTCGGTCCGGGCAACCCCAGTTACCCGGCCAGCGGCGGCCGAAACGGCGTCGACGGCGGTATCGCCGACAACCCTGCGCGCCGCGCTGCCCATCATTCCAATTGCAGGCGTGGAGACGTCGACAGCCGCGATGGCGCCCACGCGCGCCGCCGCCACTTCTGCTGCGGTGGCGACGCCTTCGCTTCCCAGCCGCCTCGCGACGCCGCTGACCAGTTGCGTTCCGGCCCTGCCCGCCGCACTCACGGCTGCTGCTCCGGTCACCGTCAAGGCGCCGTCGATGATGTACCCTGCCGCCGTGATGCGCCCGTTGGCCGCGAGCAGCTCGTTTGCGCCGGACTGCTGAAGCTCTGCCATTTCACGGCGCTGCAAGAGGATGGTCCGCTCTTCCTCGCTCCACCCGCCCTTTTCGAGCATGCTGTCGATCTGCTCGATCTGTGCCCGCGCCCAGGCGCGCTCCCGCTCCGCCATGCGCGTGGTCTGGCTCGTCTTTTGCTGCATATCCGACCCTACTGAGACCCACTGCGTCCACCCCGTCACGGAGTCCTTGATGTCTTGGGTCCTTTCGGCATCGAAGATGTCGAGTTGCGCGCGGGTGCGGGCGCCTTGGTTGATCTCTTGCGCCAGCCGATGGCGGATCTCGGAGAGGCGCTCCATCTCTTGAAGCTCGGCTTCGGTGGGCAAGAGCAACTCCATCGAAGCGTCGTGGTGCTCGTCCTGGAGGGCCATGATGCGCCTTGCCTCGTCCATGTCGCCGCGCGCCACCGCTTCGTCGTACTGGCGCTGGAGCTCTCTTGCGCGCTCACGGGACTCCTCGAGCGCCCGCCGACGCTCCTCCAGCTCCTGCCGCTCAGCCGCGCGGCGGTCAGCCTCTTCCTGTTCGGCTCGGAGCGCGGCCAGCTTCAGTTCCGTTTCTTCGATGGCGGCGACGTCCTCCCGCTCGCGCTCCGCCTCCTCGCGTCGCCGCTGGGCTTCGAGGGCCTCGCGCTCGATTTGCCTTCGCTCCATATCTTGAATCTCGCGCTCCGTGGCAGCAAACTGCGTCTTCATCGACTGAGGCAACTCATCCCACTCGGTCCCGCCGAGCACCGTCTCGTAATACTCCCGCCCGGGCTCTCGGGGGGCCGCGAGCGTCTGCTCCCTATGGACAACCTCACCGGAATCGTCGGTTATCGTTGTCGTGACATTGCCGTTTCGATCGAGCTCGATGACGGCCGTCCTGCCTTCGTCGTCCGTGAAGCTTGTGCGCACGTTTCCATAGCGATCGACCTCTTCGATCCAGCCGTCGGGCCGCCGCGTCGAGGTCGCCACCAGGTTGCCATCAGCATCAAACGTTTCAGTGACGACAGAGCCGGTCCAGGGATCGCGTGACGTGCGCACGGACGTCCCGTCCGGAAAGGTCTCAAAGTGGTACATGCCGTCGATGGGGTCCAGGTTCACGATCGATTGGGATCCATCGGCGCTGGTCTTTACGATCATCGTGGAGCCGTTCGGCGAAATCACCGTTTCGCGCTCGTTGCCGTGCTCATCGACTTCTTCGATGTGCACGTTGCCCTCCTCGTCGGTGTACTTGCGTCCCGTAGAGGTTACAAGGTTGCCTTCGGCGTCCTTGCGCACGATTCGGATCTCGCCGGAATCGGGATCGACCTCGAAGTCGACGACCTCTTCGAGGTCGAAGGGCAACGCATCGTGGCGGCTTCCGACCACGCCCTCTTTGTCGACGTCGTACACCGTGCGCGAACCGTCCGGATGATTGACTACGACGCGGTCCAGATCGGTATCCGGATCGGTCGCAATCGTCACGCTGCCCTGCTCTACGTTGTTTACATAGAAGCGGGCGTCACCTAGGGAGCCGTCCGGATTAAAGAAGAGCCAAAGTCCGGTGCGCAAAGGGCTGGCGATGTTGTTGTCACCAAAGGCGCTGCCGTACGCATCGCCCGTCATACGAATCTGGCCATTTTGGTAATACTCCGTCCACGGACCCGAGAGGCGACCATAGTCGAACGTTCCCTCGTACCGCAGCTCGCCACTGTCGAAATACGATGTCGCACGACCTACCAAGCGGTCGTTTTGGTATATGCCTTCAAACAGTAGCGTGCCGTCCGAGCCGTAGTGAACCCACGGACCCGTGCGCAAAGGGTTGCCGATGTTGTTGTCACCGTAGGCGCTGCCGTACGCATCGCCCGTCGTGCGAATCTGACCGTTTTGGTAATACTCCGCCCACGGGCCCGCGAGGCGGCCGTAGTCGAATATGCCCTCGTACCGCAGCTCGCCGCTGTCGAAATACC
>CAYRIY010000036.1:17389-23069 GCA_964424335.1 uncultured Clostridia bacterium
AGTCGAATATGCCCTCGTACCGCAGCTCGCCGCTGTCGAAATACCACGTCGCACGACCTACTAAGCGGTCGTTCTCGTACGTGCCTTCAAAGAGGAGGGTGCCGTCCCGGCCGTAGTGAAACCACGGACCCGTGCGCAAAGGGTTGCCGACGTTGTTTACACCAAAGATGCTGCCATACGCATCGCCCGTCGTGCGAATCTGACCGTTTTGATAGTACTCCGTCCACGGGCCCATTAGGCGGCCGTAGTCGAATATGCCCTCGTACCGCAGCTCGCCGCTGTCGAAATACCACGTCGCACGCCCTACTAAGCGGTCGTTCTCGTACGTGCCTTCAAAGAGGAGGGTGCCGTCCGCCGCGTATTCGACCCACAGACCCGTGCGCAGGGGACTGCGGATACTGTTCATTCCAAAGGAGCTGCCGTACGTCTCGCCGGTCGCGCGAATCTGGCCGTTTTGATAATACTCCGTCCACCGACCGACGAGACGGCCGTCTTCGAATACTCCTTCAAAACGCAATTCGCCGGTATCGTAAACCTCAAAGGCGGGACCGTTCCTGTTTTCGTCCGCCGAAGCGACGTGGAACCAGACGCCGAGGGTCGCGACCAAAATGACGAGGATTCCAATAGGGCGCCCAGACATGCATTTGATCTGGCGCGTCATTGAACCCCGTCCTCGATTGCCAAAAGCTCGATGCCAAAGATCAGCAATTCGTTGGGTCCGATCGGGCCGGCGCCCTGCTCCCCGTAGGCTAGGTGAGGCGGGACAAAGATCCGCCATACGGCGCCGACCTGCATCAACCGGAGGGCTTCAGACCACCCGGCAATCACGTCGCTGAGGGCAAACGTCGATGGAACGCCGCGTCGATAAGACGAGTCAAACTCCGTGCCGTCGGCAAACATTCCGTGATAGTGGACTTTGACGGTATCATCGAAGGTGGGTGAACTGCCGGTTCCTTGCTCCAGGATTTCGTACTGGAGGCCCGTCTCGGTAGTGTAAACGCCCTCTCGCTCCCCGTTGGCCGCGAGAAACTCGGTTGCAAACTCGAGGTTCCAAGCGGCCTCTTGCTCCATCAGTCTCCGATTCCGCTCTTCGTGGAAGGCGACGAGGGCTTGCTCGAGCCGATCGATTTCGAATAACGACGCCTGGCCGTTCAAGACGTCCGAGATGCCTTGGACCAGCATGGTTTCGTCGATATCAAAACCCTCGTCCAAGATCAACGCGGCGATGTTGCGCCCGAGCGCATAACTTGCCAGCTCCCTTATCGATGTCTCCTCCGACGAATCGCCGTTGGAAGCGATCGCACTGTGTCCACCGACTAGACAAAGTGCGGCCACGCCCAAGATCGCCAACAGACGCACCAAGCGCTGCACGAGCACCACTCCTCAACACCAAAGGATATGCGCATGACTCATCGGGCGCTATGATCGGAAACACCGATTCGTCCGCACGGCCGAAAACCCATCGCCATTTGACCAATAGCGGAAATTTCCCCCTATTTTGTCGACATTCCTTTAAAAATCCGATAAGCCAGCGCCCAGACTCTTGGATTTTAATCGACGTAATTTCTATTACAACGTAATTACGAATACGGTCGCTTGAATCCGATGTGGGTGGAGAGTGGTGATTTGACATGCCCATGCGGGCGACGACGATCCTGTGTGTCCCAAAAACGATGCCAACGCGCTTGTCTTGGGCTGATTTGCCTCCGCGGTCTGAGCGACAACTCGGCGAGCAGGGCATCCGTTATTGCCGTACACTACGGCTGAAAGTAGCGATGGGTTTTTGGACGGGTTGACGCCCCGGCCAAGGACCCATCGCTTCAAGGGAATAACCTCACCGCCAAGCGCACACAAGGCATGGGAGGCCGGACTTACAGCCTCCCATGCCTTTCATTCACGGATCGCACATCGCTAGGCAGCCCAAGAATGCGAATGCTGATTTAAGCCTCGACGAGCTCAGGCTCTACAAACTCCTGGTCCATCTCCCGCGGGAGGCGGCGTACGTTTCCGTCCCGGTCGCAGAAATAGAGGTACGACTCAGAGGGTTGGCGGGCATGGCCGTCCGCCCAAAGCGCGTAAAAGTCAGGATGCGCGTTGAGCGGCCTGCGCACGTACGTGTGGTTGCGCGGGCTATTTCGCGTCAATTGGCGCACTTTTGTCCATGTCGCGCCCTCATCAAGGGAGGTCCACATCGCCACCTCTCCGCCGGGGTTGTAGGGCTGCGGCCCGGACTCGGTGGGCCCGATGATGCGCCACGTTCCGTCCTCTTCGATGTAGAGCGAGCCCATGTCGTAGTTGCTGTTGGAGGTGGTCACCTCGTGAAACACCCAGCGCTCACCGGTCCAGCGCGCGAGCGTCCACGTACGAGGGTCGTTTTTGGGTCCCGACTCGTATCCCTTGCTCGTCACGTAGAGGATGGCCGGTCTGTCCTGAGGGTCGTAGTTGACGTCGTTGATGTAGACCTTCAGGCCTTCGGCCTCGTAATCCCGAACGAGGGCGCCGTTTTTCACGTCGAGGAGCGGCATCGAAAGCTCCGTGCCATCCGCTGCGCGCCAGGTGGCGCCTGCATCGGTCGTTTCGACATAATACAGGTTGGTCCGGTAGTTCAAGCCAAGACCGGCCGGGTGATAGTTGAACGCAGTGCCCGCTCGGCCCGCGCCCAGGGCGCTCGTCTGATAGTGTCCCTGTTCGATCGCTCCGAGGCGCTGCCACTCGGACCAGCGGACCCCATCCACGCTCGACATAAAGCATGTGGTCCGGTCGGCGGGGTATTTGTACTTTGTGAAAAAGACGAGAAACCGGCCGTCGGCGGTCGGCCAAACTTGAAAGTAGGAGAAGTTGTCGAGCGGAGTCTCTTTCCCGTCTTGCATATAAACCGCGTCGACGCGCTCAAACTCGTCGATGTCGTACGGACGCACGCTTTTATGGATGTACGATGGCCGGCTGAGTCCGTGGGACGTGGAAAAGATCCAGATGTGCCCTTCTCGGTCGACCGAGATCACCGGATTGTCGTGGGCGTCGGAGGTCTGTTTGTTAAGGAGCAGCGTCGGCTTTGGCACCACGCCCCGCTCGTGGTCGTAATAGGAAATCATGTGCACGAGCTCCGTATCGCTTTCTTCCGTTGCGCCCCCGTAACAGAAAAACGTCTTGTTCACTTCAGGTCGGTACACGGCAAAAGGCTGATGATTCGCCGGATAGGTGCCTAGGCCCCCACTGTATTTGTAGACGTACTCGTCGTTTGACGGTTGGTTCATGTACCAAATGCCGCGATATCCGTTCGCCTTACCGTTGATCGTAAGCAATCTGTCCACTCCTCGTCCGCCTTTTCACGTCGTACCAAAAACCCAGTGAGAACGTTTGCATGCCACGTCGGTTTTGTACGTTCACAATGCTCCCCGCTCACCGATTTGGAGGAGGCCCTACCGAAGCGCGACGTACGAGCCGAGGGCGAAACGTGACTTCGATGCACGCCTCCGACGTATGCTCTGACCAGGTGTTTACTTGCTTTGCCGTCTCGTAGCCAATCGCCTGAAATGGGACTTCCACCGAGGTGAGCGGCGGCACGGTGTACTCGCAAATCCCGACGTTGTGAATGCCCGCCAGCGACACATCGTCCGGCACCCGCACGCCGTGTTCATCTAGGCTCTGCAAGAGCTTCATCGCACCAAGGTCGCTCGCGGCGGCGACCGCGGTGGGTCCACCCCGCGCTTTCAGCAGACCGACCAACCGATTCCACGGTTTTCTCTCGACGACGATCCATTCGTCACGATCGGCAAATCCAAATGAACGAAGCGCGCGCCGAAACGACTCGGCACGCGCTTGAATCATGCGGTTTTCCGGCGCATCGGCCACAAATGCGATCCGCTCGTGGCCCATCTCGACAAAGTGGGCCACGATCAGCCGAGCGGCCTCATCTTCGTCGGCGTGAACGGAGATGTCGACCCGCTCAGGCGCGACCATCGACGGATCCCGATTGGCCACCGCCACGGGCAAGCCGGCCTCGCGAATGACCGATATAAGAGGCGCCGGGTCCAGGGGCATGCACAAGATGCACCCCTTCACCGCCGGCGCCCGTGCCAGCGTCTCACTCAAACTGCGCGCCTGTGTGTGCCCGAGGACGATTCCAAGCCCCGCCTCGTCGGCATACTGACGCACGCCGTGAAGGATCAACTGATGCAACCCTTGCACCACAGGAAGGTTGCGTTCGTAGGAAACGCACACCACGATGTTCGCCCCCGTTTGAGATGGATCTTTAGACGGGCGGACCCGATAGCCGAGTTGCACCGCCGTTTGGAGGACGCGGGTGCGCGTCTCTTCGCTTATGTCCGTACTGCCTCGCAACGCCCGGGAAACCGTGCTTACGGCCAGCCCCATTTCATCTGCAACCTTCTGTAGTGTGACGCGCATTTCACGGCTCCGATCAATTTTTGCCCTCCGCGAGCAGGGCCGCAACAGTGTCCTTGATTCCCGCAAGCGCCGTCCTGGCATCTGCTTGGCCTTGCCAAACCGGCGAAAGCGCCGAGTTGATAACGCTTACGATTTGAGCAAAGTTGAGGTTTTTGTCCGTCACCGGCCTTGCGACGTCAAGCGCGTGCACGAACGTCTGCGGGTTGTACGGCGGTGGCGTCGGAGCAAACGCGGTCGACGTCACGACCGAACGGCGAGGCTGCAAAAGGACGCCATTTTGTGACTCGAGCATTCCCACCTCGACAGAGTGGAGGTACTTGAAAAACTCGAGCGCTTCCTCAGGATGCTCCGTCGTCGCCGCCACCCCGTATGGGACTGGCTGCATCGTCGTTGCAGCCCCTGCAGGCCCCATCGGGAGCGCCGCTACGTCCCAGTCGAAGCTTGCGTTTTCGCGCAGGTTGTTCATCGTGGGCGGGATGTCGACGGCCATTCCCGTTTGCCCGTTTAGCAACTGGCCGACGCCGCCGGTACCGAAGACCTGCTCCTGGTATCCGCTTCGCACGTACTCGATCGCCTGCAGCGCCTCCGGTGAGTCGAGCGTGAGCTGGGTGTAATCAGCATCGAAAATGTTGCCGCCGGCCTGCCAAACGAAAGGCAGGAACTTTTGGTTGATGGCGGTCGAAATCGCCACACCGTATCGGTCATACGCGCCGTCGCCCGACGTGTCCGCCCGCAAAAACCGGCCGGCCGTCCTGAGCGCCTCCCAGTCCCAGTTAGGATCGTCCCACCGCGGCGACGGAGGCGACAAACCAACCTCGGCTACCAAGTCTGCGTTGTAAAAGAGAACGTACATCGAGATCCGCTGCGGCAGTGCGTAGATCCGCCCGTCTAGCATCACAGACTGGAGTACAGACGGATGAAAGTCTTGCAGGTCAAACGCTGGATCCCGCTCGAGCGCCTGCGTCAAGTCGTAAAATAGGCCTCTGTTCATAAAGTCGTAAAACTCCGCGGGGTGAACGTCGAAGATGTCCGGAGCGACGCCCGCCGCGACTCTGACCAAGATCTCTTCGGCGTGGGCCGTAGTGCTTCCCGCCGCGATCTGCAAGTCGACATGAATCCGATCCTGACTGGCGTTGAAGTCATCGACGACCTTTTTCGCCAACGCTTGGTTGTGAACAGAAAAATACGAGAGAAACGTGAGCTCGACCCGATTTTGCGCGGCCGCGTGAGTAGAGGCGAGCAATCCCACCAAAAGCGCCGTAACGATCCAGGC
>CAYRIY010000036.1:23169-29451 GCA_964424335.1 uncultured Clostridia bacterium
TAGTTCGCCTCGTATTGAGGGAGTGTTCCGTCAAATTTGTCATGTTCCTGCAAAAACGCGACCTATTACCGAAACTTTACCGGAAAATACGTCGAGCGGTTGTGAAGGGCAACAGGCGTCATGCCGAGCACGCCGATTACGGACGTTTATGCCCGCATCCTTGAATCGTTTCGACGAAACGACCTCGAGGATGCCTATCGATTGCACGAGCGCCTGCTACCTTTGATCAGTACGACGATGCAGTCCGATCAAACTGGAGCGATGACGTGTCAGATTATGGAGCGCAGCACGGGTTCCATCGCCTCTGTGTAGCGATAAAACCCTAGGTCCGACGGGTGGATGCCGTCGACGGTTCCTTCGCCATCCTCGCCGATGAGCGAGTCGCCATCGATGTAAACCAAGTTGGGAACGCCGGACTCGACCAGCCGGTCACGAAGCTGTCGCTGCGCCGTCCTTCGCGCTTTTTGCGTGTCGCTTTCGTAGCGAACCCAGCGAGACCTGGGGTACGTCCGGCACTCGACCAACACGATCGGCGTCAAGGGACGCGCCTCGCGCAAAATCTGAATGAACGCCTCGCCCCGCTCCTCGACGTCCTCTTTGAAGATGTTTGGAAGGCAGTCGATGACGTAGACGTCATGCCACTGTACCGACATCTGCGTCACGTTCGTCACCTACCAATTGATATCGAGCGTGCCGGTAATCCCTTTCACCCGCACCGCGCCGTGATCCAGCCGCTCAAACTCGAGCGTCCTTAGCGGCGCGTTGAGGGCGATCGTGCCGCTCGGCTCCGAGGCCAAAAAGAGCGTATCCATCCGGTCGAGCGGCGGGTATACGGTGACCTCCGCATCGACGAGGCCCGTGATTACGATTCGCCGCTCCATCCCGGTCGGAAACGGCGGCATCTGCCGACAACTGATCGTCCGGGGCGCGTCTTGCTTGATCAGCGCTCTGACCTCGGCGTGGTACGACTTGGCAAGTTGGTACGTGATGGATTGCCCGTCGTAGTACCCTTCTTGTTGCACAATGACGGGCGCCCCTTCGGGAAAACGAAAACTTTGCCGCACCGTCGTGTCCGCCTTAAAGCCCGAAAAGTAAAAGCCGTTGCGGTGCCGGTGAATCGAGACCAACGCCCGCTTGGTCGCCGGGGTCAAGCACTCTTGCCTCAGGTCGTAACCAAAGGCTGCTACGATCTGCCGGAGCGCCATAGCGGACCTCACGCACTGTTCCGCCGGGAACTGCCTCATGCGCCGTGGGGCGTCTTTTACTTTTGGAATGGCAAACGTAAAGTCGGACGAGCCGCGGACCCACGCAATCGTTCCGCCGCTTTGGACCGAGCGAACAAGGGCGTATGGACGCTCCTCGCCCCCGTGCCGCACCGAGGCAAGGATCTGGGCGGAGGTAGCGCCTTGCTCAAGCACCTCCTTGATCGGGCCACCGGAGAGCAGCGCCTCGTGCCTGAGGAAGCGGGTCCCGCTCCAGCCGACATAGGTATCGTCAGGGAGCGTGGTGTTAAACTCGAGATCCCCGCTCCACCCATCGCCTGAAATCGCAAGGCCAAGGAGCTCCTTGACGCGCTCCGGCGCATGCTGGACGGGCCCGTAAAGGATTGCGCGCCCGCCGCCTTCGACAAATCGGACGATGCTCTCCGCATGAGCGCCGTCCGCGAACGGCACAGGCGAGACCAAGATCGCGTCCTTCAGCGCTCCGCCATCATAGGCTCCGGCGAAGTCGTCCGTCGAAACCACGGTGTTGAGCGGAAGGCCATGGTTGATGGCCCCTGCCACGTACCAGTCGCCGAAATACGGTATGTCGACTCGGTCCGGCGCCTCCTCGAGCAGGCGATGATACTCGCGGAACGGATACAGCCACACCAGGGGCCCAGGGCCATCGGGACGCACCTCGAGCGCGCGGCGGATGTGCGGCGTCACCTCGATCGCGCACCGCTCGTCGAGCTCGCCTTTCTCGGTGTCGATGGTCAAGAGTTCGACGTGGCTTGCCGTCTGCGTTTCGCCTTGGCCGGTGATGCGGCTCACGCTCATCGGCAGGTAGATGTCAAAGGGCTCTCGATTGTAAAGATCCCACCACGGGTTTTGCCAAAACCACGGATCGTTGGGATAGTACCTAAATGGAAAGTCGCTTCCGGGAAGGTTGGCAATCCGGCTCATGTAGCCGGCCATTTCCAGGCCGAAGTCGTAGTTGAGCGCTCCGGAAGGATAGTTGGGGGGCGGCGCCACGATGTAGCCGCCTTCGTAAAGCTCCTGCGTCGGCACGCAGTCGCTCGCGAGGTCGATCCCAGCCGTGAAGTTGGTCCCACGCACTTCCACGGGGTAGTTGCACTCGGCCCGAAAGTCTTTCCAAAAGCCTAAAATCCGTTTGGCTACATCGCCTGCGTCCACCCGGCCAAAGCTCTCGCCGTTGAAGTTTTCCCCCAAGGGGCTCCAGCCAAAGTGGGAGAAGCCAAACCCGTTCGAAACCCAAAGGTAGTCAAAACCCAGGGCATCGAGGAATACTTGCGACTGACGTCCAAAAAAGGCGCCAAAGCTCGTCCCCTCGGGGATTCCGTCGGGAAACGCAGCGTAGGGATTTGGGTCGGCATTCAGCGTCGACCAGGCGCGGACCATCCAGACGGTCGAGCCGATCTGTGCCTCCTCGCCCCTCCCCATGATCTCAGGGTGGAGCTTAAACTTAAACTCGGATTCCGCAAATTCGGGGCCAGGGTCAAAGGTAGCGCCAACGACGACGTCGAGGCCGAATTCGACGCTCCCCACTTCCTTTAATGTCTCGACAATCTCTTTGACTTTCCCGTACGTGATTTCCGGCGGGTTTTCGATGTAAGGAATTGCGATTCGCCGCGGGTCCGTTGTGTGGCCCGAGTACGGCCGCGCATCGGCGTTCGCAAATCCGATGTAGCGCGCCCACTCCATGGGTTGATCGAGGTCGCCGTTCCATGCGAGGATCTCGCTGCCGTCGGAGATCCACATCAAGATGCCGCAACGCTTCGCCGACCGAACGAGCGGGTTCCACTGACGAAAGACTTCCCGACAAACGGCGCGTATCGACTCGGAATCCACTTTGGTAAACGGTTTGAGGCTAATCTCGAGTACGACTCTCTCCACTTTTGATTGGGACATCAACGACACCCTTCTCGTTAATGGCAGTGTGAACTTTTCGATTTACTACTTGACGAGACTAGTAAAACCTTCAACCTAATTAGGTAAAAATGTGAGCACTGGTTTGATTGATCATTATCGCCATCCTGTACTATAATGGCATCACCCAAGGTTTACCTATCGGCGCGCGACGTCATGGAGGCAGATCAATGAGCACCAATGTCACCGACAACCTACTCCAGCGTGTGGAGGTTCCCAGAGGACGCATCGGCGTTTTCAGCATCGGCCACCACCCTTACTGGGAGCAGTTTCCCGGGCTTAAGGAGGAGCTCGTCGGCTACCACAATCAGCTAATCCAGCAGCTCAAAAGTTATGGAGTCGAAGTAGTCGACGGCGGGTTGGTCGATTCGGTTTCGCTGGCCATGGAGACAGGAGACATGTTTCGTGCCCAATCCATCGATCTGCTCTTTTGCTACCTCGCGACCTATGCTACCTCGTCGGTAGCGCTTCCCGTCATTCAAAGGGCCGGCGTGGGCACTGTGCTCCTCGGTCTACAACCCTCCCCCGCAATGGACCTCAACACAGCCACCACCCGCGACCAACTGTTGCACGACAACGTGACGAGCTTGCCCGAGCTCTCCGGCGCCATGATCCGAGCAGGAAAGAAGCCCCTCGACATCATCGCCGGCGTCCTCACGAACGATGAGCGCGCTTGGACCCGCATCGGCGAGTGGTGCCGCGTCGCCACAGTGCTACACAGCGTCAAAAACGCCAAGATCGGCTACCTCGGTCACACCTACGAGGGCATGTTGGACATGCACTCGGATCCCACGATGTTTCACGCCTTTTTTGGATTGCACGTCCAAATGCTCGAGATGTGCGACCTCGACGAACTGATTGGCGAGGTGACCGAGCAGGAGATCGCAAGGATGACCGAGCAGATTCGAAACCTTTTTGTCTTTGCGGATCCGGGAAGTGATCCAATTGCCGGGCCGGTCAAAGAGGACGACCTACGATGGTCCGCTGCGGTCGCGGTGGCCCTCGACAAGTTGGTCGAAAGGAACGACCTCACCGCGGTCGCCTACTATTACCGCGGCATTGCGCAAAACCGGTACGAGCGGATTGCCGCCGGAATGATCGTGGGCAACTCGCTTTTGACGGGCCGAGGTGTGCCCATGGCAGGAGAGGCCGACCTCAAGACATGTGTGGCCATGTTGATCATGGACCGCCTTGGCGCCGGCGGCTCCTTTGCGGAGTTTCACCCCGTCGACTTTGAATCCGATATCGTGCTTGTAGGTCACGACGGACCCGCGCACATCGCAATCAGCGACGGGCGGCCGGTCTTGAGGGATCTTTCCATCTTTCACGGAAAGCGCGGCCACGGACTTTCCGTTGAGTTCAAGATTAAGACCGGGCCGGTCACGATGCTTGGCCTTACTCAGACACACGATGGGCGCTTCAAGTTTGTCGCTGCAGTCGGGGAGTCCGTTCCGGGGCCGATCCCCCAAACGGGAAACACGAACACTCGGGTGCGTTACCGAAGCTCCGCAGCGGAGTTTGTCGAGGCTTGGTCGATGGAGGGCCCCACACACCACTTCGCCCTGGGGGTCGGCGATCAAACGTCCGTGATCGAAAAGCTGGCGCGCGCCTTGGAGATCGAGCTCGCGATCGTGGAGTAAGGTGGAGGTTACACCGACTGCTCCGCAATTCGTTCGCAAATTGATTCGAAGCCGGTGTAATAGTGATGGAGCAAGGTCGACATCAAAGTCAAGAAGTGGTCAGCGATAATGGGCTTCAATTCAGCCTCGCGTGTGCGAAGCGACGAGAGGCTTGCGACAATCTCGTCGAGGCTTTCGAGATCCGCCTTAATGTCCTCGATGAGTGCAAGTAGGCGAGGGGGCTTACTCATACCGTGATTCCCTCCTCGAGAATGTGCCGCTTCAACGTAGGTTTAGCTTCCTCCACGAGGATGAGGTCAAGCTCCCACTCTAGGCAGTCGGAGACGAGTCTCCACGCTTGAAGGTAATCTGTGGGCTTGAGTCCTGCCACCGCAATATCTACATCCGAGGAATCTGAGAACGACGGACGAACGACGGATCCAAACAAATAGACAGCGTCGACGTCGAACTCTGTCCTAAGCAGACATGCGGCACGCTTGGATCGCTCGAGCAATTCGGCGCGAAGTTGGCTGAGCTTTGCTGCCCGTGCTGCCTCTCTTTCCCGCCATCCCTTTGCATACTCACGCCATTCCACCGCAATCACCCACGATTCGCGTGAATTTTTCTCAATTATACCATGCCCCCATTCCGAGTCATCGCGCAAAGGAGCTCAACGACTCGCGCCGAAGTCGATGCAATGATTGCTCTATTGAGGTGATCATAGTGATCGATAGCAATCAGAGATTGCACATTAACGGCGCAATAACCCAACGTCAAGAAATGATCCTCGAGAAACTACAGAAAACCGGTTGGGTACGGATTACCGACCTTGCCGCCATGCTGTCGGTCTCGAGCCATACGGTCCGCCGCGACCTGCTCAGCCTCGAAAAGCAGAGGTTGGTCAAGCGCATTCGAGGCGGCGCCGTGCTTCACGAGACCGCCGTTTCCGCGGGCCCGGCAAAGTCCGCCATCGGAAAGGCGGCGGCCTCCCTCGTCTCAGTCGGCGAAACGGTCTGTATCGACGCGGGCACGACCACGCTCGAGGTTGCGAGAAACCTTCCGGCCGGCATCGACGTGCTCACCAATTCGATCGACATTGCACACGAGCTTGCCAAGCGATCGAGCGACATCGGCGTCAACCTCTGCGGCGGGAGCCTCGAGCCGGGCGGAAACTTGCGCACCGGGCTCTCAGGTCCTTTTGCCATCGAGTTTATCCGCCGATCAGGGCCTATCTCAAAAACGATCATCAGTGCGTCCGGAGTCTCTTACGAATCGGGCGTGACGGACCGCTACCACTACATAGCGGAGGTGAAAAGAGAGATGGTCCAAGTCGCACAAACGGCCATCCTCGTTTGCCACGCAGAGAAGCTTGGCACCCGGTTCCTCGAACCCGTGTGCGCGCTGTCCGAGATCGACATCCTGGTGACAGACCAAGGCGCAGACAAAGAGCAAATCAAAGCATTCGAGCGCGCGGGAGTTGAGGTTGTCGTTGCTCGATGAAAGGGAGCGGAGCA
>CAYRIY010000037.1:0-28359 GCA_964424335.1 uncultured Clostridia bacterium
TGCTTCCAAGATCCCGACGGCCATGTTTGGGAGGTCGTGTGGAACCCACAGCTCATTCCGGAGGACGACGCCTAAGGAGGCGTTGAGAGGATTAGAAATGAGGATTGTAGTTTGGAAAGGGCTGCCAACGATGGGAAGTAAGTCCAAGGAGGGCTCGCGTGCAGATTCGACCAGAAGAACGGCGCGACTATGATCGGGTGTTTCGAGTCAATGAAGCAGCGTTTGGCCGAGAGGCTGAAGCAAAGCTCGTCGACGCCTTGAGGGAGCAGGTAAACCCGGTCGTGTCATTGGTAGCCGAGGACGCTGGCGATGTTGTCGGGCACATACTGTTCACGCCGGTCCACGTTACCGGCAACCCTGACCTCAAGATCATGGGCCTGGGTCCCGTGGCGGTGGCGCCAAAGCGGCAGCGGAGCGGAATCGGCTCGCAACTTGTTCGCTCGGGGCTTGAGATGTGCAAAGCGCTCGACTTCGGCGCCGTGGTTGTCCTGGGTCACCCTGAATATTACCCCCGGTTTGGGTTTGTGCCCGCATCTCGGTTTGGACTCGCTTGCGAATTCGATGTGCCCGATGAGGTCTTTATGGCCGTCGAGCTCCACGCCGGGTACCTCGCTCAGAGATCGGGCACAGTCAAGTACCATGAAGCTTTTCGCAATGTGTAACAAAAGGTGCGTGCGCTAGATGCAAAAGATTGATCTCAAAAAAGAGCTGAAGCACCTCTACCACGCCTCCTCGCAAGAGGTTGTGCAGGTGGATGTTCCAACCTTAAAGTTTCTAATGGTTGACGGGATGGGCGATCCGAACACATCGGCGGAGTATGTAGAGGCTGTGGAGGCCTTGTTCTCGGTTTCGTACACCGTGAAATTCAAGGTCAAAAAGGAGCTCCAACTGTGCGACTATGCCGTGATGCCGCTCGAGGGGCTGTGGTGGGCGGAGGACATGTCGGTGTTCATCACCGGCGATCGGTCGAAATGGGCCTGGACGATGATGATCATGCAGCCCGACTTTGTCGCGGATGAAGTGATCTATGAGGGGATCGAGGAGGTGCGCCGAAAGAAAAAACTCCTCGCGATTGACCGGCTACGCCTTGAAGCGTTCACCGAAGGGCGCTGTGCACAGATCATGCACGTGGGCCCATTCTCGGAGGAAGGGCCCACGATCGAGCGTCTCCACGCGTTTATTCAAGCTGAATCAGAACTCACAGGCAAGCATCACGAGATCTACTTATCGGATGTGCGCCGCGCCGATCCAAAGAACTGGAAAACGATCATCCGACAACCCATGAAGTGAGCTCTTGCGGGCATTACCACTCGAGAATGATCCCAAGCACATGCTCGCCATGTTCGCGCCGGTTATTGATCAACGCGAAGGCGTCGGCTGCCTTCTCCACCGGAAACTTTTGCGTGATCAACGGCAGCGTCGTGAGCGCACCTTTTGCAATGAGATCGAGCGTGGCGTCCATGCGCTCTTTGGTCCAACCGGCCGGCGCGTGGAGAGAGAGCTCCCTGCTGCGCAGGACTTGAATGTCGATGTGCCCATCCGCTCCGTGAAATCCGGCCGATACCAGGTGCCCGCAGTGCTTCATCACGGGGACGACGGCCTCCAAAAAGGCCGCCGATCCCACAGTATCCACGACGACGCCAACGCCATGCGGCGCCCAATCTCGAATCGCCCGCAAGGCATCCTCGCGGTTGATGTTGACGACTCGGTCATTCGCTCGCAGCTCAAATAGCTTGAGCCGCTGATCGTGTTTGCCGATCATCATGACATGCGCGCCGCGGTAGGCGAGCGTCTGTGCCGCCCAATGCCCGACCATGCCGTCGCCGACGACCACGGCGCGGTCGGCTTTGGATACGGGGGCCCTCATGCCACAGTTGTACCCGACCTGGGTCAAGACGAGGCCGCTCACTGCGATCGGATCTACGCCAGGCGGGATCTTCCACACCTGATGACGGGGGGTCACCGCCGGTGAAACATGGCCGCCAACCGGCATGAACATGGACTCTACCTTGGACACGGTTGCAAACACGGTTTCGCCGACTTCGATGTCCGTGACGTTTTCACCCACGGACTCGACGACTCCCACCTTTTGATAACCCGGAACGATTGGGAAAGGTGACGGGTCGCCTTCCTTTCTCGGGGTGTCGCCGGCGATCCGCTCACCGCGTACAAACGAGCTCTCGGTCCCGTTGCTGATCCAGGAGTGGGTGACGCGTATGACGACGTCGTCAGCCGTAGGTTCTGGAATGTCGACGCGCTCCCACGAGACCTTGTAAGGAGCGAGCGCAACGACGGCCTGCCCCTTCACGTGGACATCGCCTCGTCTTTCCAGGGCCAAAAGCAGATCTTGATGGCCTCTTGCTTCTCTAAAAGCTCCACACCTTCGTTATACCGCTCCAGGGGCAAGTGGTGCGTGCTGAGAAATCCGAGCCTCAGATCGCCCTCCTCGATGAGGCGCACCGCGTATTCGGCCGCGGGTCTGTTTGCCCCCGGATACCCGCAAAGCCTAAGCCCGATGTAATGGCGCACGTCAAAGACGTACGGTTCGCGCTGAACCCCAAAGAGCGCTACTGTGTCGCGCGTGCGGTCCATGAGGAATTCGACCGACGCTTTGGCACCGACGCAATCGATGCTCGTGTCGAGGGCCGTCTTTGCCGGACGCCGGGGAAAGCGATCACCAAGATCCTCTCGCGGATCATGCGCGGCGTCGATGAGGCCAAGCGATAGGGCGAACTGCATGCGCCGCTCGCTCAGGTCAAACCCGATGACCTCGGACGCACCCTCCGCTCTTGCCATCTGGGCGGCGATCAGGCCTGCGGGCCCAAGGCCCGAGATGCCGACACGCCGACCTTTGAGCACGTCCATCGAGCGCAGCATGTTAAAGACCGAGCCGACGCACGATGCAAGCTCTACGGGGGCGACCTCGTGGGGCTCGAGCTCGGCCGGCACCCGAATGGCGTTTTCCGCGTCCAAGATGACGTATTGCGCGTAACACCCGAGGCGGTGGTGGCCCTGGTCGGTCCAAGCGCTCACCCGGTCGCCCACCGACAAACTCGTCACCCCAGGGCCAATGGAGACGACCTCGCCCGTCGCTTCGTGCCCCGGCTGCCCGGGGGTGTACGGGTAGTGAAACGTGTGGCCCACAAACATTGGGTCGTTGTGCCTTAGGTGCAAATCCCACTGCGGGCACGTCGTCACGGCCTCGACTCGAACGAGCGCCTGGCCGTCCCCTGGAGTGGGAATTGGTTCGTCTAAGATCGTGAATTTGCCGGGTGCGGTGACTTGTAGCACCTTCATTTGCGCTCACCCCTCTGAAATTGCTTTTCCAGATGCTATTCGTATACGTGTCGCAGGGACGTATACGAATAGCGCCTTTGGCAAGTAGTCTTATACTTCGTGGCAGCGCCACAGGTTCCTAAAAGTGCGCGTTACCGTGCCAAAGTCTCCCGCAGAAATTAATACTTGGCGTCACAGGAGGGGGACTTTCTAAAGGAGAAATCACAAGTTCCGCGCTAGCGTGCGAATAAATTGCCCTAGGGTCCGGAAGGTCCGGATCACTCACCGCTCATATGTCGAGCGCTGGCAGGAGGATGCTGCATGTCCCAACCAAAATTCCGAGTTTACGAAATTGTGCGCGTTGGGAAAAACAACCCGGAGCTCGCTGAAATACACGGCGAGCGGGGCGCCATCCTGGGGATGACCGATGGGATGAGCGGCCCGATCGAATACGGGGTGTACATCTACCGCGACGAGATCTTGTGGCAGGTGTCCGAGGACGACCTCGAGGCAACGGGCGAACACGCGAGCCGAGGGGATTTTTACGACGACACGGTGGTGCGCGTCAACGTGGATGAGAAAGGTCGCGGACGCATCGCCGACTAAACGAAAGGTGATGATACGTGCAGCTTTGGACCGCCGAAAACGCATCGACTTCAGTTACTGCAAGGCCAAAGTCGAACGTCGCCGCAGTGACGTTTGGATTTGTTGCCGCGCTCTACCTAGCTTGGACGGGCGCGTGGCTGCTGCTGCCTATCTTGGAAAACGGCATCGGCTGGCCGGCCACGAGCAACGACCGAACGCTTTATTGGACCATCATGAAGGCGCTCCTTTGGATCGTGCCGGGCATATTCGTCTTTCGGCACGCGGGAATCAAGATAGGCGCGGCGATGAGAGGCGACGGAGTGCGTGCAGCGCTGCTTTGGGGCGTCGGAGCAGGCCTGCTCATCGGCCTTGAAGCTGTCATACGAAAGTTGCTTGGAAATCAACCCTTCTCGATCGCGTTTGATTGGACGTTTGTGAACGTCGTCCTGATTGCGCCGTTCGTAGAAGAGTTTGTCTTTCGTGGCGCCGTGCTCGGCGGATTGATGCAACGGTATCGATTTGCCGTCGCCAATGTGATCGCATCGCTTTTATTTGTGGGCGCACACGTGCCCGGATGGCACTTCTCAGGCGTGCTCATGGAACGGTTGACCCAGCCCCTCGGCGGAGCGCTCTCAATCTTCGTCTTGGGGCTCATTTTTGGGTTTGTCGTGTTGAAAAGCCGTTCCGTAGCGGGTGGAATGATCGCACACGGGATCAACAACCTCTTCAGTATCCTCTAAATCCAAGTTGGAGCTTGTGTGAAACGACTGTGTTTCCCGCAGGGCTCGTAGGAGTGATTCGATGCTGACCGTTGACATTGAAACGGCCCGTCGCTTCGTTATGGGCAAGCAGGGTTTGTGGCCCGGGCGGCGCTGGCGCGGTGTCGACGGCGTGGAGCAGGCGATGCGGGCGATGGAGTACCTACAACTCGATCCGCTGCAAGTCATCGCTCGCAGCCAGGATATTGCACTTAGCAGCCGCGTCTTGGATTACTCGCCGGAAATGTGGGAGCGCCCCACCTATAATGAACGCAAGTTTTTCGACTGGGGCGGGTGGCTCGCGGTGCGGCCCATGGAGGAGTTGCCGCACTGGCGCGTCGTCATGCGGCGTGAACGAGACAGCCCGCACATTCAGCAAATTGCCGTCGACCATCCCGATGCTGTCGCTGAGGTGCGCGATGTTTTGGAAAAGCAAGGCACCGTAAGCAATCGCGACTTTGCAACAAAGACGCGCCAGCGCACCGACAATTACCGCGGTCGCAAGGACAGCGCCCTTGCCCTCTACTACCTTTGGCGCACGGGCGACGTGATGACGCATCACAGGGAGAATTTCGAGCGGGTCTACGCTCTGACGGAAGCGGTGGCGCCGGCGGATCTCGTGCGAGCGAGCGACGACGATGAGGCTGACCGTTTCTTGATCGGCAAAGAGGTCGGCTTTTACGGTCTTGCTCGCCTGAGCGCCTCGAGCGATGCGTATCAGCGCGGCGCGCCGTACAGCAAGACGGCTGTGCTCGAGCAGATGCTGGCAGACGGCGAACTCGTCGAAGTGCGAATCGAGGGTTGGCGGGGCGTACATTACGCGCTAAAGCGCGACATCCCGCTGCTTGAAGCCTTAAGCGCCGGGCGCGTGCCGGACGACTGGACGCCGCTCGAGACGACGACGGAGGAAGAGGCCGTCATTCTTGCGCCTCTCGACCCGGTCAGCGCACGCGGAAGGGCTAAGGTCATGTTCGGCTTTGATTACGTATGGGAAGTTTACAAGCCCGAAGCAAAGCGCAAATACGGCTACTACGCATTGCCGGTGCTGTGGGGCGATCGGCTCGTCGCCCGCTTTGACAGCAAGCTCGACCGAGCGACGAATACCCTTGTCATCCTCGGCTTTTGGTTGGAAGATGCAGCGCTTGGCGCTGACGAACGTTTCGCCGAGGCCTTGGCCCGCGGCTTTGTACGATTTGTCAGGTTTCTAGGCGCGGAGCGGCTCGATGCGCGGGCGATTGCGGAGCCGCTTCTGCGAAAAAGGGTGGACGTGGGCTCTAGAAGTCGCACGCGGCATTTGTAGCGACGGAGGATTGACGGACAATGAGCTGCGTGGGAAGGATCACCGAGGGTGGATCATCGGCTTTTTCATAGGCGAGGGCGCAAAGGAGATGGCAGGCCTCTTTGCCCATCTGAACAAGGGGACGCCTGACCGTCGTCAGGCTGGGCGAGTTGTATTGAGCAAAGACGGAATCGTTAAAGCCGACCACGAGCACGTCCTCGGGCACACGACGTTTTGCCTTGTGTACCCCGCTGATCGCCGCCAAGGCCAACAGGTCGTTGGAGCAAAGGTACGCTGTTGGAGGATCGGATCCTCGCTGCTCTTGTTCTACGATTTTCTCCGCTTCGGCGGGCCTCCAGTTTACTTCGTGAACGCGCGCTTCCTCAGAAAGCCCGTGGCGCTCGCACGCGCGCAGAAACCCTTGTTGACGTAGAAAGCCCGCCCAGTGACGAGTCGACCCAAGATGAGCAAGTCGGCGAGCGCCTTGTGCTACAACGTGGTCGACTGCGGCCTCCATGCCCGCGTCGTCGTCTGAAGCCACCAAGTGAAGCCCATCTCGTTGAGGATATGGACCCATTAGAACCAGAGGGAAATCGGAGCGGGCAATCGCTTCGATCTCGGAGTCAGGAAGGATATCGTCTTCGAGCACGATGCCCCCGTCGACGCGGCGATCGCCGAGCAAAGACAACGGAGAGAGCTTTTCCCCTTGTTGAAAGTACCAAACCAACGGAAGTTCCCGCTCATCGGCTACTCGGCTTATGCCGGCGACGATTTCGCTGATGTGTGGATTTTTGATTCGCTCAGGATCACGGAGTACGACGCCAAGCGCTCTTGCCTCTCTGGCAGCCAACGTACGGGCCGCCATGTTGGGCTGATAATCGAGAGCTCGGGCGATTTGGATGATGCGCTCTCGCGTCTCGTGGCTGATCTTTACCTTGGTCTCTTTCCCTGAAAGGACGCGAGAGACGGTCGAGATCGCCGTGCCCGCTTCTTGGGCGATATGGGCCAAGGTAGGACGGGCCAACTCCGTTCCCTCCCATACACAGATGTGACCAGGGGTGACTAGGAATTTCAACTCGGAGTTTACCACAAAAGTACGGTTTAGGGTAAGCAGATAAAAAATTGAAAAAGATCGCTCAAGTGGGAAGGAGGGCGATAATTTGGGCTGAATGACTACTGCAAACGCTTGCGCGCTAACGCTTCGCCTAAGGAGCGCGCAACCTGAGACAGAGGAGCGTGAACGACAATGGCTCGCCCGACGCGTCAATATTTGATTCTTGTGCTTTTTGCTGTGGGATTCTCACTGATCGTTCAAGGGGCGCTTATTGAAATCGTACAGGCGGATGATCGAACGCTGGTCGTTCACACGTTGCCGCACGCGGGAAATCCCACGTGGCTCAATCACTCGGTCGAAGCGTTCAAGCGTCATCGCACAGATGTGACGATCGAAGTGGTCACTGCTTCTGAAGACCAGCTCATGGTGATGATCGCTGGAGGGGTTCCGCCCGATGTGGTGCACGGATACAGCACGCAAATCCCCAGTTGGGTTGGCAACGGCATGCTCGAGGATCTCGAACCTTATGCAGAGCGCGACCTTACGTTTCGCCGGGACGATTACCTTCAAGGTGTGGTCGAGTCCCTCACCTACCGTGACAGGCTGTATGCAATGCCAAGGGCGTGGTCGGCCGTCGCCCTGCTCTATAATATGGACCTCTTTGACGAGCGGGGCGTCGCGTATCCCGATGAGGGTTGGACTTGGGACGATCTCGTCCGGGCCGGGAAACAATTGACGTGGGATCGAAGCGGCGATGGTCGCATCAGCAGCTTCGGGTTCAGCGACATCTTCTCCCATCACCACCGATACCCGATTTGGGTTTGGGGAGCGGGAGGCGCCTTTTGGAACGATTCTCTCACAAGGACGACCATCAACGAGCCTGCGGCGGTTGCAGGCCTCGAGTTTTGGATGGACTTGTATCTGACACATCAGATTGCGCCGCAGATCGTAGGCGGGCGCGTCGTCAACGAAGGCGTCTCTACGGAGCGGACAGGACATGGGGCAAGCAATGAGCTCTTCGAAAACGGACGTATCGCGATGTTTAACAGCACTCGCTTCGTGGCGCCCACCGGCCACTTTGCGGTAGGGGTCGCCCCACTTGCGCAGGGTCCGGCGGGACGAACCTCGGTCATGGTGACCGATTTCTTTGGCATTTTCCCTGGTGGAAGCAACAAGGAGCTGGCCTGGGAGTTTATCAAGTACCTGGCCGAAGAAGAGGGAAACGAAGCAGGGCGCGGCGTCGGTGAGCCCTCGCCCTATTGGCACGCCTTGCCTCCGCTGCGAGATCACGCATCGAGAATGCTCGAAGATTCCGACGAGGTCGGCTGGCAAAACTGGATCACGACGGCCATGAACGCTCGGCGCGGACCGACGATTCACCCGGTCATGAACGTGGGGAGCAGTTTCAATCGCCAGTTTGAGGATGTGATAGCCGGTCGACAGTCGGTGCGAGAGGCGACGACACACCTGGAACAAGAGTGGAACGCGATCGTTCAAGATGCGCTAAATAGCGGGTTTACCTGGTAAGGATCAAAAGCGGAGGTCGTGAAAATGGCCTCCTGATGAGAGGGGGAAGTTTGCTATGGGTCGATTGCTACTTGGGGCACGGGCGCTTTTCACCCTTCTCTTGATCGGGATTTGTTGGGGAGGAGTCGGCATGGCCAAGCAAGGTCATCAGTCGGAGATCGCCGAGTGGCGAGCGAGGTTCGACGCGATCGTTCCGGTGAGTCATCCGAGGGTTCACGTGACTCAAGCGAATCTACCCCAGTTCAAGGAGTACACCAGTCACGCGGCGTGGCGGTTGAGCCTGCTGCCGGCAATCCGGGCAGCAGCCCACTCTGGGATGCCGACAGAGCCGGTCTCATTTGGTCCCAAACCTTTTAGCCGAAGCGCCGAGGCGACGGCCCTTTGGCGCGAGGCGTATGGCACGGCTGGGGAGGCCGGCGGTAGAGCCCAGGCTTTGGCCTTTGGATATCTGCTGACCGGAAACGTCGATTACGCGATGACGGCTAAGGCGATCGCTTTGGAGATGGCGCGTTGGGATCCGGAAGGGACGACTGCCATCGACTACAACGACGAGGCGTTCATCCGAGTAATTCACTTCTTGCCGTTCGTCTACTCTTGGATTTACGACGTGTTGACGCAAGGCGAGCGCCAAATCCTCGAAGAGGCGATCAGGCGACGGGGAGAGATTTTGTACGAACACGTCTCGAACCGCCTGCCACTTGGGGAAGACGCGCTCGACAGTCATCCGGTGCGGTTTGTCTCAACCTTGGGATTGGCGGGACTCGCGCTGTACCACGAGCTCGATGAGGCTCAAGAGTGGTTGGCTTGGGCAGCCGCTTACTACCAACTTCGCTTCCCCGTCTGGGGAGGCGATGCAGGCGGCTGGTCGGAGGGGCTTGATTACTGGAGCAGCGGGATCCTTTCGCATCTCGAGTTTTTGGACGCTTTGGCAACCATCGGCATTTATGACCTTTACGACAAGCCATTCTTTCGACAGACGGCATACTTCGGGCTATACTTTTTGCCGAAGTACCCGACGACGTCGTTCGGCGACATCAACCCCAACAAGACATCCCTCAAGAGCGATTCGGCCGCCCTCGTGCGTCGGTTGGCGCACGTTTATGAGGATCCATTCCTGTACGAGTGGATTCGGGCGCATCCGTCAACATCAAGCCACTGGTACGGATCGCTGCTGTACCCGCAGCACATTCACAACGTCCTGCACGCAGGGGTCAACCTTGAGGCGAAACCGCTCTCCACGCTTGCCCCTTCCCGTCACTTTGAAGACGTTGGCTGGGTGGCGATGCATTCCAACCTCGGTCGAGATGAGGACGACATCTTCCTCGCGTTTAAGAGCAGCCCATACGGTTCCGTCAGTCACAGCCACGCGGATCAAAACAGCTTCATTCTCAACGCCTTTGGCCGGTCACTCTTTATCAGCTCCGGTTACAGGGAGTGGTGGCAGAGCGATCACCATTGGCAGTGGTACAAACAGACACTTTCCAAGAACGCCGTTCTGATAGCCGGAGAGGGTCAGGCCCATCACTCTGCTAGTCATCCTGGAGCGATCATCGGCTTCTTTGGCGGGGATCACTTCTCTTGGACTGTAGGAGAAGCCGCTTCCGCGTATTTGCGTTCGACCAAATACGGGCGGGTGAACCACTGGCAGCGCTCGATCCTCTTCGTCAACAGGGAGTACTTCCTTATTCACGACTACGTCTCAACGGCATTGCCGGTACAGCATCAGTGGCTGCTCCATGCAGACCAGGAGATGGAGATCGATCAGGCGACCAACCTCGTTCGCCTTCGAGTCGACGACGTGGGGGTCGACGCTCACATTCTCCACCCGGCGCCGTCAGCGTTGCACTTGACGCAGACGAACCGCTTTGCGACACCGGTCGATCCGTCCTACCGCGATCGGTATCCCGAGCAATGGCACTTTCAGGCCCAGACCCGCTCTAAGGAACGTGAGCGAGATTTCGCCGTCGTCTTGTACCCGTATCGGAGCCTGAGTGGGGAAGAGGAAACGGCGGCGCAGGTGACGAGCCATCCTGTGGACGGCGGGTTGTCGATCATCGTCGACCAAAACGGTCGGAGCGACCGAGTCTTGATGGCGTGGGAGAGCCTCGACCAAAGCCGGGATCTCGATGGAGTTGGCCTTCGCCTGCGCGGGCGCCTGGGAGCGGTTGTGGGTGAACAGGGTACGGAATCTGCTCTCAAGCGGTGGTTTCTCCACGGTGAGCGGTTGGAGGACGGGGGACGTCTACTTTGGGAAGCCACGCAGCCGGGAGTTGTCGAGGCCGCCCTGTACACGGACCGTGCTGAACTGCTCGTTGCGCTGAGTGCGCCTGGTGAAGCCTCTCTGTACGTGCCCTTACAGCCACGAAGTATCGTCATGGATGGCGAGGCGCTCCCCGAGGACGCTTGGCGGTACGACCCTGACGACAGCGGGCGTGTACGACTTACATTGCCCGCGAAGCAGATCTCCCTGACGGTGCAGTTTTGAAGCATGGTCGCCAGCGCCATGAACCGGAGAAGGTCGGACGAATCGAAAGGAGTTTGAATCAATGTTTTCAAAGACTTGCTCCAGCGAACGAAAGAAGGCATTCTGGATCGCCGGCATGTTGCTCGCCTTCTGCTGTGCGTGGTTTGGGTCGGCGAGCGCTGTGGAAATCGACCTGGATGCCTGGGAAATCGTCCAGGAATGGGACCTTTCTGAAGCCTCCTCGATCTTTGCAGAGGAAGTTGAAACTGTCGCCGTCATCGTTGACGGAGAGGAGCGCCATGCAGCCCGAAGGACGTACAAAGGGTTGCGTAACACGTTGACCATTTTCTTGAGTGAGCCAATCGCGGTAACAGACCTGATGGCCGTGGTCCTCGAGTACCGCGTGGAGACGACAGACGTCGTGAGATACACGATGCTGTACGTCGATACTTCCGACGGGCGCATCGGCCAAGAGCAAGACGGGGGAACGCCAATCGGCGAGTGGGTCCAAGCCGTCTACTTCGTCGAAGAGTTGCGGGCGGCTCCACACGCCCAAACAGCGGGCATGATCGAGTTGGGAAATGAGATCACTCGGATTCAGGTGATGGCGCGCGGCGACACGGATGACACGGAGTCGACATTGACCTTGGCCCGCGTGATGCTGGTGCAGCCATAGATCGATGCGGGGGCGCGGGCCCACGCCATCGAGACGGCGGGAACGTCGAAAGCCGAAACGATGGCGCGGGTCGTGCCCAACGTCGCATGCGAAGGCGTGCCATGCCGCTAGTCGTCTAGCGCGTTTGGTCCGATGGCCAAAGGATCACCTAAGAGCGCGGCGTCGATCGAATGTCGGTGTAACTTTGGACGTGCAACTTCCCGCCCGCCACCGCATCTAACTCAGCCTCGGATAGCTCGTCGCCTGCGGATTGCATGGACGGCAACACCAACGTGTAGTGGTAGCCGTGTCCATCGACGACGTTTACCTTGATGTCTTTGGGAAGTTCGTTGCCGCTTACCTCGCGCACGGCTGCATGAATGTCGGAGAGGCACCGAGCTCGAAACTCCGCATCCTCAGCGGCTCGCGCCCGTACCAGTTCACTCGTCTTGCGAATCTCATCCTCGGTCCAAAGCATTGTCCGACGTCACCCATTCGGAATTGAGATAAACTCAAGATGGCTATTCTAGGCGCCGCTCGTTCGCCCCTTCGCATCTTCACGGTTGTTTGACCGTGAACGTAGGGCCGCTTGGGTCGCGGTACATCGGTCAGGAGATCGAACGAAAGTCAAGATGGCCCCTAAGGGGCGACGTCGACAGCCTCCTCTTCGTGGAGGGCTTCGCCTGCGTGGAGCCGCATTGCGACCCGGGCAGTCTGCCGCAGTTGCCGGTGCGTCGGCGCGTGAGCGGCGATGTAGCGGGAAGCCGCCACCATCACGATCTCGCGCTCTTCGTCGGTCTCGGCGGCGTCGAACTGGCGCCGCGCGGCCTCCACCATTTGGAGCGTGTGAAAAGCCGCATCCTCGCGCACCACAGCCATGACGAGCGCGGCCCACCGGTCGCTGATTGGCTCATCGCCCTCGAAGGCGGCGGTTGTCAACGCTCCGGCTCGGTCGACGTTGTCGGCGTGATCGAGCAAGTTTTCGAGTCGCTGCCGATAGGTGGCGCCGCTCGTGAGCGCCAGGCGCTCTTCCTCCACGAGTTTGGGGCGGATCCTGGCCACCGGCACGTTGAGGAAGCGGTCGAGGTAGACTCGTAGGGCCCCGTGCAAAACGCCTCTCAAAGCCAAGGTGGATGGGGCGCGAAGCAAAATCTGGTAGAGCGCATTGGCGTAAGTAAACGTGTGGTGGACTGCGTCCCAGTCTGTAAACTCGTTTTGCGTATGAAATTGGAGCACGCGCCGGGCCGCGGCAAGCGCGAGCGCTCTGGCGAGCTGCTTAGGCGTCGCGCCTTCGCGATACGCCGACGTCACGGCGTCCAACACGGCCTTGGGATCCTCTGCGAGCAGTTTTTCCGAGAGGGCGAGCGGGCTGCCCTGCCACTCGTCGTTGTTCGTCGTCGGACCGAGTGGATCGGCAGACAACGCGGCTGTCGCATCGTCCAAGAGCGCAATCAGATCGATCGGACGCCTCCAGGAGCCGAGCTCTTCTGCACGCTGAGCCCGGCAAAGGACGGGCACGAGCGTCGGCAAGACCTGCTCGGCATGGTCCCATCCCACGAGGTCGAGGAGCTCCAGGCTCTTGTTGATAAAGTCGACGACGTGGCCGACATCGAGGTAGACGTGGTCGGTCGCAGCGGTGATCAACATGTCTGCAAGAGTCTTGGCGTCGGCCCCTTGGACAATGGCGGTGAGGAGCGTGCGCTCCGCGCCTTCTTCGTCTCGGACGTGTACGAAGTGGCGAAACCACGTCTTGTGGCGCTCGACCGTGGAGGGCGCGCTTTCCGACGCCGATAAGGGTCCCAGCGAAAACCGCGCCGGCTGGTTGGCCGTATCGCGGCTGACGAACACGAGCCCCTGATAAAGTGCGAGGATCTTATCCTCTTGGGGCAAATCGGGGGATAGGTTGCACATGGCCGTCAAAATCGTAAGGCCAGGTCCCCAGGCGCGCCGGTGAAGCGAGCCGTGCCTGGCGCCGATCTCGGCGATTTGGCGAACGTCGACTTCAAGGTCGACCAGGGCCGTGACGGCTTTGGCGATGACCAAGTTGATATTGTGGCGAAGGCCCTCTTCGAGCCGCCGCTTCCAGTACTGGGCGAGGTCCGTGTCCTGGCGGAGCTCGATCCAGATCTGGTCGCCGTCGATGGTGACGGGGTAAGAGCGCAGATCGTCTGCAAATGGATCAAAGGTGCCGCCCGACGCCAGACAAAAGCGGGCGTGGTGCCAGTGGCATGTGAGGATGCCGTCTTCGACACTGCCTCGATCGAGAGGAAACCCCATGTGTGGACAGCGATTGTCCACTGCGTACACTTCTCCGTCGTGGTAGACGAGGAGGATCGGCGCGTGGTGCGGGCTCCGAACCACCTTTTGACCGCTCTTTTTCAACTCGCGCAGGCTGCCGCCGCTCACGTGTGAGACCGACACAGGAGCGCCCCCTTCCAAGAGTCGTTTGCCTCTACTCTTTGGACCTGCTCCATAAGTTACCTTCTATATCCCCGGCTGCGGCGGGTTTGTCGTCATTCGCACCCTGCTAAAGACGTTGCTATCTGTCACGCGGATGGGTTAAAGTTCAAGATAGACCAAAAGCGCTCGAACGCGCGGGGGAACGAGCGGTTGGCCCACAATACGGTGTTTCGCAACATATCCCTTAAGCGTCTTTCCTCTCCGGAGCAGCTTGACTCATTGTTGACCGTGGTCCGACCCAAGGGCTGGCTTGCCCTCATCGGGTTGACTTTGGTCGTGGCGGCGGGGCTCGTCTGGGCCGTCATGGGCACGATCCCCATCAAGGTAGGCGGTGAAGGACTCCTCATCCGAGGTGGGGGCGTCCACCAAATCGCGCCACACGTCGGCGGCCGATTGGTCGACGTGCGGATTGCCGAGGGCGATCAAGTCACCAAGGGACAGGTGGTCGCTCGCATTGCCGTGCCTGAGTTGGAGGAGGAACTCGTTGCGGCCCACCGAGAGGTCGTCCGCCTCGAACAAGCCCTAGCGCTCGAGTCCACTGCGCGTGATCCGGCCGCTCTCGTCGAGGCGAGAGCGTCGCTCGCTCGTTTGCAGGAGCTTTTTCTGGCGCACTCACGGGTCGTGGCGCCCGCCGACGGACGAGTATTGGAAGTGCGAAAAAAGAGCGGCGACTTCATCGCACAATCCGAATCGCTCGCCAGTTTTGAGGCGAGCCGAGACGATGTGCGTGAGTTGGATGTCGTCATCTTTGTCCCAGCAGAGCTTGGTCAGCGAATCGTTCCAGGTATGGAGGCGCAGGTCTCGCCGCTCACGGCGAGCGTCGAGGAGTACGGCTTTATTTTGGGCAAGGCCGTCTCGGTTTCGGAGTACCCCGTCTCTCGCCAAGGCATGTTAAGCCTTCTTGGCAATCAGGAACTCGTCGATCGCTTCTCAGTCACTGGCGGCGCACTGGTCGAAGTCCGCATCGAGATGGTCATGGATCCGAGCACGCCGAGCGGTTATCGGTGGTCTGCGAGCGATGGTCCGCCAAGTCGCCTGCAGAGCGGCACGCTCGTCTCGGCAGCCGTCGTCATCGACCGAGAGAGGCCCATCAACATGATTCTTCCAGGTCGCACGAGATGACGGCGATGGGCGGTGCAAGTCGGCGGGTGAAGACGCCGACGGTTTTGCAGATGGAGGCGGTGGAGTGCGGGGCGGCGGCGCTAAGCATCGTCCTTCGACACTTCGGGCGTTACGTCCCGCTCGAAGTGCTGCGCGTCGAATGTGGCGTCACACGCGACGGAAGCAAGGCGAGCAACATCGTCCGTGCGGCTCGGCGATACGGCCTCGTACCCAAGGCATTCAGGCGAGAGCCCGCAGATTTAAAGGCGATGCCGACGCCATTGATCGTGCATTGGAATTTTAACCATTTCGTCGTCGTGGAAGGATTTGCGCGCGGGAAGGTTTACTTGAACGATCCGGCGACGGGTCCCCGGTCCGTGAGTGACGAAGAGTTTGACGCTGCGTTTACCGGCGTCGTCATAAGCTTTGAAAAAGGTGAAGCATTTAAGCCGGGCGGCGAGAAGCCCGACGTCGTGCGCGCGCTTAAGGCGCGGCTCAAGGGTACAGAGTCCGCGCTCGTATACACCATACTCGTAGGTCTTGTGCTGGTCGTACCCGGCCTTGCCGTGCCGGTGTACACACAAGTGTTCATTGACGAGATCTTGCTGGCTCGGACCGGGCATTGGCTCATTCCGCTCGTGGTCGGGCTCGTGCTGACCGGCCTCGTCCAAGTAGGACTTACGTGGCTGCAGCAGCACTATCTACTCCGCCTCGAGACAAAGGTCGCCTTGGAGTCCTCCTCTCGGTACTTTTGGCATGTATTGCGCCTTCCGATTGCTTTTTTCGCGCAGCGCCACGCAGGAGAAATCGGCAACCGCGTCATGATCAACGACCGCGTGGCCAAGGCGATTTCTCGAGACTTGGTTACGTCGGCGCTCAACCTCGTCTTGATTTTCTTTTATGTGGCGTTGATGCTGCGCTACAGCGTCACGATGACCGTGATCGGGATCGCTGTGGCCCTCCTCAACATCGTCTATTTGCGTTACACGTCGCGGGCGCAGATCGACAGTATGCAACTGCTTCTTCAAGACCAGGGAAAGTTGCTCGGAACTTCGATGTCCGGACTACAGATGATCGAAACGCTCAAGGCAGGTGGAATGGAAGACGAGTTCTTTGCCCGCTGGGCGGGAATGCAGGCCAAAGTGAGCAATGCCGAGCAAGCATTCAAGGTTTCGATGGCGACGATGGGCGGGGCGCCCCCATTTCTTCAGGCCCTAAACTATGCGGTAATCTTGGCGATCGGGGGTCTGGCTGTGATTGCAGGCGACCTATCCGTCGGGATGCTTGTGGCATTTCAGTATCTGATGGCGAGCTTGATGACGCCGGTCAACGATCTTGTGAACAAGAGCGGCGCGTTGCAGGCGATGCAGGGCGACCTCGCCCGGCTTGACGATGTGCTCGACCACTCGCTGGACTCCGCATGGCAATCACGGGACGTGACGGATGAGTCAAGTGGCGAGCGCCCCGAGGATGAAAGCAAGGCCCGCATCGATGCGGTAACTGGCAAGTTATCTGGAGCCGTCGAGATTTCGGGCGTCTCATTTGGCTATGGCCCGCTTGATCCCCCGCTCATTCAAGATTTCTCACTCAAACTCGCCCCGGGCGAGCGCGTGGCGATCGTCGGAGGCTCGGGAAGCGGCAAGTCGACGATCGCCAAGCTGATTTCCGGGTTGCATCGACCTTGGTCGGGCGAGGTGCTGTTTGACGGTGTCGCTAGGGAACGTATTGATCGAACGCTACTTGCCTCGTCGCTATCGGTCATCGATCAAGACATTCACTTGCTCGAAGGGACGATCTGGGAAAACGTCACCCTTTGGGACGAGACTGTGGACGATGTCTCTGTCGCTCGAGCGATCCGCGATGCGAGCGCCGGCGAGATCGTCGCATCGCGGCCCGGCGGCTATCATTACCGCGTGCAGGAGGGCGGCCGCAACTTTAGCGGCGGCGAGCGGCAACGGCTCGAGATTGCAAGAGCGCTCGTCACAAATCCTACGATTTTGGTGATGGACGAGGCTACGAGCGCGCTCGATACAAGGACCGAGCTAAACGTGATGGAGGCCATCAAGCGGCGCGGCACGACGTGTGTGATCATCGCGCATCGCCTGAGTACGATTCGGGATTGTGACGAGATCATCGTGCTCGACAACGGCAAGGTGGCCGAGCGCGGCACGCACCACGAACTGTTGGCGCAAGGCGGCGTATACGCCAAGTTAGTGGCCGAACTTTAGCGCCATTAAGTGACTAAAGGGGGGAATCAGGCTGAATGCGGCAAGCGGCGAGCCATTGACCCATCCGCTGGCAGACCAGGGCGCACACATCGTGATCGAGCGGCCAACGCCGATCATTCTCGATCAACCGGGCGAGATCTATCTACTCCTCGATGGGAGCGTCACGATGTATGCGGCGCCGCTGCGGGACGGGCGCATCGTCGCCCGGCGGCAGTTTTTGTTTCAACTCGCGCCCGGCGCGCTCATCATTGCGCCGCCTGAGCGCACGACGTCCGGCGCCGTCGGTTGGGCGGCGGTTCCGTCCCTCGGAGCGAGGTTGGTCGCCTTGAGCGAGGCGACATTGGTGCGGTTTGCAAGAAAATGTGACGACCTCGCCGGCATTGCCCGGATGCTTCGCCCTTGGTTGAGCGGCATGTCGGCGGCGCTCGGGGAGCGGGCGGGAGCGTTGGAAGCTGAGTTTGCGTTTGTGGGCGCGAACGAGGCGGAGCTGGCGACTTGGCTGGCGGACCCAGGCAAATGGACGGAGGATCTGCGCTCCTACCTCCGGGTGGCCAAGCGGATGGTCGAGGCGGCGTGGCAAGCCCAGGAGTCTGATGCGCTTGCCGCCATGCGAGCGAAAGCGGAAGCCGATGGCCGCATTCTCGAGCGGGCCGCGCAGGAGCTCAAGGCCGCAATCGACGAACGCCCTGCTGGGTGGGTGGGGGAAGGCGAAAACGCGCTCCATGCGGCGGTGCGACTCATCATGGAAGCGATGAAAGTCGAAATCGCCGAAGAAGAGCGAGCAAGGGTCGCTCACATGGGCGGTCCGGACGCTGCAAAGGAGATCGGGCGCGCCTTTGGCCTCAAGACCCGTCAGACGCTTCTTGCAGGCCAATGGTGGCGCGAGGACAACGGTCCGCTTCTCGCGTTTACGAGGGTCGATGGCCGACCGGTCGCGCTTTTGCCTGACGGTCCCACTCGCTACACGCTTCACGATCCCCAGGAAGGACGGGTCGTGGCCGTCGACCGGAACGCCGCGGAGACGCTCGAAGCGCACGCGACAACGTTTTACAGGCCTTTACCCCGCAAGCGTCTCAAGCCGCTCGAACTTGTTTTGTTTGGGTTGCGCTCCGTTTCTCGGACCGATATGACTGCGGTGATCCTGCTGGGACATTTGGGCGGACTTCTTGCCATCTTGCCGCCGGTGATCACCGGCGTGCTTTTTGGAGCGATCATCCCGGAGCAAAACTACGGCGCCCTCTTTTACATGACCGTGATCCTGACGGCGAGCGCAGTCGCTTCGCTCCTCTTTGGCGTTGCCCAGGCGGTGGCGATGATCCGCATCGAGACTAAGATGCAAACATCGATTCAAGCTGCGGTTTGGGATCGGTTGCTCGGCCTTTCGATTCAGTTTTTCCGGCAGTATTCGGCCGGCGACCTGGCGCATCGGGCGCTCAGTGTTCACGCGATCAGCCAAATGGTGTCCGGAACTGCCCTTCGGACCGTGCTCGCGGGCAGTTTCGTCGTATTTGGGTTTGCTTTGCTCTTTTTCTACGACGTCCAACTTGCGCTCCTCGCCGGGGGCATGGCTGTTGGTTCCGTGCTCGTATTTACGTCGTTTGGTCTTGTCCAGATCCCGCTACAGCGAGCAATGATGGACTTGGAGGGCAAGACTTTGAGCCTCGTTCTCCAAGTCATCCAGGCGATCCCGAAGTTTCGGGCCGCCGGAGGCGAAAGTAGGGCCTTTCGCCTGTGGGCGCAGCTCTTTAAGGACCTGCGCCGAGCGACCTACAGGGCAAGGCGGAGCGAAGTGTTCCTCATCCTGTTCAACACGCTCTTGCCCGTCGTCGCGACCGCGGCGCTCTTTGTCGCCGTCTTCCAGCCCGATCAAGCAGGACTGTCGGCGGGGGAGTTCATCGCGTTTTCGGCGGCCTTCGGCGGCTCGCTCACGTCGTTGATTGCCATCTCGTCCATCGCTATATCGATGACCAGGCTCGTGCCGCTCTATGAGCGGTTGAACCCGATCCTCGAAGCAGAGCCCGAGACGGACGGCGCCAAGGAAGATCCCGGGTTGCTTCGCGGCGCTGTCGAGGTGAATCAACTGTACTTTCGATACGACTCGGAAGCGCCGCCGGTGCTAAACGGCGTGTCGCTGCATGCCGCTCCGGGAGAGTTCATCGCCATCGTCGGCCCTTCAGGGAGCGGTAAGTCGACCCTGATCAAATGTTTGCTCGGTTTTGAGGCGTGGGAGTCCGGGATGATCTACTACGATGGACGTTCGCTCGAGGACATCGACGTGCGCGCCGTGCGGCGGCAGATCGGCACGGTGCTCCAAGGTGGGCGACTCATAGCCGCAGATATTTTTACCAACATTTGCGGTTCATCGACGGCGCTCACGCTTTACGACGCCTGGCAGGCCGCGGAAGGCGCGGGCATCGCGGACGAAATTCGACGGATGCCGATGGGCATGCACACGATGATCAACGAGGGCGCTACGACGATCTCAGGTGGTCAGCGGCAGCGGTTGTTGATCGCCCGCGCCATTGTCCGCAAGCCGCCCATTGTCCTATTTGACGAAGCGACGAGCGCTTTGGACAACCAAACGCAAGAGATCGTAAGCAAAACGCTCGAGCAAATGCGCGCGACGCGCATCGTGGTGGCGCATCGCCTGAGCACCGTACGCAATGCCGATCGCATCTATGTCCTCGACAAGGGCCGCGTGGTCCAGGTCGGTCGGTTTGACGATCTGATCGAGCAAGACGGCATCTTTGCCGAGCTGGCCCGCCGTCAATTGGTGTGACGAGGCACGGGCGTGTCGGTGGGTAAGTCGTCCGTATAGCAGGATTCGAATAGGCTGTGGAAATGGAGTTTCCGACATGGAAAATTGGAACCGCACTGCCTGGGCAGAGATCGATCTGTCTGCATTGAGGCGCAACTTTGAGTTTGTGCGCGGGAAGGTCGCGCCCGGCACACTCGTTTGGCCCGTACTGAAGTGCGACGCATACGGGCACGGCGCGGTCGAGGCGGCCCGCTCTCTCGCCGATGCGGGCGCGTCGGCGATTGCGGTCGCGACGGTCGACGAAGGGGTGCGCCTGCGGGAGACAGGCCTTGAGCTTCCGATCTTGCTTCTCGACTACATGCTCGAGGAAAGCGCAGTGGACGCGGTCGCCCACAACCTGACGCCAACAGTACATACAGCGGGAGCCCTCCTCGCGTTGGACAAGGCCGCTTGCTCGCTTGGCAAGACGGTATCGATCCACGTGCGGGTGAACACGCTCCCAGGCAGCATGGGGCTCGATCCAAAGCAACTCGGCTCGCTCATCGAGGTCCTCACTGCCTGCAGGGCGGTGCGCGCCGAGGGCATGTTTACCCATCTGACCGCCGCATATCGGGGCGATCATGCGCTGGTCCGCATGCAGATCGGCCGCCTGCGATCGGCGGCTCATGCCTGCAAGGAGGCGGGCGTGCCCTTCGCGCACGTTCACGCGGCGAGCAGTCCGGCAATCTTGTCCATGCCGGAGAGTTATCTGGATGCCGTGCGGCCGGGGACGATGCTGTACGGCCTTCCATCACTCGAGGACCAGGAGATGAGCCCTTTGCGTGGCGTCATGTGCCTAAAAGCCCGGATCACCCATGTCGAAGAGCATGAGGACGGTTTCTTCGTAGGGTATGGCGGACAGGAAGCCGCAAATGGCGTCAAGCGGATTGCGACGGTTGCGCTTGGATACGGCGCAGCACGCTTTTTGTTGACGCAAAAAGGCGGTGAGGTCTTGGTCGGGGGGCGGCGCGCGCCCATATTGGGCACGGCCCGCATGGCGAGCCTGCTCGTTGATGTTTCGGGCGCTCCAAGTGCGCGTGTGGGAGATGAGGTCGTTATCTTCGGTAGGCAAGGCGACGATGAGATTACGGTCGCCGAGGCGGCTGCCCGCGCCGGAATCGATGTCGTTCAATGTGAGAGTCTTTGCATGCTCTGCGGCAGCGTGCCTCGGATTTATCACAATGGGGAGGCCGCGGCGTGAGGGCGGCAATTCGGATCGGGCGTTTCACGGCGATTGTGGCCTGCGCATTGGTCTTACTGACGACGGCGCTTGCCATCACGACGATCGCAAGTGCCGCGTCAGATTTGCCGAGTGCTAAGCCTGACGGGGCTCGTTGGCGAGTCGGCTACGTCGAGGGAGAGCCCTTTGTCAACTTCGCCGGCAATCTATACGGCGTGCTCAAAGGGTTGGAAGAGCTGGGATGGATCGACGATCTCGCCTCCCTTCCCTACGTTTCCGGCGGGGAGGATAGCAGGGCGATGTGGGACTGGCTCGCCCAGGCGAATCCCAGTCGGCAATTGGAGTTTGTTCAAGACGCATACTGGTCGTTCGCGTCGGATCACGGTGAGCAGGCGGCTTTGGAGCGCCTGCGAGACGGAGAAGATCTCGATTTTGTGCTCGTCATGGGAACCTATGCGGGAGTGACGCTCGCAAGCGATGAGCACGACGTGCCGCTCATGGTCCTCTCAAGCAGCGATCCCGTCGGAGCGGGCATCGTCGCATCGGAGGAGGACTCAGGCCGCGAGCACGTGTGGGCCTTTGTCGACCCAGGTCGCAGCAGGCGGCAGATCCTGGTCTTTCACGACATCTTTGGCTTTGAGCGGATGGGGATGGTGCACGAAGACTCCGAGCTTGGGCGAATCTACTCCTCGGCTGAACAGGTCGAAGCGGTTGCCAGGGAGCGAGGCTTTACGATCGATCGGGTGTTTGTTAGCGAACCGGACGGTGAAGCCGATCGCAGACGGTACTTCGATGAGCTCCTACAGGCTCACGAGGCGCTGGCCGCCCGTGTCGACGCGATGCTGATCACTGTAGCGAGCATCGATCCGGCTTGGCTCCCGCAGCTCTTGGAGCCGTTTTACCGCGCGGGCGTGCCGGTCTTTTCGCAGCTTGGGATCGAGGAGGTCGAGCAGGGCGCACTGATCAGCGTCGCGAGGAGTGAGTTTGTCGACATGGGGCGGTTTGCGGCCAAAGTGATGGTCGAGGCGCTAAACGGTGCGTCGCTGCGCTCGATTCCTATGGTGTACACCGAGGCGCCTCGGATCGCGGTCAACCTGCGCGCAGCGGAGCTGATCGGTTTTCAAGTGCCGTTTGAGGTATTGCTCGTCGCCGATTACGTCTACCATGAAATCCCCGGGGAGCATACCCCCGCTGATGGAGCGTGGGTGTCGCCATGACCTATGAGTCGTCGGCTGCCAAACAGGAGCGCGTCACCCGCATCGTTGCAATCGTGGCTACGGCAGCAGTCCTGATCATTGGGCTCGGACTCACGCAGGCACTCACGATTTCATCATTTCGGCAAAGTTATATCGAAAATCTCGTGGCCGGGTACTCGATCCCGGCAGGCGCGGGCGTCGGGCGCGTCGAGTACGGGATTAGGTACGGCAAACCGATCGAAAACTTTTTCGGCATGGAGGCGCTCCTCGCCGAAGTGAAGGAGATGGCCTCCGATGTGTCCCGAGTCATCGTCGTGGACCCCGCGGGCGCGTTGCTCTACGACGAGCGCGGGCCGGCGGATGGGGGCCTCATCGCCTCGGAGCTCCGCAATTCAAAAGCGTTCCAAGCGTCGGAGGATCTTGCGGATCGAGTCCTCGCCTTCGAAGGAGAATACCACCTCTTCATTCCGATTCGGGGCGTCGGCGACCAAACGGTGGCATACCTTGGCCTCGTTTTCTCCGCCCAAACGGTCGATGCGGTCACGGAGCAATACGCACAAAGCTTAAGGGCGCGCCTTGGGCTACTCGCCGCGATCGGCCTTTTTTCACTTTTGCTCGTGAGCCGCTTCGTGCCGATGACGACGCCGGAAGGCGCTTTGCGAACGCGTCGCTTTATGGCGGTGGCGCTCGTGCTGTTGGGCGTCGTCCAGTCGGCGTTCAGTTGGAACATTTACACGTCGCTCAGCGCGAGGTACCTCGAAACGGCCCGGGCGAATGTGCGCACCGTCGCTGCCGTCGTTCGCCAAGACATCGACTCCGTGATTGCCAAAGGCGTGTCGTACACGGGGCTTTACGGACTTGATCGGTACTTGCGAAACGTGGCGAGCTCGGTGCCGGAGATCGCGCAAATCCACGTGCTGGGCGATGAAGGGCGATCCGTCCACTCGACCGGCGGAGCGCCTGAGCAGGACCAGGATTTGTTGTACACAGAGCGCCTCGCGCCGGACCGGACAAGTGTTGCCGCTCGTCTGCAGGTCGATATCTCGGGCGATTACATCGGAGAACGGCTACGGGAGATCTTCCTCGACAACTTGACCGTACTTGCCGTATCGATGGTGCTCATGATGGAAGCTGTGATCTTTACAGCGCTCTTCCTCGGCGCTCGAGCTCGGGGCGCGGCTACGAAATCCGAGGGGCGTCACCGTCTTGTGCGCACGGTGATGCTCCTCCTCGCGGTGGCCGTATTCATGCCGAGCGCGTTCATTCCCGTGCTTATGAAAGTGTTGTACCAGCCCATACTCGGCCTGCCTCAAGGAGTCGTCCTGGGTTTGCCGATCTCGGCTGAAATGCTCTTTGCCGGCATGGCCGGCATCGTGGCGGGACGCATGCTCGATCGCGGGACGTGGCGAGGCGTGTTTGTATGCGGCATCGCACTGTTTGGGCTCGGGCTCTTCATGTCGTACCAGGCTGCAACGGGGCTGGCCTTTATCGGCGCTCGGGCGTTGAGCGGCGCTGGGTACGGCTGTCTCCTCATTGCTCTGCGTGGATTTGTCAACGCTCAACAAACTGAGGAGGCGCGGAGGGAGGGCTTCTCCGGTTACGTCTCCGGCCTTTACGCCGGGTTTATTGTCGGTGTCGTCATCGGCGCGCTCCTCGCCGACAGAATCGGATTTCAGTCCGTCTTCCTCGTCTCGCTCGGCGTTGCGCTCCTCGGAGCTGTCACGGCGGTTTGGCTGCTTCCCGGGCATGCGGGCAAGGCACGTGCCGCGGCGATGAAAGTGAAGGGCGAGCGGTCCGGACGAATAAGCACGTGGCGCTTTTTGACCGACCGATCGGTGGTGCGCTTTCTTGGGCTCATTGTCATCCCGCTGACCGTATGCAGTATGTTTGTCGACTATTTTCTGCCTGTTTACGCATCGGAGCAGGGCGTTTCCACCTCGGACGTCGGCCGGGCCTTTATGCTGAACGGCCTTGCCATTGCCTACGTCGGGCCGTATCTCGTTCGCCGAATCGGCGGCCGGATCAATTCGTCCGGCGTTGTAGCGGCATCGGGAGCGATGGTGGTTTTGGCGCTGCTCGTATTTGTGTGGGGCGACAGCTTTTGGGCTGCGTTTGTCGCGGCACTCATGCTTGGCCTGGCGGAGAGCTTTGGTCTTGTCGCCCAGCACCATTACTACGTGGGTCTAAAGGCCGCCGAAGAGTATGGAACGGGTCAGGCGATGGGACACTTCGACAACGTCCGCAAGGTGGGGCAAATGGCTGGTCCGTTGACCTTTGGCGGAGCGCTCGCCTGGGGCGCTGCCGGGATCGGGATCATCGCCGCAGTCGCACTTGTCGCCACGATAGGGTTCTATGCGGTTTCACGACGGGAGGGAGCGACGGTTGCAGGTTGACAAAGGACTTCTTGCGTCTGGAACGGTCCGGCGCAAGTCGGACGGGCGCGTGTTTCCTTTTCACATGGAACTCCTCGGCACTGATTGGCTAGGGCGCGCCCTGGCATTGCAGACCGCCGTGCTCAGGCAAGTAAAAGAGCCCGGACTCGTCGTCTCGCTGAGCGCGGACGAGTTTGAGCGCATGCTCGGGCCGGAGGGAAAGGTCGTTGGCGTTCTGGCCCAGGAGCGGCTCATCGGGCTTTTTGGTGTGTACTTTCCCGGAAATTCCGAGGAGAACTTGGCCCGTGACCTCGATATGCCCCCGACCGAGCGCTTGCGGGCGTTTCACATGGAAATTGCCTACGTCGATCCGGAGTTTCAAGGAAACGGCCTGCAGAAGCAGATGATGGCGGCGTTGGTCGGCCGGGTCGCGCGAGGCGGAGCTTATCGATGGGCATTGGCCACGATCGACCCTCGCAACTTGGCGAGCCTGGTGAGCGCATTTGGCCTAAAACTCCTGGCGGCGAGGGTGATGCCAAAGTACGGAGGGCTGCTCCGCTACATCATGGTGCAAGACGTCGCCCGACCGATCGCGGTGGATGCAGGATCGGCCGTCGAAGTTCCAATCGAGGATGTGGAGCGCCAGCAGGACATGTTTGCACACGGCTATGTCGGGTACCAGATCGCGGGCGGCAGCAGCGCGGGGTCTGGCGGAGTCCGGATCTTGCTCGGGCGGGCCAAGGATGACCGATGGCCGCCGCAACGGCGCGTCGATCGACCGGACGGGATGGAGGGCCACGATGAGTAAGGAAATCGGCGTGCCGATCAACCGAGCGCCTAGGCTCATCCTTGCGGGAATCGCAGCGCTTTTGGTCGTCGTTTTCGCAGCGCTCGGCATCAACGCTTGGCGAGCGAATGTGACTTCGCCTCTGCCCGCCTCGGATGCGCCCGTCGTCTTTGCGCTTCCCGGGCCCGTTTTTTACATGACGGAGGCGAGCCACTTCCTAAAAGGGGTCGACATGGCGATCGCCGAGGCAAATGAAGCGGGGCTACTCGGTCGCCGCGTCGAGCGCATGGTGGCGGAGGACGGCGGATCGTTCATCGAAGGGACGACGTTGGCGCAAGCGATTGCCTCCGACCCAAACGTAGCGGCGGTGATCGGTCATTGGCATTCACACGTCACGCTTCCAGCTTCGGAGATCTACAACGAGCTTGGGACCATCATGCTCTCGCCCATCGTATCCAACGTAGCGCTCACTCGACGCGGCAACGAGTTCGTCTTTCAAAACATTCCCGGAGACGACGAAATCGGCCGGCAGATGGCGTACTACGCTCGAGACCGGGGGTATCAAAACCTCGTCGTGCTGTATGCGGACAACCCTTACGGAAGGGGCCTGGCCGATGCCTTCGAGGACGCGGCGGTTAGCGAGGGGCTCGTGGTGGTCGACCGGCGACAAGGATTTGTCGACTCGTTTGAGATGAACAGGACAATTAGGCTGTGGGAGGCGCTCGGGTACGACGCGATCTTTGTCGGATACGGCATGCCGGAAGGCGGCGAGCTCATCGGGCGATTGAGGAGGGCGGGCGTTGCGGCGCCCATGCTTGGCGGGGATGGGCTCGACCTCGACCTGATTGAGACGTTGGGCCCGCACGCCGAAGGCGTCGTTGTCGCGTCGATCTTTGATCCCGGCGTCGAGCGGGCCGAGCTCCAGGCGTTTATTGCCGCCTTTTTCGACCGCTACGGCCACCAACCCGACGTGTGGGCGGTACAAGGATACGACTCGATCAAACTGCTCGTCCATGCCATCGAGGCGGCGGGAACGACAGACGCCGAGGCGGTGGCGCACGTTTTGCGCAATGTCGTGTGGGATGGGGCGCTCGGCACATATTCATTCAATGAGCGGGGTGAAGCGGAGGGGATTCCGGTCCGTCAAAAAGTCGTCCAAAGGGGTGTGTTTGTCCCCGCAGCGCCTGGTGGCCCTTGATGCGTCCTGGGTGCGCGCATCAAGGGCCTGTCGATCTCGCAGTCACCGTGTCATCGGGTCTTTCGCTTACGCCACTATGTGTTTACCAGGTGGAAGGGAGGCCGGCATGCTTGCCTTCGTCTTCGGTCCCTCCGGCCACCGCTTCCAGTTCGGCCTCAGATAGCTCGTCACCGTGGGACTTCATCGGTGGCAATACCAACGAGTAGTGGTAGTCATGTCCGTCGACGACCTTCACCTTGATGCCTTGCGGGAGCTCCTTGCCGCTTACTTCCCGCACGGCCGCCCGAATGTCGGATAGGCACAGCGCCCGGAACGCCGCGTCCGTCGCTGCTCTCTCCTTCACGAGATTGCTCGTTTCGCGAATCTCCTCTTCCGTCCAAAGCATTGCTAATGATGTCCTCTCAAGATTGTGTTCGCTACTTCACTATTCTGGGTCGTCTCGCGAATTTCTTCATCGGCCCAAATCTTCGCCTGGCGATCTCCTCCCATCATAGGCCGGTTTACGAAACTGTGTTGGCCTTTGACTTGGATCGTTCTCAAGAGCTATTCGAGGCGATCACACGTGTCCCTTGCCCAAACTGCTCGAGATTGAGCTCCGAGTGGCGGCGCTCGACAACAGAGATGCAGTAACGATCAAAGCGGCGAAGCAAGCGCCGCATGGCTACCGCCTCTCCTTGTAGGGCGCACATGGCGTACGGGATTGATCGGCGCACGCGAAACTGCTCGGCGAGCGCAAGGAGGAGGAGCTTGGTCCCTGTCCCCCGCGGCGCCCCCGGTCGGGCAAAGAGCGCATCGTAAATCAAGGTGTCGCTTGCGGCGCGTCGGACGATGCACCACGCCGCGACGCCCTTCGCGTCGCGCAGGCCTACGCTGTTTTCTGCCAGCGGGTGCGGCCGCATGGCAAATGGAGAGAGCGCCGGAGGGTAGAGGCAGCCCTGCTCCTGTCGAAGGGCTTCTCGGTCGGCCGGCGCAAGGTCGCTCCAGGGAAATGGCTGCAGATCATAAAGCTCAGTGCGCCCTTTGGCAAGCACCTCCTCCGTGTGGGCCAGGGGCACTGAGGCATTCATGTCCCACTTACAAACAACGCCCACCGTGTAGGGCGCCGACCAACCATAGCGCTTTATGAGCGCCTCCAGCGCCGGCGTGGTCGGCTTTCCGGACGAATATTGGAGGCTGACGCGGCGAACGCCCCGGCGACGGAGCCCGTCGAGCGCGCTGTGCATCAAAGCGGCGCCCACGCCGCGGTTCCTGTACTCGGGCGCCACGTATATAGAGACAACGTAACCCGTGAGCCCGTCTTCCCCAATGCGGGCAACGACCAGGCCGGCGGGTGCATGGGAGCCGGCGCTTGAACGAACGGATGCTGCCACTGAGATCAGCGGAACCGTCGAATCGGGATCGAGCAGTTGGGAGCGCACATGGGTAAATGTGAACGGCGCGAA
>CAYRIY010000038.1:0-18672 GCA_964424335.1 uncultured Clostridia bacterium
GAAGTAGCCGTCTTCGTCCTTGTAGGCCGAGTCGCCGGCGAAGTAGACGCCGGGTATGGTGTTCCAATACGTGTCGTATCGTTCGGGGTCATTGTGGATCGTCCGCATCATCGCAGGCCACGGCTGGCGGATGACCAGGTAGCCGCCCTTTCCTTGCGGAACCGGCTCGCCGTTCTTATCGACGACGTCCGCCTCGATGCCGAGGAATGGAAAGGACGCAGAGCCGGGCTTGAGCGGCGTGGTCGGGTTTGGCGTTATCAAGTGTGCGCCCGTCTCCGTCTGCCACCACGTGTCCATGATGGGGCAGCGCTCTTTGCCGATCACAGTGTAGTACCAGATCCAGGCCTCGGGGTTGATCGGTTCGCCGACGGAGCCCAACAGCCGCAGTTTGCTGAGATCGTACTTGTTTGGCCACTCGTCGCCAAAGCGCATCAGGCCGCGAATCGCCGTCGGCGCCGTGTACAAGCAGGTGACGCCGTACCGCTCTGCGACGGCCCAAAGTCGGCCGGGGTCGGGCACGGTTGGGGCGCCGTCGTAAAACACGCTGGTCGCGCCGCACATCATCGGCCCGTACACGATGTAGCTGTGTCCAGTCACCCAGCCTGGGTCGGCGGTGCACCAGAAGACGTCGTTGGGCTTGATGTCAAAGATGAACTTTGTCGTGGAGTAGACCTGCGTCATGTAACCGCCGTGTACATGCACGACGCCCTTTGGTTTGCCCGTGGTGCCGGAGGTGTAGAGCGTGAAGAGCGGGTCTTCCGCATCCATCTCCTCGCATGGGCAGTAAGGCGCCGCGTTGGCGATGACGTCGTGGTACCAGACGTCGCGCCCCTCGGTCATCGAAATGTCGGTGCCGGCGATCTTCACGACGATGACGCGCTCCACGTTCGACCCTTTGAGCGCTTCGTCTACGTCGGGTTTCTTCTCAACGAGCTTGCCGGCGTACTGATACCCGTCCGCGCAGATGACGGTCGTCGCCTCGGCATCCTCGACCCGTTGGCGAAGGGCGGGGGCCGTAAAGGCGGAGAACACGACGGAGTGCACGGCGCCGATGCGCGCCACGGCCAGCATGGCCACGATTTGCTCCGGCACGCGGGGCAGGTAGATGACGACTCGGTCGCCCTTCTTCACGCCGAGTTCCTTTAGAGCGTTTGCAAACTTGTTGACGTCGGCATAGAGCTGGCGGTAGGAGACGGCGCGGGTGTCGCCTGCCTCGCCCTCCCAGTAAAACGCCACTCGGTCCTGCACCGGGGTGCCCATGTGTCGGTCGAGGGCGTTGTAGACAATGTTGGTCTTTCCGCCGACGAACCACTTGACGTAGGGATAGTTCCACTCTTTGACCTTATCCCACGGCTTGAACCAGTGGAGCTCGGCCGCCTGCTCGGCCCAGAAGTCTTCGGGGTTTTCGATCGACCACTGGTAAAGCTCTTGCCAAGTGGCGAAGCCCTTGGATTTTTGATATTGAGTGATGTTCGCATTCTCTGCAATCTTTGGATCCGGCTCGAATACCCGGCCTTCCGCCAGGACCCGATCGGTGTGCTCAAATTGAAGCGCCAAGGTTCACCCTCCCAAATCACGGTTCTTCATGCGTTCGACGGTGAAAATGCCATTCCTCCCGATTCCGGCTGGAGCCGCTCAGGCAACCTTCGGGACAAACGGAAGACCATGTAACTTTTTCAAAAGACGGTCTCCCCTTGATTCCTCATTTTCCTAATCTTTCGAATCAAGCGGGGAATGGTCGGTCGGAGGTCGTCTTGAATCGACACCCTCCCCGCCGCGCCCTCTGTTAGATTGAAGCTTACCCATCGGCGACGGCGGTCTAAGCGCATGCGCGTCGCCGCACAGTCATTATGAAGAATGCGTTGGCTTTGCACCGCCCCACTTGCGGCCCGGACGAGTTGCTGTTGGTCGTGGCCTGGCAGGCAGACAAGGCACGGTCGCCAAGTGGGTAAATCCCCGGAAAGAAAGGTGACCGTCTTCCATGGCAAACCGCGCTTTCGTATCCGCTCACGGCGCCGTCCACGAGATGATCCAGTCAAGTAGAACCCGAGCGTCAGGTACACACGCTACCCTTAAAATCGTGCGCGCCCTTTTCCTCTCTAAAGAAGTTTGGGCGCAAAACCTCCTCGTGTTTCTCGCTGCACGTGCGGGCGTCCTGGAGAACCTCTTTCCCTTTGGACCCGCGCTCTTCGCCGCCGTGTTGATCGCTGGCGATCGCAAGCGGACGGTGGCTGCCGCTTTAAGCGTCGTCATCGGTACGGCTACGGTCCTTCCTGTCCATCGTACGCTTGCCGTCTTGGTTTTTGTCCTCGTTTCGCTCATCACTTTTCGTCCGATCAAGGGGGAAAATCGATCGGCGGGAACCCGAGCGGTCGGGCGCATCGCCGGCATGTCCCTCCTTTTTGCGGTAGTTCGGGTTGCCGTGCTCGTGCCGATAGGAGGCGCATCGGATGGGGCGCTCTCGATCATGGCAGAAGCGGGATTGATCGCGATTATGGCGGTTATCGCTCTTCCGGCTGCAACTACCGGATGGCTGGAAGGGAGCGCCCGCCACGACCGCAGGACGGTGATCGCCGTCGGCCTGTTGATCGCCGTCGCAGGCCTGGGCCTTAGCCATTTTGGGTGGAATGCGTTCCGCATGGACGAAGTGTGGAACCGGTGGGTGACGCTTCTCGCCGCGCTGGTCGGGGGCGCCGCCGGTGGGGCGGCCATGGGCACGGCGATCGGGGTATTCGCGTCGCTCTCGGGATGGGTTCCCTTGGGAGGGCTGGGGCTGTACAGTGTGGCGGGCCTCTTTGCGGGTGTGTTTGCCCGCAAGGGAAAGGTAGGCGTTGCAATCGGGTACATACTGGGACAATTGACGGTTGCCGCCAACGCCTCCGGGGTCGAGGAGATGTTTTTGGGAGCGGCCCATACGGGCCTTGCGCTGGTCTTGCTCTCATTCACGCCCAATCGGTGGATCGCCCGGGTTCACAGGAGCATTCCCGGCTCGGACGCCCAGCGCGAGCTGCAACTTGCCCGTGAAACCCGGCTGCGTGAGGCGATCAACGAGCGACTGCGACAGATTGGTTTGGTCTTTTCGGAGCTCGCCGACGTGTTCGCCAGGAAAGGCGATGCAGAGCAGGTGTACGATGAGGAGGGAATACACGCCCTCATCGAGCAGGTCTGCGAGCGTCAGTGCAAGGGGTGCTCAGGGTTTAAAGAGTGCTGGCAAAACCAGTTCTACCAGTCGTATTGGGAGACGGTGGACTTGGTAACGCTCGCCGAGCGGAAGGGGACGATCACCACGAGCGACTTGTCGCTCGACTTTCGGCGCAGATGCTTTCGTGAGCGGGAGTTTGTCGAAGCGCTGGACCGGTCGTTACAGTACTACCGGGGCGGCCGGACGAAGATGGCGGAGATGGACGTCGTTCCAGAGCAGCTAAAGGGCGCCGCCCGGCTGGTAGAAAACGTCGCGGGCCAAGTGAAGATGGACACGAGCATGGCTGAAGAGTTGGAAGGGCTCTTGCGGGACGAGTTCTCCCTCAAGGGCATCGAATTTGAAGATGTGCGCGTCCGGCTCCTCGGAGAGCGGGCAGACGTCGAAGTGACGTATACCGGGACGTGCGACGGATACGGCAGTTGCTCGGTTCACCTGATCAGCGCCGTCGAGCGGGTGCTGGGCGAGCGATACACCTGCGAGCCGGAGTGCCGCTCGCCCGTGGAGACCGCTTGCCGGGTTCGGTTGATTCCCGAGCCCCCGACGATCCTCGGCATCAAGGTGGCCCGCCTTGCGAAAGGCGAGACGTCCGTATGCGGCGACTCGTACGGCCAGTTCGATTTGGGCGGAGGTAAGGTGGCGCTGGCCTTGAGCGACGGCATGGGCGTCGGAGGGCGGGCCGCGCTCGAGAGCCGGGCGACGATCGGCCTTTTGGAAAAGATGATGCGCGCCGGCTTTGACCGGGAGTTTGCGACGCGCACCGTCAATGCGGCGCTGCTTGCCAGGTCGAGAGATGAGACCTTCGCAACGCTCGACCTCGCTGTAATCGACCAATTCACGGGTGAGGTCGAGTTTTTGAAAGTCGGATCATCGCCGACGTTCATCAAGCGGGCCGACGGCGTGGAGATCGTCCGATCAAACTCGCTCCCGGTGGGCATCCTAAGCGATATCGATGTGCGGCCGGACGTGACGCGGCTCGAGGTCGGCGACGCGCTCGTGATGATGACGGACGGGATCTTGGATTCACTTCCGCACCGTGCAGACAAAGAGGAATGGATCGCAAGGGTGCTCCGGCGTGCCGATACGTGCAATCCGGAGGAGATCGTTCGCCTGCTTGTCGATCGGGCGCGCCAAGCGGCGGGCGGCGAGGTGAAGGACGACATGACCGTTTTGGTGGCGCAGCTTCAGTACCGGCCGCGCCTGGATGCGGACGCTGTGTTTGAGTACGGAGCGCCCGATTGGTGGCCGAGGGAAGCTGCGCCGGTGGAGGCCGAGGATCGGGAGCAGGCGCATTCTGTAACGTGACGTGCTGTGCGCGGAGCGAGAACGGTGACTGCCCGTCCGAAATGTACCCGGAACGTCTGGGGAGGGAGGGCTGAGCTTCCGCCGCCCGGTTCACGAAATACGTTGATCCTGCTAGAGGGCGTTGAGCTTTTGCGCAAGCCGCGCGACGGGGCAACGGGCGAGCGTTGCGAGCACTTCTCGGAAAACGATCTGGCACGCCGGGGCGTTTCAATCCCCGATTTTCCGAGAAATGCTCGCAAGTCCGCGCCGGGCGCGATTGCAAAGAGATAGAGCTAGCCCTCGGAGGACCCACCCCAGCTATACATAGGCGGCAACTCGGGTGTTTGCCTAGCGCGTGCGGCATCACGTTGGCTGCAGTCACTTTTCGGACGCAATGGACGAAATTCCCCCGCTTTGTCAATCCCCGAGGGCGTGCCACGGGCCTAAAGGAGTCGCGAATTGCCATTTCGAAAAAGTACTCCATGAGCCAGGAACTGCGTCGCCGGGTAGAAGCCTTCATCTCTGCGCACGAGATGTTCGCATTCGGCGAGTCCGTGATCGTCGGTTGTTCCGGCGGAGCGGACTCGACGTGCCTGCTTCACGTGTTGGCCGTAGGTCTGCGTGCACTTGGGCTGCGGTGCACCGCCGTCTACATCGACCACGGCCTGCGTGAGGGCACGGAGCCCGAGCGAGAGCTCGTTCAAAGGAATGCGAAGGCCGTTGGCGCGGACTTTCTCTGGCGAAGGGTCGACGTCAAGGAGCACGTGCGCCGTTATGGCGGGTCTACTCAAGGAGCGGCAAGGGAGCTTCGGTACGCCGCATTGAGCGAGGTGGCACGAGAGGCGAATGCGACCAAGATCGCCGTCGGCCACACGCTGAGCGATCAAGCGGAGACCGTGCTGCTCCAGTTGCTGCGCGGCGCGGGCACGACGGGGATCTCTGGAATCGCCCCGGTCAGGGGGGAGATCGTGCGGCCACTGCTCGACGTGCGGCGGGAGGAGACGGTTCGCTACTGCCAGGAGCTCGGGCTCGAAACGGTCGAGGATCCCTCCAACGAAAGCGTCGTCTACCTTCGCAACCGGGTGCGCCTCGAGCTCCTCCCCGAGCTAAGGACGTACAATTCTGCGATCGACCAGCACCTTGCAAACCTCGCTGAGATCTTTCGGGCAGATGACGAGTTCATCCAGGCTGAGGCGGTCCGAGCAGCAGAGTCACTCGTGAGGCCCTCCGACTCAGATGCGGCGGGCCTGTGGGTCGATGCGGCCTCGCTGCTGGAATTGCCGCTTGGCCTGGCGCGACGCGTGGTGCGCGTCATTGCGGCGAAACTTGGCGCTCGGTCTCTTGCCTTTGCACATGTCGAGCGCATCTTGGATGCTGCTCGGAGGACGAGCGGGAGCGAATCTCTCGACAATCTGCCCGGCTTGTACGTGCGACGTGAGTACGAGCGGGTGATCTTTATAAGTGCCGGGGCGTCGCAAAAAGCGGGAGTTTTTCCACAATCTGGGGCGGCCGCGGAACAATCCGATGGCCACGTCACAATCCCGATTCCGGGGAGTGTCGCCGTCGATTGGGCCGGATTGACGATTGATTCGGAGGTCGTGGATGGCGCCCAGGTCCGATCGCTCGCAAAAAGGAATGAGCGCGCACGAGGCCAACATTGTGTTGCGATCGACCTCGATGCGGTGCAGCCGCCCTTCGTTGTCCGACCGCGCCGACCCGGCGATCGAATCGCGCCCGTGGGGCTCAATGGGCGGAAAAAGCTGCAGGACCTGCTCATCGATGCCAAGGTCCCGCGCTCCGAGCGGGGCAAGGTAGCGGTAGTTGAGGACCGACTTGGGATCGTGTGGGTGGTCGGGCACGCTCTCGATGAGCGAGTCCGCCTTCGAGAAGGCGCTAAACGTGCGCTTCGGTTCGTCGCTCGATCCGAAACCGCCGATCGGCCTGCATTCGACGCCCGATCCGAAACCGACGCTCGGCCTGCAACCAGCGATCGATCCGCGCCGACGGATCGGCACGGCGGGGAATGGGGCGATTGCTAGGGAGAAATTCCACTTCGAATTGGGGTCGGATGGGAGGCTCCTTTCGTTGTCATTGGAAAGAAGGCTATGCTATAATAACGTGACCGAGGAATGTGGCTGAGTAACGGGTTTTTAGGCGGTGCTTGGCGTGAATTTTTGCCGGGGGTCTGGCCTACCCCTCACGAGCCCGCTTTCTTTTTTGCCTTGATGTACGGTTTTAATTAGAGAGGGGAGGCCACCCTTTTTGAATCGATTCTTGCGCGGCATCAGCCTATACCTGCTGATTGCGATTTTGGCCGTCACTGTCGTAACCAACTTGGCAACTGAGCCGCAAACGGCACAGGAAATCGGTTACAGCCAGTTTACCCAATGGGTAAATGACGGTCGGGTCGCAAGCGTTCGCATGATCGGCGAACAGGAGATTCAGGGCGAGCTCAGAGACGGCACGGAGTTTAAGACGATCGTGCCTCCAGGCACCACCAACCTCGCGGACCAATTGATCGCGAAGGGCATCGTGGTCGATGCCGAGGTGCCCCCGCCACCTCCGTGGTGGGTCTCGTTCTTGCCCAATATCATCACGCTCGTCATCTTCGTGGGAATCTGGCTCTTCATCTTAAATCAGATGCAGGGCGGCAGCAACCGAGCCATGTCCTTCGGCAAGAGCCGGGCCAAGATGCATACCGAGGAGAAGACCAAGGTGCGCTTCTCGGACGTCGCCGGCTTGAACGAGGCTAAGCAGGAGCTCGTTGAGATCGTCGAGTTCCTCAAGCATCCCAAGAAGTTCGTCGAGCTCGGTGCGAAAATTCCAAAGGGCGTGTTGCTCGTCGGACCGCCGGGTACCGGTAAGACCCTCCTTGCAAGGGCGGTCGCCGGGGAAGCCGGCGCGCCGTTCTTTAGCATTTCGGGCTCGGACTTCGTCGAGATGTTTGTCGGCGTTGGCGCGTCCCGGGTGCGCGATCTGTTTGAGACGGCCAAAAAGAACAGCCCGTGCATCGTCTTTATCGACGAGCTCGACGCCGTCGGTCGCCAGAGGGGCGCGGGCCTTGGCGGAGGTCACGATGAGCGGGAGCAGACGCTGAATCAGCTCCTGGTCGAGATGGACGGATTCGAGTCGAACAGCGGCATCATCATCATGGCCGCGACCAACCGGCCGGACGTCCTTGACCCGGCGCTACTCAGGCCGGGGCGTTTCGACCGCAAGGTGATCGTCGACCGAGCCGACCTCGAAGGGCGCGAGGAGATTCTCAAGATTCACGCCCGCAACAAGCCGCTCGATAGCAGCGTCGATCTGAAGGTGCTTGCGAGGCGGACGCCCGGATTCTCCGGCGCGGACCTCGAAAACTTGATGAACGAGGCGGCAATCTTGGCCGCCCGGCGAAACAAAAAGCAGATCTCGATGGAAGAGTGCGAAGAGGCGATCGATCGTGTGTTGATGGGCCCTGAGCGCAAGCGTAGGGCCATCACGCAGCGAGACATCGAAGTGTTTGCCTATCACGAAGTCGGGCACGCCGTCGCAGCCCACTTCCTGCCCAACTGCGATCCGGTGCACAAGGTGACGATCGTGGGCAGGGGCATGGCGGGCGGTTACACGATGACGTTGCCCGAGGAAGAGCGCGCCGTACACACCATCGGCGAGCTCAAGGATCTCCTCGCATACGCGCTCGGAGGCAGAGCCGCCGAAGAGATCAAGTTTGACAAAGACGAGATCACGACGGGGGCCCAAAACGACCTCGACCGTGTGACCAAACTCGCACGCCAAATGGTGATGGATTGGGGCATGAGCGAAAAGCTTGGCCCGCTCACCTTTGGCCGCAGCTCGGAGGATCACGTATTCTTGGGCCGTGACATCGGCCAAGGGCGCAACTACTCAGAAGAAGTGGCGGCTGATATCGACCAGGAAGTGCGCAGGCTGGTCGAAGAGGCGTACGACCGCGTGTATGCGATCCTTAAGGAAAACTGGGACAAGGTTGAAATCGCCGTAGAGGCGCTCAAGGAGAAGGAGACGCTCACCCGAGAGGTCTTCGAGCGGCTCATGGCCGGCGAGGACTTGGCGACCATCGAAGCTGAAAAGCAGGCCGCCAAGGAGAAAGAGGCCAGCCCGGTCGAGGGCGGTGGAGAAGGCAAAGTTCGCGCCCCCTCGCCCGAGCGAGACGGGGTGAAGGGCCAGGCCCCCAAACCGGCGATGGAGTTTGACTAGGTCAGCGGCCGCATGGCTCAATGCTAAAGAATGGAGCGGAGAATTTGCCCGTGAGCGATAAGATCGTTCTCAGAGATATGGTGTTTTATGCGTATCACGGCGTCTTCGACGCTGAGCACGAACTTGGCCAACGATTTGAAGTCGACGTCGAACTCCACCTAGATCTCCGCTCCATCGGAAAGTCCGACGACATTGACCTTACGATCAACTACGTCGACGTCTACACCATCGTCAAGGATCAGGTCGAAGAGCAAGACTTCAAACTGGTCGAAGGCTTGGCCGAGGCGATCGCTGCCGAGCTGCTCTCGAGTTACGAACTCGAAGGCGTGGTCGTCCGCGTGCGCAAACCCCATGCGCCGATCGGTGGGGTGACCGGCGGAGTCGAGGTGGAGATCTACCGCACGCCGGAGGAAAACACGAGCATGCTCGACGTGGAGTAGCGCCGCCTCGTAGCTGTACAAGTAAGCCGTACAAGTAGGCTGTGTAAGTAGCTGTACAAGTAGCTGTTCAACTGGATATGGCAACAAGAGGCGCCCTCGGTCGATGTGCCGGGGACGCCTTTTTTGTTCTACCTTGGAACTTCGCTTAGTCACACCTAAGTCTGATGTGCGGGAGTTCCTGTGAAGTGATTTCTGCTGGTCCGCTAGGAAACCAATGTGATAGCATGGCATCGACAGGGGCGAAAGGGATTTTTGACGTGTAAAGGAGCTGCATGGGCATGGTCGGCGAAGGGGTGCGAACGTCGGCTGGCAGTTTCTCGGCCGCGTGGTCACGGCATAAAGAGGGACTGGCGCCGATCGGATGTGCGCTTTTCTTGGTTTTGGGCGGCGTTATCTCGCATGTGGGGGGAGACGCCTACCTAGCCGCTGCCTTTTATGTGCTCTCCTACCTGTCCGGGGGGACGCTCAGCCTCAAGGAAGGCGTCCTGTCGCTCGTTCGAGACCGCCGCATCGACGTCGACTTGTTGATGGTCTTGGCAGCCGTTGCGGCCGCGTCGATCGGTGAATGGATCGAAGGCGGCATTCTCCTCTTCCTTTTTTCGTTGAGCAATGCCTTGCAGTCGTACGCGATGGATCGGACGCGCCGGGCGATCACCGCGCTCATGTCGCTGAGGCCACAAGAAGCGCTCCTCAAGAGGGAGGACGGGACCACCGAAGTCGTAGCCGTCGATCGGCTGGAACCGGGCGACGTCGTGGTCGTGCTTCCGGGCGAACTCATTCCGATTGACGGGAAGGTCGTCGCGGGCGTCACGTCGATCGACGAGTCTTCCATCACCGGCGAATCGATTCCCATCGACAAACGCCCGGGCGACGAGGTGTTCGGCGGTACGATCAACCAATATGGCTCATTGGACGTGCGCGTCGCCAAGCGGACCGAAGAGACCGTGATCGCCAAGATCATTCGCATGGTCGAGGAGGCCCAAAGCAAAGAGGCGCCGACCCAGCGGAAGATCGACACGATCGAGCAATACTATGCGGCCTTTGTCATCGCCCTGACGATCGCTGTCGCGGTGATCCCGTTCGCACTGGGGGTTCCGTGGTCTGACGCAGTGTATCGGGCCATAACGCTCATGGTGGTCGCCTCACCTTGCGCGGTCGCCATGGCTGCTCCTGCCCCGATCGTCGCTTCAATCGCCAACGCAGCTCGCAGTGGAATCTTGTTCAAGGGCGGCGTACATGTCGAGAACATGGCGGCTCTGGATGTGATCGCCTTTGACAAGACCGGCACGCTGACCGAGGGGACGCCCGTCGTGACGGACGTGGTTCCAACGAGCGATTGGGACGTCGACAAGGTCTTGTCCGTGAGCGCCGCCGTCGAGAAGCGTTCCGAGCACCCACTTGCCACAGCCATCGTCACGGCGGCGGAAGAGCGCGGCATCGACGTGCAAAGTGTCGACCAGGCGACGGCCATACCAGGCGAAGGAATCGTCGCGAGCGTCGACGGAGAGGACGTCTGGATCGGAAACCGACGCCTTGCTCGTGAAAAGCTGGGTTCGATCCCCAAAGACGTCGAGGCCATGGTCAAATCCCTCGAAGAAGAGGGGAAGACGGCCATGTTTGTCGGCGCCGATGACGTAAAGGGACTGATCGCCGTCGTCGATAGGCTGCGACCCGGAGTGCCCGACGCGATCAAGGCGCTCAAAAATGAGGGCGTAAAACGAGTGGTCATGCTCACTGGCGACAACGAGTCGGTCGCGGCCGCAATTGCCGCACGCGCCGGCATCGACGAGGTTCATGCCGGGCTGCTTCCCGGGGAGAAAGCCGAGTGGGTTGACAAATTGAGGGGCGCGCACGGCCTTGTCGCCATGGTTGGAGACGGCGTCAACGATGCTCCTGCCCTGGCGCGGTCGACGATCGGCGTCGCCATGGGCGCCAGGGGAAGCGATGTGGCGCTGGAGACGGCAGATGTCGTCTTGATGACAAACGACCTTGGAAAGCTCGTGCACGCGCTGCGCCTCAGCCGCCGCACACAGCGAATCATTTGGCAGAATCTCGTCTTCGCCCTGGGCGTCATCGGCGTCTTGGCGATGGTCACGCTCTTTTCGGACCTGGTCTTGGCGGTCGGTGTCGTAGGCCACGAAGGCAGCACGGTCCTGGTGATCCTAAACAGTCTCCGACTCCTTTGGGGAACCCACCGCTCAAAGAGCGACATCGGCGCGCTGGGTGGCCGGGAACCCAGCGCATCGCCTGCCGGCTCATGATTGCCAGAAGCAGTTTGGCCAGCGGGCGAGGGGCGTCGAGCGGTAGGGCAAGTATCGTTGTCTAGCTGGGCATTCCTTTTAAACGACGCAGTCCGCGGGAATCGAACACCACAGCGAGCAGTACCAGACACTTTTCGGATTGGACAGAGTCGGAATGCACGTGATGTTAAGCTGGGTTTTGGTTTCCTGGTGCAACGGGACTGCAGATAAAGGGGAGACGCAGAAGCAGGACTTGTCCATGACGATGCCGACCCACTGAAAGTGGATCTCGATGTAAAAGGCGGGAGGGAGCTAGGCGCTCCTCCCGCTACGCGACGGTCAGGTTCCCGTTGGATCATTCGCCTCGGCTGCCGAGGACGACGGGCAACACAATCCTTCGACCTTGACGCCAAATGACGACCAACGCATCGTCACCCGGTTCCAGCTCACCGATCGCGGAGACCAGGTCGTCTGCGCTTTCGATCTCCACATCGCCAAACTGCTGGACCACGTCGTACACCCTGATTCCGGCACGCTCTGCGGCCGATCCGCGCACGACGCCGGTGACGAGCGCTCCCTTGGCCTCCGATAGCCCGAGGTAGCGAGCGAGGTTGTCGTCGAGGTTTTGCAATTCGACGCCGAGGTACGGGCCGCCATCTCCAACGTGCGCTACTCCGCCCGTTTCGATCAACTCATCCTTTACGTTCAAGGCGGTGTTGATGGGAATAGCAAAGCCGATCCCTTGCGCCCGGGCGTTGACCGCCGTATTGATCCCGATCACCTCGCCCTTGATGTTGATCAAAGGCCCCCCGGAGTTCCCCGGATTGATCGCGGCATCCGTCTGCATCAAATTGGAGTAGATCTTGGTCTGGCGCCGCTCGGAATCGTAAATGCGAACCTCTCTGCCCTTCGCAGAGAGCACGCCCACGGTGACCGTGTGCTCAAACTGCTCCCCGTATGGGTTGCCGATGGCGATCACCCATTCGCCGACGCGGCTTTGGTCGGAGTCGCCGAGGGCGACCGTCGGCAGTTCGCCCAGCCCTTCGGGTTTGTCGATCTTCAGGATCGCAAGGTCGAGTTGGTAGTCGGCGCCGACCAATTCGGCCTCGACTTCACCGGTAAATCCTGGGGCATCGATCTTGACCGTGATGCTCTGCCCGTCGCCCGGATCGCCGACGACGTGCTGGTTCGTGAGGATGTGCCCTTCTTGGTCGATGATGAAGCCCGTCCCGCGCAACACCTGAGGCTCCGTATCAGTCCAGGGGAAGAAGGGGTAGAAGAAGTCCCTGAAGAACGGGTCGTTGAACGGACTCCCTTGATTCCGCTCCGGCGCCGGATACTCGGCCTCGATATAGACAATCGCAGGCGTCGCCTTTTCAGCAATGTCTGCGATTAGGTACGGATCTCCCATGACGTATTCCGACTCGAGCGACGCACCGGCGGACGCACGAGCAGGCGATTGCTCCTCTTCCCCTTGCGCATGGAGCTCCGTCGTTGCGTTTCCGAGCCACAAAGCTAGCGCGGCCAAGGTCAACAAAGCAAAAAGGACGATCGACCTCGAACGTGCGAGTTGTCGTTTCATTTTGACTACTTAAGCGCCTCCTTGATGAAGTTGGCAGCGTTGTTTACTAACAAACGTGCAGCTACAGGCATGTTTGTGCACGAATTCTATTATAGCGCGTCGGTCAAGCCTCTGTAAAAATCCGATGGACCGCGCGGGCGGGTGTGTTTGCGAATGAAGGAAGAAGTGCTCAGAGCGCTGGGAGAGAGTTCCGGGTACGTGTCCGGTGAAGAAATCAGCCGAGCAGTCGGCAAGACGCGCACGGCCGTGTGGCAGTGGATCGAGGAACTGCGGGCCGACGGGTATGTCATCGACGCTGCGACGCGCCGAGGCTACCGACTGGTCTCCCGCCCGGATCGCATTTACCCGTGGGAGATCGCCCGTCACCTCGACACGGAGTTCATCGGCAAGACCATACATTACCACGAGTACATCGGCTCGACCAACGACGAGGCCAAGCAGGTCGCTCGCAACGGCGCGACCGAGGGCACGGTGATCGTGGCCGAGGGTCAGGTAAAAGGTAGGGGGCGAAGGGGGCGATCGTGGGCCTCGCCCTTCGGGGCCGGGGTATGGAGCAGCACGATTTTAAGGCCTAAGATTTCGCCGTACGATGCCCCCAAAGTAGCGCTCGTCTCGGCCCTCGCCGTCGTGCGCGCCATAAGGGAAGTGACCGAGCTCGACGCCTCGATCAAGTGGCCGAACGACGTCCTGGTCGACGGGCGGAAAGTCTCTGGCATTCTCGTCGAAATGGACGCCGAACTCGATACCGTCCGGGCCTTGGTGCTTGGAATAGGGATCAACGCCAACGTTCCTCAGGACGCCTTTCCCGAAGATGCCAAGGAAAGCGCCATATCCCTCAGCGCAGCCGCAGGCCGCACGCTCGATCGCGCCCGCCTTCTTGGAAGAACGTTAACGCACTTGGAAGCGGTTTACGTCGAGTGGATGGAAAAGGGCTTTGACACGCTCCTTGACGCACTTCGGGAGAACACCGCTACACTCGGGCGGGAAGTGCGGGTGATCGAGGCGGAGGGCGAATGGGGCGGCGTAGCCGTTGACCTCGCCCAAGACGGCGCTTTGGTCGTCGTCGATGATCAGGGCGCTCGACGAACGGTATACGCTGCCGAGGTCACGATTCGGCCTAGGAGCGAGAGCTAGACGGGGAGGCTCCCTATCCCTCCGGCCGGAGCTCGTTCCAAGAGGTGTTTAGGGCCTGCATGGCGGCCTGATAGCCCAGTTCGCCCAGCTCCTTATAGGCCGAAAAGTCAAGCAGCCGCAGGTGGCTGGTGTCCGGCTGAATGAGGATGTCAGCCCCATGGTCGTTCGCATTTCGTCCACCTTTGGATTCTTTCACCTCGACGCTGCGCAGCAGGATGCTCACGATCGAAGGAACGTTCATCGCTTGGCGGCGAAACGGATTGAGGCGACGGCGGAGGATCGACCAGCCCGAAAGGTCTTGGTCAAAATCGTACGTCCCGTACCCTCCTGACGGCGGACTTACCTGCACGCCGATGACCGTTTTGCAGTCGAACAACTCACGCACGATATCGCACGGCAAGTTTTTTAGCACGGCTCCATCCGTCAGGACCTCGCCGTCCTTGACCACCGGGCTGAATATTCCAGGCAGCGCCACGCTCGCCCGGACGGCTTCCCACATCGGGCCGACGCGGTGCACCTCGATGTCGCCCCTGCTCAAGTTGGTCGAAACGCAAAAGTACGGGTGCCATAGGTCTTCGATCCGAACGTCGCCAAAGATCGACTTGAGAAACTCCGTCAGCTTTCGGCCCGCCGTCAGCGACATGATCGGCAGCGTAAAGTCGAGGAGAGCCCGGCGGCTCGTCAGGCGCTCTCCAAGGCGCAGGATCTGATCGGGCGACCATCCGAGCGCGGCCAGTCCCGACCCGACGGCGCCCATGCTGGTGCCCGAGAAAACGTCGGGCGCAATGCCTTTCTCATTGAATGCTCGCATCACGCCTGCGTGGACAAAGCCGCGGGCGCCGCCGCCGCCCATGGCAAGGCCGATCGCATCGCCGCCGACGAGGCGGGCCATGCGCTCGACGTCGGACCGGACCTCAAGGCGCACATGGTGGTGGCAGCGGACACTGCGGGCCTCGAGCCATGGGGCTGTGCCGCTTGGGCGCGTTGTGCCCTCCGGGTGCAGGAGTACGAGGTGGACGTCGGCTCGGTCCTTCAACTCGCTTTCGACACTCCGGAGGGAAGGGTCGGCGTTCGCATGGGCCACGACGACGACGCGATCTGCTTGCCTGAGGCAACGTGCGAGCCAGGCGGGCTCTTTCGAATCGGCCTGGTACACGACGTAGCGGTGATTCGTCTCCTGCTCGCTCAGCCACGCAGCGACCATCCCGTCCAGGTCGTCGCCCGGCTCGGACGCTGAAGCGCCGTTCGTTACGGCATCGTCGACTTGTCGCGCATCCAGGCAGAGCGTCGGCCCCTGGCGATCCAAGGCGGCAGCGAGCGCTCGCGAAAGGTCCACGGCGTCTTTATCGTCGTCGAGGGCGAGGACGGCGATGGTCATTGCAGCGGCACGTTGCTCGTGAGCAGCGCTTTCGGTCCGGGTTAAGAGCGCCTGCGTCAACTCGAGGGCTTGGCGGGGATGGGATTCCTGCAAGCTCAAAATGGCATGCTTCGAGACGCTGACCAGTTCGCTGTCTCGGGCTGCGTAAACCGTCGATCGCCACCGGCCGCCGACGAGGATCGGAATCTCCCCCAGAACATCGCCAGTTACATATTCGCGGCGCTCGGGCGCGGATCCAGCGTCGTGCCTCGTCCTCAAACGCCCGCTTGCGACGACGATGAGCGAGTCCATTGGCTCGCCTTGCCGCGTCACCACCGTGCCGCCAGGGACAAACAGCCACTCAGCCCCGCCGGCCAGCAGGTCTTCGCTTGCGGTGTCAGGGTCGGCGGCAATGTCCAGACGGGTCGAGCGCGTTCCCTCGAGGGCGCCGTCGATTGCTTCGCCGTACTCCTCGTGGTAGGCTGCTCGCACCTCCGGCGAGTCGAGGGAAAGCGCCGCACGGATATTTGGAATCCGGTACTCGGCCAGCCCATACTTTTCCGCCAGTATACGAAAGACGACAGCACGCATGGGGGCCGAAGCCGGCACGAGGCGACCCCACTCGAGCGCGTGCCGTTCGAGGTCTTCTACGTTGATCCGGGGAGGGGCAAGGCCCCGCAGGGCAAATCCGCTGAGCACGTCTTTGGCCGCCCATTCCACGGTCGCTTTGCCAAGGAGCACGCGGCATGCCCAGCGTAGCTGCTCCTTGTGGTTGGCCACGTGCGACTCGATGAAGTACACGAGCCGATGCGAGCGGCGTCCGAGGAAACCGCCCCTGGAACGCTTGATAAAAAGATCCGGCGAGAGCAGATCGTCGTCGATATTGCGCGATTCGGGTCCGATCGGTCTCAACCCCTATGCGGTGAGCTTCGCGGCGACTTGCTTGAAACACGCCGTCACCGGGTGGTCGGGGAAGAGGAGGGAGAATACCCCTTGGCTGGCGAGCGACATGAGCTCGTCAGAGTGGGGCAGGACGGCCGCGACTTCGCAGCCGTAGGTCTCCTCGACGCGCCGTTCCACATCAGCGAGATCGAGCGTGCGTGGCACCTTGTTGACCACGATCACAAGGCGCGGAACCCTGAGGCGGCGGGCTACCTGCACGGTGACGCTGGTGCCGGCGTAATCCTGCTGGTCGGGGCGCATGATGATGGCGACCGAATGGGAGATGCCCATCGAGAGCAAGGTCTCCTCGTTTAGCCCCGGGTGGGTGTCGATCATGAGGTAGTCCAGGCCGAGCGCGTTCACGAGCGCAAAAAGCCCTTCGTGCAACACTCCGACGTCGTATCCGTCACGCAAGGCGCGCGAAATGTCTCCGACTCTTAGGCTCGACGGGATCAAGAAGACGCTGCCCGCAACGCCCGTTCCAAGGCTCGCCGTCACATCCACTGCAGTCTCTTCGACGGCGCACTTTCCCCAAAGGTAATCGTTGAGCGAATGCTCGATATCGTCCGGATCGATGCCAAAGAGCGTATGAATTCCGGGAGACTGGATGTCGGTGTCCACGACGCCGACGCGGTGGCCGTTAGAGGCCAGAATGCCCGCGATGTTGGCTGTGGTGTTCGACTTTCCGGTTCCCCCGCGAAACGAGTGAATGGTGAGAATCTGGGCCAAAGCTCTTGTAACCTCCCGATCAAACTAAGAGACGGACCCGCGGCCGCCCGCCTCCTCCAGGCGGCGGCGCAATACGTCGGTTTTCGCCTCGAGTCGGCGAAAGAAATCGGTCTCGGTCAACTCGGCAACGGCGCGGGCTTCCCGCTTTTCGTCGATCTCGATCCGCAACACCTCAATCTCTTGTTTGAGGCGTTGTTCACGCTGGTAGTGTTCGAGCGCTACCGCAGCCAGCGTCGACAGCGAGGCCATCATTTGTTCCAGGTGCGCGTCGAAGGGAACGATCTGGCCGGAGCCGGAATCCCTAGCATTGGTTAGCTGCACCACTCCGATCACTCTCCCGGAGGCGCTGCGGAGGGGAAGGGCGAGGATCGAGACCGACCGCCTCCCGGTCTCCTGGTCAAAGCGGTGCAACTCGGTAAAGTCGTATTCTTCTTGGGTGTATGAGTCGGCGATGTTGATCGCCTGGTCGGTCCAAGCGACGTGCGCGACCAGTTGTCTGTGGTTCTGCTCGCCAGTGGCCTCGAGCAGGGGAATGGACGTCTCAAGGCCCAACGGAGCCTTATTGGCCTCGGGCCCCTCGAAGCGAGACGTGACCACTTGCATGCGGTCGTCCTCGGTGCGCAGGTAGAGAATGCCGCCTGCCGCGTGGCAAATCGTCATCGCCTCGCCCAAAATGCGATCGAGCAGGGTGCCAAAGTCCCGCTCGCCGGAGAGCGCCGCTCCGATCGGAATGACGACGTTTAATAGGTCATCGGCGCGCTTTTTCTCCCGCTCGATCTGTTCCACGTAGCGCATCTCGAGGTCGTGAATGTGCTTCTTGGCAAGCGAGGCGCTGATCCGAGCTTTAAGGAGCAGCGCATTGGCGGGCTTGGGGAGGTAATCCTGAGCTCCGAGCTCGATGCACCGGATGACGCTGTCCATCTCGTCGAGCGCCGAAACCATGATGACGGGAATGTGCTTGAGCGCAGGATTGGCCATGATCGACTCGAGGACTTGATACCCGTCCATTTCGGGCATCAAGACGTCGAGCAGTACGAGGTCGAACGTCCCACCTTCAAGCATATCAAGGGCGGCACGGCCGTCCGACGCCATGGCGACTTCGTGTCCTTGTTCGCGCACGGCGCGGCCAAGCATCATGCGACTCAGATTGTTGTCGTCGACGACCAAGACTCGACCGATCATACAATGCCTCCAAGCTCAAGGCCTACTTGAGTGAATTCACTCCGCACGTGCGCGATCCGTTCGTCAACGCCGTCGAGCACGCCATCTCGGCCCATCTCCTCGAGCGTGCGACACATGTCGGAAAGCGCAAGCGCGCCGACACTCGCTGCGTTTGATTTGAGCGTGTGCGCAGCGCGGCGGAGCGTCTCAGCATCCTGGCTCGCCGCGGCGCGCTCCAAGGACGCGACCAACTCGGCGCCATCGTTTAAGAACGTGTCGACTACTTCCCGCACAAAGTCGAGATCGCCTCCCATATCGACGGTGAGTTGCTTAAACGTTTTTTCGTCGATTGCGGGAGGGCGATCAGGGACCGCCTCCTCGGCCGGCTC
>CAYRIY010000038.1:18772-27921 GCA_964424335.1 uncultured Clostridia bacterium
TTTTCGTTTTTGGCGCCGCCGGCTGCGGCGTCCATGGCGGTGCGGGGGACCGCGAGGCGGAGCGCTGCGGCGAGGTCGTTGGGGCGGATCGGCTTGGTCAGGTAGTCGTCCATTCCCGCAGCCAGGCACTCGGCTCGATCTTCAGCCATAGCGTTGGCTGTGAGCGCGATGATGCGGGGCCGCTCCTCCCGCGGCCAGCGCCGACAAATTTGGCGAGCGGCTTCGAGGCCGTCCATCTCCGGCATCTGCACGTCCATCAGCACGACGTCGTAGCGTTGGCGCTCCAAGGCGCTCAGCACTTCAAGGCCGTTGGCGACGGCGTCCGCCCGGTACCCGAACCGGTCCAAGATCCTGATTGCAAGCTTTTGATTTACCACGTTATCCTCAGCGAGAAGGATGCGCAGCGGCAAGTTCGCCGCCAAAGCTTCCGTGAATGCGGATTCGTGGTCTTCCTCTGCTCGCTGGGGCGACGCGCCAAATATGCCTGCGAGCGAGTCAAAGAGCTGCGAAGCTCTGAACGGCTTTGGCAAGAGCGCTACGTGGCCAAGCTCCGACGTGTCGATCTCCTGACCGAGGGAGGAGGAGAGCACGATGGGCAGTTCGGCCGTCTGGGGGCGCGCCCGCAGCTCTTTGGTGAGTGTGATGCCGTCCATTCCAGGCATCTGGACGTCCAGGATCGCCACGTCGAAGGGGTCGCCTTTGTCGATCCACGCAAGGGCTTCAAAGGGCGATTCGGTGTCTCGCACGCGCATGCCCCAGCGGGTCGCGAGCTGGGTGACGATGCGCCTGTTTGCCGGCGTGTCGTCGACGAGGAGCATGCGGCGATCGCTTAGGTGGGGCTGCTTGCCGATGAGGTGCTCGCGCTTTGCGGGCACTTCCGCCGGGTGGGCCAAGATCGTAAAGTAGAATGTGCTGCCTTTGCCTTCGACGCTCTCGGCCCAGGCGGCGCCGCCCATCAATTCGCTCAGCCGCCTGGAAATGGCAAGGCCAAGGCCCGTGCCCCCGTACTTGCGTGTCGTCGACGCGTCCGCCTGGGTGAACGGTTGAAATAGCTGGGCCAAGCGATCCGGGGCGATTCCGATGCCCGTGTCGCTCACGGCAAACTTCAACTCGACCTGCCCGTTGGCACGGGGCGACGCGGAGCAGTGCAGGATCACTTCGCCACGCTCCGTGAACTTGACCGCGTTGTTGAGCAGGTTGAGCAGGATCTGCCGCACCCGGGTCACGTCGCCCATCACGGCGTCGGGAACGCTCTCGTCCATGGTGTAGGCGATGTCGAGGCCTTTCTGGGACGCAGCGGGAGCGACGAGGCTCAGGCTCGACTCGATGCTCTCGCGCACGTCGAACGGAACGTTCTCGACCGCAATCTTGCCCGCCTCGATCTTGGAGAAGTCCAGAATATCATTGATGATGGAAAGGAGCGCGTCCCCGCTGTCGCGGATGATTTCCGCGTACTCTTGCTGCTCTCGTGTGAGCTGTGTGTCAAGGAGGAGGCCGGTCATGCCGATGATGGCGTTCATCGGCGTGCGGATCTCGTGGCTCATGGTGGCAAGGAATGCCGACTTCGCCTGGTTTGCTTGTTCCGCGGCGATGCGCGCCTCCTCGGCCTCTTTGGTGGTGGCCGCAAGCTCCGCTGTCCTAAGCTCCACGCGCTTTTCCAAGGTGCGGTAGAGCATGACGCCATCCACCGCGCTTGCAGTTTGGTTGGCGATGGCTGCAAGCAGGCTTAGCGTCTGTCTTGAGATCGGCCGCCCGCTCTTTGCGTTGTCAAGGAGCAGGACGCCGAGCGGTCGCCCATTGGAAATGAGAGGCGCACCTGCGAAAGCGCTTACGGAAAAGAGCTGCGCAAACTCGGGAGAAGGCGCAACGTCATCAGCCCGTCCGTCAAAGAGTATCGGCTCCTGGCTGTGAAACACGCGCACCACGGGGTGGTCGAGGTCCGTCAGGGCAAACGAGGCACGGGAGAGCCGCTCGATGACTGGGGCCTCAGCGCCGACGCAATGCCCGAGGGTGAGCCTTTGTTGGTCTTCATCCAGGAGGAAGACGAACGCCCGGTCAAAGTTGAGGTGCTGGGCCGTCAGCCGCAGGCTGTCGCTCAGGAGCTGCTCGAGGTCTAGGGTCGAGACGGCCGTCGCGCCGATGTCGTAAAGCGCCGTCAACTCACTTACCCGTTGCTCGAGCTGAAGGTTTGCCATCTGCAATTCGGCCCGCACTCGCTCGCTCTCATCGTACTGGGTCTCCGCCATGTCGCGCTGTTCGGCGAGGGATTCGGCAAGCTGATCCCGTTCGGCAGAGACGCTCCGCAGCTTGTGCGTGAACCACCCGATCGAAAGCGGCAGGAGTATCGCGGCGACCGCCTCCAAAAATCCCGCCGCCGGCAACTTCAGCAAAGCATAGGAAAGGATCGCCACCGACGCCGCAGTGCTAATCGTCATCAGCTTGGCGAGGGATGTTTGCCGCGGGTCGCGCTTCCATTTGAACTCCCACTGGCAACACTCGGCGCCGTCGGCCTGGCACATCGTCTCTTTGACCTCCGCCATCGGAAGGCCAAAGATCACATTGGTGGTGGATGCAAAGGCGCCCTGATATGCTCGGCACGCGTAGCGGATGTAAGCCTCCCGGTGGCCCTCCGGCACGAGCCGAATTTGATCGCTGCCGTGCCACTGGAGAATGGCCGACGAGGGCGTCGTTTCGACAACGCGCAGGTCGGTCTTGACGAACTTTGCCGTGAACCGCGGCATGACCGAAAAGGCCCGCTGAACCCCCAATGGTTTGCCAAGCAGGATCACGGCGCCCGGAATGCTCCTCGTGCCGCAGTTGAAAAAGAAGTCCGGATCGCCGGAGAGGACCCGGCAATACTCGTTTACAAAGAGTCGAAACTCGTACGAGTAGTTGTGCGACTCGTTGAAGAGGTAATCCTTCGTCACGTGGTAGCGAGGGTCGTCGATCGCAGCGTTGAGCATCTCGACCAGCCGATCGACGGCTTCGGCCTTCGCTGCCTCGATCGATTTGGTGCGTTCCTCTTGGCTTAGATTCGGAGGGAGCGCATCGAGCGTCCGGCGCTCGACACACTCCTGCATGTAACGAATTGCAGCGACGACGAGTTTGCCGCTTCCATGATCGATCGGCTTGCCGTCTTCGTCGAGCCCGAAGGGGCGACTGAGCATCTTTTGGAGTGTCCCTGCCCGCAGGTCCTCCACCTGAACCGAGCTCATGCGTCACCACCCCCCGTGGTGTAGGATGTGTGGCGCCCTTTGGCTCATGGTAATAGAACGTGGCGCCACGTTCGCAGGCACAATTGTATCAAAAATTCCCTGGGGTTGAAGGTTTTTCCTCCTCCAAAACGCGGTCGCTCGCGTCAATCCCAATCTCGGGACAGTGGGGCGCTCACCTGGGTGGAGGCTTTCGGTGCGGCTCTCGAGGCAGCGATGACAGCACCGCCGCAAGCCGCCCGTATTATTTCTGCCGTCGGCCGTCCGAAGAGTGCTCTGTAGTTCGCTGGTGCGTGCAACTGCGACCCTTCGGCCAAGGTGCAATTTACAAAAGGCCTGCTCTAGAAAGTGACCTCATTTGGCCTACTCACTCCACACCACTGTCGCAAGTGTAGGATACACTTTCCGGACACAGGCGCCAGGGTCGCCCGCCGAACATCCGCTGATCGATTCGGTTGTCAGAATCGATCCTTTGACTCGCAAGAGCTTTCGAATTCCACCGGTCCGAAAAGTGCTCGCAATCTTGTGGCAGGTCGTGAAACAGGCCGCTCATATCGGGGGCGACGTGATAAAACTCCTGCTTGACGGGCTGGGTGTCTTGGACGAGCACTGGTCGGTGTGCCTTGCGACTTACGTTGCGATCAGTTTTCGGACGACGGCGCCCCACGTGGATGGTGACGGCCCCGCACAATACATCAAAGCCTGAGCACCACGGCAACGCACGAGAGCTCGGCCTATTCTAGAGCGGGCTCCCATAACACGGTATGAACCGCTCGTAACGATCGGAACGCCAATCAGGGCGCAGAATGTCAGGTTTTACATTGTTAATCAAACCACGAATTGTGGTTGACAATAGGTGGGGGAATGCAATAAGAATTGGTAGGGGGGCTATTAAACCCGTCGGTGAATTTCTCGCCGACATCCAAGGAGCATGACTGATGCCCTCGACCAACCGAGAACAAACCAAAAGCAAGTGGACCACGAGAGAGATTGCGCTCGCCGGGCTGTTCGCGGCCCTCACGGCCGTTGCCGCGCAGATCACGATACCGCTCCCGTTTGTCCCGCTTACATTGCAGACGCTGGCGATCATGCTCGCGGGGGCCGTCCTCGGCAGCCGTGCGGGCGCCATGAGTCAACTGGTCTACCTCCTCATGGGCTCAGTCGGTCTCCCGGTCTTTGCCAACCGATCGGGCGGCATTCAGGAGCTGGTCGGCTTTACCGGCGGTTACCTCATCGGCTTCGTTTTGTGCGCATACGTCGTTGGCTTCATCCTCGAGCGATCGCCCAAGCTCACCTTAGTCCGAGGCATGCTCGCCATGGCAGCCGGCATGCTCGCCATCTACGTTCCAGGGGTGCTCGTCCTAACCTTTCACATCGGCTCATTTTCGAGTGCAATCATGGTCGGAGTGATTGGGTTTTTGCCGGCCGACGCAATCAAGGCGTTCATCGCGGTCGGCATTGCACGGGGGCTCGAAGCTCGAGGCATTCGCCGGTCGGTCAGGAGGCCGGACGGTCGATCAGCCACCATGTAGCCCAACGCAGCCCATGGCGCCCATGTAGCCCAACGTAGCCCGATCGATCGGCTTGCCACCCGATCAAAGAAAGCGGTATGCTAGGATTGCCGGATCTTCCGGACGTCGGGTTTGATGGAGTGGGCGCAATGCAGGGCAAAGTGATCGTCATCGGCGGAGGCCTCGCAGGCACGGAAGCAGCATGGCAAGCGGCCAATCAGGGCGCCCGGGTCATTCTCTACGAGATGCGTCCCAAGCGGATGACGCCCGCTCACCACACGCAAGACTTGGCCGAACTCGTCTGCACAAACTCGCTTGGTTCAAACCTCATCGACAGCGCAGCGGGCATATTGAAAGAAGAGATGCGCGCTCTTGGCTCCTGCGTCATTCACTGCGCCGACCAGAGCGGTGTGCCGGCGGGGGGCGCGCTGGCGGTCGATCGGGAGCGCTTCGCCAAGCTGGTGACCGAGACGATCGAGGGCCACCCAAATATCGAGGTCGTGCGCGAAGAAGTGACGGAGATCCCAGCCGAGGGTCCCGTCGTGGCCGCAACCGGTCCGCTGACGAGCGAAGCCCTCGCCGCCGAGATCAAGCGCCTCACCGGTTCGGAAGATCTCTACTTTTACGACGCGGCGGCGCCGATCTTGACCGCCGAGTCTTTGGACGAGGAGAAAGGCTTTTGGGGCGCCCGCTACGGCAAGGGCGGGGCCGACTACTTCAACTGCCTGCTGAACAAAGAGGAGTACGACGCCTTCTACCAGGCGCTCGTGGAGGCCGAGGTCCACCAAGGCCACATCGAAGAGGAACTCAAGTTTTTCGAAAGCTGCATTCCCATCGAGGAACTCGCCGCCAGGGGCAAGGACACCATGCGCTACGGCCCGATGCGCCCGGTGGGCCTCGTCGATCCAAAAACCGGAAAGCGCCCGTACGCGGTCGTCCAACTTCGCAAGGAGAACATCGGCGCGACCCTGCTCAACATGGTCGGCTTTCAAACTCGACTGAAGTGGGGCGAGCAGAAGCGGGTCTTCAAACTGATCCCGGCTCTCGCCAACGCAGACTTTGTCCGCTTTGGCGTCATGCACCGCAACACGTTTCTCAATTCGCCCAAGGTGCTGAGGCCGACGTACCAGGCTAAGGCCCGCGACGACCTCTTTTTCGCAGGCCAGATCACCGGCGTCGAAGGGTACGTGGAGTCCGCCGGCGCCGGCCTGATCGCGGGGATCAACGCCGGTCGACTCGCAAACGGCCAAGATCCCTTGGAACTCCCCTTGGAGACCATGCTCGGCAGCCTGGCGCACTACGTCACGCACGCCGATCCTGACCACTTTCAACCAATGAATGCAAACTTCGGCATCTTGCCCCCGCTCGCCGAGCGCATTAGGGATAAGGCAGAGCGGAGGGGCGCACAAGCCAAAAGGGCGCTGGCCGCGATTGTCCACTGGCGTGAGCAGCAGGGGATTCCGGTTAGGAGCCCTGCGGACGTAGCGACTACGTGAGCGCCCCAGTCGGCGCACGCACGGAAAGCGTGGAATAGCCGCTCATGTTTGTCATTGCAACTGCGGGCCACATTGACCACGGAAAGTCGACCCTCATCGAAGCTTTGACCGGCATGCAACCGGACCGCCGCAAGGAAGAGCAGGAGCGGGGGATGACGATCGACCTCGGCTTTGCCCACCTCACTTTGCCTTCGGGCAGAGAGGTGGGCTTCGTTGATGTGCCCGGGCATCACCGATTCGTGAAAAATATGCTTGCCGGCGTTGGCGCGGTCGACGCGGTCATGTTCGTCGTGGCGGCTACGGAGAGCTGGATGCCGCAAAGCCAGGAACATCTCGAGATCGTGGACCTATTGGGCGTTCGGCGCGGCGTGATCGTGATCACCAAGGTCGATCTCGCAGACGACGAGTGGATCGATATGGTCGAGGAAGAGATCCGGGAGCACGTGCAGGGCACCGTGCTCGAACAGGCGCCGGTGCTTCGCGTCTCCGCCGTCACCGGAGGCGGATTGGACGTCCTCAAAGCTGAGCTCGACCGGCAGATCGATCAGGCGCCGGAGCCGCAGGACATCGGTCGGCCGCGCCTATGGATCGACCGCGTCTTTAGCGTGAAAGGTGCGGGGACCGTCGTCACGGGCACGCTTGCCGGCGGCGGCATCGCTTTGGACGATGAGTTGCAGCTCCTTCCTTCGGAAAAACTTGTGCGGGTCCGTGGCTTGCAAACCTACGGAAAGCAAGTGGACGCTGCCGTCGTCGGTCGGCGTCTGGCGGTAAACCTCGCAGGCGTTTACGTCGAGGACGTCGAGCGCGGCGACGCTCTGGTTGCACCCGACCAGATGCGGGCAAGCGAGCGATTCAACGTATTCGTGAGAGCGGTGGCGAGCCTTGGTAGGCCCCTAAAGCGAGAGTCGGCGCTCAAGATCTACGTCGGCACCGCCGAGCGCATGGCACGGGTGAAGCTCCTCGACCGGGAGGCGCTTGGGCCGGGAGAAGAGGCCTTGGCGCAGGTCCAGGTCGATCGAGCGCTCGCCGTTCAGTGGAACGACAGCTTTGTGCTGCGCGATCCGGCGCATCAGACCACGATTGCGGGCGGAAAGGTGCTGGCGCCGGCGGCAAGGCGCGTGCGGGGGCGCGACCATCGTTATCGCGAGCGTTCCGAGGTCCACCGCGTGCTCATGGGCGAGCGGGACGCGGAGCGCCTGGACCTCGAATTGTTGCGAGCTCGCGTGGACGCTTCCGCGACCGGTTTGATCGAGGCGCACATCGCCGAGCATGGGTGGCTCGATCGCAGGATGCTGCAAGCAGTGGCCCCCTTTCCCATGGCGGACCTCGAGGCCGCAGTAGGCGAACTCGTCGCCGACAACCGGTTACATACCCTGCCAACGTACCTGGTGAGCGCCAAGGCCTGGGTAAGGCTGCGCGAACGCGTCGAGTCGAGCCTTGCGGCATTCCACAAGTCGTTTCCCTTGCGGCGCGGGTTGCCTCGGGAGACCTTGCGGAGCACGCTTGGCGTCGATTGGCGCCTCTTTGACGAGCTCGTGGAAAGCCTCGAGCATGCAGGCGTTCTCGTCACGGAGGGAGCGAGGGTGCGGGCGACAGATCACGAGGTGCGGTTTGCGCCTGCCGAGCAGCAGGTGGCCGACCGCATCATGGAGGCGCTGAGCGCTGCGCCGTTCGCGCCGCCCAGTATTGAGGAGGTCGTCGCCGACTTTTCTGCCGGAGTCGACGTGGATGAGATCGTCGGTGCATTGGTTGAGCAAGGACGCCTCGTGCGCGTGGGGAAAGAGCTCCTGTTCACCGGCGAGGCGATCGACGATATTCGCCGCAAAGCAGTCGAGTACCTCAAGGCGCACGCCACCATCGATGTGGGCGTGTTGAGGGATCTTTTGAGGACGACGAGGAAGTATGCGGTGCCGCTCTTAGAGCACCTCGATCAAATGGAAGTGACGCGCCGATTGGGCGACAGTCGGGTGCTGGGGCCCAAGGCGGCGTCGTAAACGTCACGGCGCCCCGTATTGATAGGCGCCTCGGTGAATCTCGTCGATCCTTAGGTCCGAACCAACACGGGCGACGACCAGTTCCTCTTGAAACCAGCCGATTTCGCCTTGGCCCGGCATTTCCTCGGAGAGGATCACGCGGGCGCGCCAAACGTCTTTCCCGCCCGGAGTGATCGATTCGATGCGGAAGGCATGGTAGTGAGGAACTGACGATCCGATGAGGAATGTCGGATTAGCGTCGGCAAGTTCACCGTGGAGCTTGTTGCTCAAAAATGTCCGCGCTGCGGTGTGGTCCCGGGAAAGTCTAGCTTTAAGAAAGTCGTCGACGAAGGTGCGGACTTCCGCTTCTTCGGCCTGCTCAGGCGTGCGGGATGCAATGCCGTAAAGGGCGATCAAGACCGCGAGGGCAAAGATGGCGACGCGCGCCTTGTACCGGTTGCTTTGGTCGTATCGACGCGTCATGCAGAGCCGCCGCCCTTTTGGTCCAAGCAGCGAATTCGCGCCTTTTTGAGCGCGCTCAATCCCCGGGCGCGCTGGCTTTCGGTCAGGTCGCCACGGGCGTTGATGGCGGCGATGGCCTGGTCGACGAGGCGAAGTCGCTCAACCTGGGTCGGCTTCGGCGTGGAACGACGCCCCCGAGCGAGGGCGCGTCCGAGCTCGGTCAAGGGGTTTTCTGTTTTGTTCGTCGCCATCGGATCACGTCCTCATGTGCTCGCTCTTACGATGAGTCTTTCCCCAAGTTCGCGAAGTATATGCAAGAATTGACGGCGAATATGACGAGTTGGAGAGCGAATGCTCCTCAGAGCGCCAAGGTGTGAGTGGGGTGGGTTTGATCAAATCTTCGATTTATATGGCGACGGTCGCGCCGGGGCTCGTGGGTGTGGCCGAGTCAGAGATTTTGACGAAATGGAGAGGCGCGTGGCTGTCTCGCACGTG
>CAYRIY010000039.1:0-10195 GCA_964424335.1 uncultured Clostridia bacterium
GCTGGCCCTAGTGGGCGGCAAGTGAGGACGGCAGCCAATCGGTTATTCAGAGGAGAACGAAGAAATGAGTGCCATTCACTCAACGACCATCGTGGCGGTATGGCGAGACGGCACGGGCGCCGTGGCAGGAGACGGCCAGGTGACGCTTGGAGAAGCCACCGTGATCAAACACGGAGCTCGCAAGGTGCGACGGCTCAAGGAAGGAAAGGTCTTGGCCGGTTTTGCGGGATCCTCTGCGGATGCGTTTACGCTCTTTGAAAAGTTTGAAGACCAGCTTGACGCTTACCACGGCAATCTGACAAGGGCCGCCGTCGAACTTGCGAAGGAGTGGAGGCAAGACCGAATGCTACGGCGCCTCGAAGCCCTCCTCGTCGTATTGGACAAGACGGGCCTGTTGGTGATCTCCGGCACGGGCGATGTGATCGAGCCCGATGACCACATCGTCGCAATCGGATCGGGCGGGCCCTTTGCGATGGCGGCCGCCAAGGCGCTTGCGAGGAATACCGACCTTTCGCCGCCTGAAATTGCGCGCGAAGCGCTCTTGATCGCTTCTGAAATCTGCGTTTATACGAATGACCGTGTCACGGTCGAGACGCTTGGCGCTTTCAACGGGGGTCAAGATCAAACATGAGCGCAGCAAATGACGGACCCATTTCGATGACTCCCAGGGAGATCGTCGCAGAACTCGACAAGTTCATCATCGGCCAGTCCAAGGCCAAACGGGCGGTCGCGATCGCCCTTAGAAACCGATTTCGGCGCAGGCGCCTCAAGCTCGAACTGCAGGACGAGGTAGCGCCGAAGAACATCCTCATGATCGGGCCCACCGGCGTCGGCAAGACGGAGATTGCCAGGCGGCTCGCGAAGCTTGCGCGGGCGCCGTTCATCAAGGTGGAGGCGACGAAGTTCACCGAGGTCGGCTACGTCGGGCGCGACGTCGAATCGATGATCCGCGACCTTGTCGAGACGTCGATCCACATGGTCAAGAGTGAGCGCATTGCTGAGGTGCAAGATAAGGCCGCGGCGCTGGCAGAAGCCCGGCTACTCGATTACCTCGCTCCGGTTCGTGGGAAGGAGCGGCCTTTCAACCCGTTTGGCGCTCTGCTAGGCATGGGACAGGGGATCCAGTCGGAGGACGACGAGCACGAGGAGGACGACATCGCCGCCCGCAGGGAGGCCATTCGTCGTCGCTTGGCAAGTGGCGAGATGGAGGACGTGATCGTCGAGATCGAAGTCGACCAAAGCGCGCCCCAGATGCTCGAAGTCTTCTCAGGCGCCGGCGTTGAGGAGATGGGCGTCAACCTCCAGGATCTCTTTGGCAATCTCATTCCAAAGCGGAAAAAGAAGCGGAAAGTGACGGTGGCGGAGGCCCGTAAGATCCTTGCTCAAGAAGAAGCGCAAAAGTTGATCGACATGGACGAGGCGACGGCCGTAGCGATCGAAAAGGCTGAACAAGACGGGATCATCTTCCTTGACGAACTCGATAAAATTGCCGGGCGCGAGGGCGGTTTCGGTCCGGACGTCTCGCGGGAAGGCGTTCAACGTGACATCCTCCCGATCGTCGAAGGATCGACCGTCATGACCAAATACGGCCCCGTTAGGACGGATCACATCCTGTTCATCGCTGCCGGGGCGTTCCACGTCTCAAAGCCGAGCGACTTAATACCCGAACTGCAGGGCAGATTCCCAATTCGAGTCGAGCTCGAAAGTCTGTCCCGTGACGATTTCAGGAGGATTTTGACCGAGCCGAAGAACGCCTTGTTGATGCAGTACGCAAAACTGCTCGAAACCGAAAACGTCCAGCTCGAGTTTACGGAAGACGGGATCGATGAAGTGGCGCGCATCGCTCAGGAGGTCAACGATGAGACCGAGAACATTGGAGCCCGAAGGTTGCATACGATCGTCGAGCGGCTCCTCGAAGATATCTCCTTCTCGGCGCCTGAGCGGGCCGGCGAGCGGGTCGTCATCGATCGCACCTACGTGCGGGAGAAGTTGGCGGATGTCGCGTCGGACACCGACCTCAGCCGCTATATTCTTTAGGGGCGCGGCCCTGGGCGAGCTTTCCGACATTTCATAGACTCCTGCTTGGATGAGATTAGGAATATATGGTACCAGGGAGGAATCTCCTGGTTATTCTAGAAAAAATTACCCTCAGGCCCGCAAACGGTGGCCGGGGGTTTTTCATTTTCCGAGTTAGACATTGCATGAGGTGGAGCCATGGCCATGATTGGGCTATTTGGGCTTACTGATCGACTTTTGCACCGATCGCTCGATGGACTTGCGATGCGTCAGCGGGTGACGGCCCACAACATCGCAAACGTCGACACGCCCGGATATAAGCGGTATCGCCTCGATTTTGAGTCGACCCTCAAAGCGGCCGTGTCCAATGGATCGAGCCCCAAGATCGCAGGTAGGACAACCCATCCTCGCCACATCCCGATCAATTTACACGGCGACCTGCTCGAGCGGCCGTTTGATTTGACGCGGTCGACCGACACCGCGATGCGAAACGACGGCAACAACGTCGATATCGAAGCAGAAATGGCGCAGATCACAAAGGATCAGGTGCTCTACAACGCTTTGGCCGACGTGGCGCGCCGACGATACGCCTTGCTGCGAGACGCTGTTACGGAGGGAAGATCGTAATCAGTGATGCTATTTCATTCCTTCGACATCAGCGCCTCGGGGCTGACCGCCCAGAGGCTGCGCATGGATACGATTGCAAACAACCTGGCAAACGTCAATACGACGCGCACTGAGCGCGGCGGCCCCTACCGAAGGCAGATGCCCGTTTTTCAGGCCCGGGACAGCTTTGCGCAAACGGTTGCGGGTCTGGGCGGGGTTCGTGTAATCCAGATCGCTGAAGACACCGATCCTCCGCGTCTTGTCTACGATCCGGCCCACCCGGACGCTGATGTCAATGGATACGTCCATATGCCCAACGTCAATGTCGTCACAGAAATGGTCGACATGATCAGCGCAAGCCGTGCCTACGAAGCCAATATCGCCGCGATGAACGCCGCTAAATCCATGGCAATGAAAGCGCTCGAAATCGGACGTTGATCCGGCATATCTCGATCGTTTACTTAAGGGGGCGCGTGTCCACCGATGATCGCCCGAGTACAGTTACAGCCGTCTCAAGCTATAGGAGCGCGTGCGCTCGAGCATACAAATCACTCGTCTTTAAGCTTTAAGGAGATGTTGTCCGCTGCCTTGAGCGAGGTGAACGCCGCCCAGCTCGAGGCAGAGGCCGCGACCGTCTCCCTCGCCTTGGGGGAGGTCCACGACGTGCATCAGGTGACGCTTGCCATGGAAAAGGCAGATTTAATGTTGCAGCTCACCATCCGCATCCGCAATAAGGCGATTGAGGCTTACCAAGAGATCAGCCGGATGCAGATTTAGCGGCCACGACACTCCGGGATCTTAGGAGTGAGCGCCCTCGTTTTGATTTGATTATTTACTCGGGCAAGGTGTGACCATCGCGATGAACGAACGGCTTGCGCAAACAGTAAGCCAAATCCAGGCAATGTGGCAGGGCATGTCCGCAAAACGCCGCCTCTTGCTCGCCGGCTCGGCAGGGGTGGTTTTTCTCCTTTTACTACTTCTTGCAATCAGGTTACCCGCAGACAACAACCACGAGGTTCTCTTCAGTGGACTGGGCGCGGCTGATGCGGCCGAGGTACTCGCTCGACTCGACGACTCAGGCATTCCGTGGCGGCTCGTTAGCGGAGCCGACGGATCGGCGTCCATACTGGTGCCAAGGAACTTGGTGTATCGTACTCGCATCGACCTCGCGGCCGCGGGAGTTCCCAGGCAGGGGTCGATCGGATTTGAGATTTTCGATGAGACCCAGCTCGGCATGACTGATGACGTGCGCCGGATCAACCTGCGCAGGGCGCTTAACGGCGAGCTCGAGAGGACCATTCGCTCATTGGACGTCGTCCAAGACGCGCGCGTGCAGGTGGCGCTCCCGCAAGAGCGTCTCTTCATCTCGCAGCAACAACGTCCCACGGCGGCGGTCATGGTCTCCGTACGCCCGGGCGCCCGACTATCGGCCGAGCAAGTTACCGCCATCCAGCGACTGGTCGGCGCTACCGTGGAAGGGCTCGACCCGGCCGACGTTTTTGTGGTCGACAATCGGGGAACTCCCCTTTCAGATCAATTGAGCGGATTGTCGGCCGCTTCCGGAACTACGACGCTGGAGCAGCGCATCCTGATTCAACACGCCGTGAGCGCCGAGTACACGCGCCAGGTGCGATCGATGCTCGAAGGTCCTTTTGGGGTGGGCCGCGTGGAGGCGATGGTCAACGTCGAGCTCGATTTCGACCGGGCAGAAGAGATTATCCGCGCGTTCGAGGCGCCAAACGGAGACCGCGGCATCGTCCGCAGTCAACAGAGCTTCGAGGAGACGTTCGAGGGGGCGGGAAGCCCGCCGGGCGGCGTGCCGGGAGTTGAGAGCAACATTCCCGGATTTCCATCCGTTGCAGCGCCGGCGGGGGATTCTGAGTACACGCGATTTGAAGAAATCGTCAACTACGAGATCAACGAGACTGAGAGGCGGCGTGAAATTCCCCCGGGGGCCGTCAAGAGGGTCTCCGTTGCCGTTCTCATCGACGGTGAGCTATCCGACGATATGAAGCGGTCGGTAGCAAGCACGATCTCTTCCGCGCTCGGACTGAGCCCAAGTCGAGGGGATCAGGTACACGTCGACTCGTTTCCTTTCGTATCGAGCCAACACCTGATGCCGTCTGAAGTCGCCGACGAGGAGATCTGGGGGATACCGCCGGAGTACGCGCTCCTCGCAGCCGGACTTTTGGCAGCGCTAGCGGTCTTGTACATCGTCGCGCGCCGGCGCCGCCGACTGGGCGAGCGCCAAGGGATCGACATCATGGTGGGCGACGATATCGATGAGGGAGAGGACCAGATCGATCTAAGGCACACACCTGAGGAGCAGCGCAGACGACAGTTGAGAAATACGCTTGTTTCGGTCGCCAAGGAAAAGCCCGAAGACGTGGCCCACCTACTCAGGACCTGGCTTACCGATGATTGACGTGCGGTGGATGGAAGTGGTGAGTCTAGGTGTCCGATGAAGAACTCGAACTGAGCAGCCGCCAAAAGGCTGCAATACTCATGGTTGCGCTCGGACCGGATGTCTCCGGTCCGATATTCAAACACCTTTCCGAAGACGAGATCGATCAGTTGACGCTCGAAATCGCAAACTTGCAGCGGGTGGACGCACAGACGAAAGACCGCGTGATCGAAGAGTTCCACCAACTCGTGCTCGCTCACGAGTACATAAGCGAAGGCGGGATCGAGTATGCGAAGGAACTGCTCCAGTCCGGCCTCGGCGCGGAAAAGGCAAACAACATCATAGCGAGGCTGACGGCCTCACTGCAGGTCCGCCCTTTTGATTTCGCCAGAAAGACAGATCCGGCGCAACTGCTCAATTTCATCCAGAACGAACACCCGCAGACGATCGCTCTCATATTGGCGTATCTTCACGCAGATCAAGCGGGACACATCCTGTCGGCCCTTCCGCCTCAGCAGCAAGTCGAGGTGGCAAGGCGCCTTGCGACGCTCGACCGCACGACACCCGAAGTGCTCGAGGAGATCGAGTCGACGCTCGAACGGCGGCTTTCCTCCTTTGTTACCGATGACTTTACTGCCGCCGGCGGCATCGAAGTCGCCGTCGATATTTTGAACCGAGTCGACCGCTCGACGGAAAGGACCATCATGGAGAGCCTCGAAGAAGAGGATCCCGAGCTTGCCGAAGAGATCAAGAAGCGCATGTTTGTCTTTGAGGACATCACGTTGCTCAGCGATCGAGATATTCAATTGATCGTGCGCGAAGTGAGCAGCGACGAGTGGGCCCTCGCGCTCAAGACTGCCAGCGACGAAGTATCGGAGCGCGTGTTTCGGAACATGTCAAAGCGTGCCGCGGAGATGCTCAAAGAGGAGATGGATTACCTCGGTCCCGTACGCCTGCGCGACGTCGAAGATGCCCAACAAAAGATCGTGAGCATTATCCGCCACCTCGAGGAATCAGGTGACATCGTCGTGGTCCGAGGAGGGGAGGAAGAGATCGTTGTCTAGGGTGATCAAGTCGGGCGAGCTCACTCACGCGCTCGACCCGTTCGACGCAGTGGAATTGATTGCTAAATCCGACGATCACGGATTGCCCCGAGGCGATGGGACCTCGCGTTCGACCATCGCGCAAGCGATCGCCCACCGCAGCCTCCTGATGAAACTCGTCAAAGAAGAGTTGGCGGATTTGATCGCCCGAGTCGAGCATGCGGCCGACGAGCGATTGGAACAGGTGGAGCTTGAAAAAGCTCGGCTTGACGAGTACGTCGAATTCGCACGGCTCGAAGGCATGAGTCAAGGGCGCGAGGAAGGATATCGCGCCGGATACGAGGAGGGCCAAAGGGCCGCGCTCCAGGAGTGCCAGGATCTCTTACGTTCTGCAAGAGCCGCGCTCGAAGAGGCAAATGCGATCAAAGAGCGCGCCTATGACGAGGCAAAAGACGATCTCCTCATGCTCGCCGTCTCCGTTGCGCACCGTCTTGTGCCGGTTGCAATGGACCTTAGCGGAGCGGCGAGCGCGATCTTGCGCGAAATAATTCAAAAAGCCGAAGGGGCGGCATATGCTCGGGTGCGCGTCCCAAGCAACGCCGCGGACGAGCTCGCTGCGTTGGACGAAGCTTCACTGTGCGTTCCCGAGGGCCTTCGGATCGAGTTCATCCCCGATTCCACATTGGAGCCGGGGGATGTCGTAGTCGAGACAGATTGGGGCCTCATCGACGGGCGCATGCGAACGCGCTGGGAGCGTATCATTCGGGGACTCGATCTCACGGGGGCGGATGTTGATGAATCCACACCCTAGCGGGCTTGGCATCTCCCAGTACGTCGACATCGTAAACATGGTCGACGAGACACCCCGCGTCGGACGGGTAAGCCGAATCGTGGGGCTTGGTGTCGAGGCGCGTGGACCTAGGGCGGAAGTGGGCGAACTGGTCGAGATCGTCCCGCCCCGAAGGGAGCCGCTCCTATCCGAAGTCGTCGGTTTCCACGACGAACGTCTCTTTTTGATGCCATTCGGAGAGTTGGCGGGCGTGAGTCCAGGCGATCCGGTCGTTTCGGTGGGACACGGACTTACGGTTGGCGTTGGCATGGAACTGCTCGGGCGAACGCTTGACGGCCTTGGCCGGCCGTTCGACGGCCGGCCGCTCAAGACGCGCGTCAGGCGCCCAGTCGACCGCACTCCTCCTCACCCACTGGAGCGTTCACCGATCAGCGAGCCGCTCCACCTTGGCGTCCGGGCGATCGATGCGCTCCTGACGTGTGGGAAAGGCCAACGACTTGGCATTTTCGCAGGAAGCGGCGTCGGAAAGAGCACGTTGCTTGGGATGCTCGCACGCGGTGGGGCGGCCGACGTGAATGTGATCGCGCTCATCGGGGAGCGGGGGCGCGAGGTACGAGAGTTTCTCGAACGGGATTTGGGCCGTGACGGACTTGCACGCTCCGTGGTTGTGGTCGCTACCTCCGACCAACCGGCCATGCTCCGGATCAAGGGAGCGTTCGTCGCGACGGCGATCGCGGAGTACTTCCGCGACGAAGGACTCGACGTGCTTCTCATGATGGACAGCGTCACTCGATTTGCCGCGGCTCAGCGAGAGGTCGGGCTCGCCGCAGGCGAACCGCCGGCTACGAAAGGGTATCCGCCTTCCGTATTCGCCCTGTTGCCAAAGCTCCTCGAAAGGGCGGGCAACAGCGGCAACGGCTCCATCACAGGGCTCTACACGGTGCTGGTCGACGGCGACGATCTCGCGGACCCGATCAGCGACACTGCACGGGGGATTTTGGACGGGCACATCGTGCTCTCCCGCGCGCTCGCGGAGCAAGGTCACTTTCCAGCAATTGACGTGCTGCAAAGCGTGAGCAGGGCCATGTTGCACATCGTCTCCCCACAGCAGGCAGATGCCGCGACCGAGTTGCGCTCGCTTCTGGCTGCCTATCGCGAGGCGGAAGACCTCATCAATATCGGGGCGTACGTCGCCGGAAACAATCCAACCGTCGATAGGGCCATCGCTTTGCGCGGCGCAATACTACGATTCTTGCGGCAATCCGTGCGCGAGGCGACCCCGTTTGACGCGACGATCGAATCGCTCGTGCAGTTCTCCGCGAGTGAGCAGTCAGAAGGCGAAGCGGAAAATGGCGCGGTTTAGTTTTCGGTTTGAACGAGTGCTCGCCGTGAAGTCGATCCGCGAGGATCATCTGCAAAGCGTGGTCGGGCGCGACGAGCGCATGCTCGCGGATGCAAGGAGGCAGCTTGCATCGCTAAGGGACCGCTTGCTCGAGGAACAGGCGCACATGCGCAGTCGCATCGGCGACGCGATCTTCGTTGACAAAGCGCTGCAGCGCCTCGGGTACATCGAGAATTTGCACAAGGAGATCTTGAAGAGCGAAGCGCTCGTCAAAGAGCGCGAGCGAGCGCTCGCACTTTCCAAAGACGCGCTCATGGCGGCCGTCAAAGAGCGCAAGGCGCTCGAGCGACTGCGCGAGCGCGAGTATCGGGCGTATTTGGTCGAGAGCGACCGACGAGAACAAAAGGAGATCGACGAAATGGCTCAGGTCGTGGGCGCCAGAAGCGAGGGCGAAGGCAAATGAGATGGCTTTTGGTTTGCGTCTTATTGCTCGCGTCTTTACTCACCTCCGCGTGGATGCTCGACGCCATGGATGTCATCGACTCAAAAGACATCGGCACCAGCGCCCTTTCACGCATCCCCGTGTTGGAAGAGCATCTCGCCGTCTATCGACTTGGCACACAGGCCCAGCGAATCATCGATCGCCAGGAGAGAGAGGCCGCGTTGATGCAAGCTGAGCTCGCCGCCATTCGAAAGGATCTCGAGCTCGAGCGAGCATCCCTCGAACGTGAGCGAATAGCGATTGCGTCCGAGCGGGCGGAGCTCGAACAACTTCGCCTGGAATTGGATCAGCGCGCGGCCGACCTTTCATCCAACGACCACACCGTGGCGGATTTTGATCGGCTACAGCGAATGTACGCCCAAATGCGGCCGCGCGACGTCGCTCCGATCCTTGCCGAACTCGACGATACGGTCGTTGCAAGGCTCCTCGCCGGAATGGCGATCGATCGTGCGGCCGCCATCCTTTCCGAACTCCCACCCGAACGCGCCGCCGTTGTGAGCATCGCCATCGGCGGCATATCCCCGCAGTAAGGAAAACGATTCTCCTATTAATCCGCACTTCCCATTAAGGACTGAGCCCCAATGCGCCGATAATACCGCTAGGGGCGCGTCCCGGCGCTAGAAGACGTCGATCCGGGCCAACGTTCGCGTTCCTAAGGGGGGTGAGCAATTTTGACCAACAGTGTGCCCTTCGTGCCTTCTGCCGCGATAGACGTGGCGATGGGCATGGGGGAACGCCGCGCGCTCTCCCATGCCTCTCGGTCCGGGTCATTCGCTGGCGAACTGGCACGCGCTCAATTCGCACTGATAGGTTCTCCCGAACAACCGGAGCGGCTTACGGATCTTGACGTGCCTCTTTCGATTCCGGAATTCGATGAGCAAGACGCGGCAAGTGTGACCCCAGTCCACCTGGTCGCCGACCTGAATGGAAACCTCTTGGTTGCCACCCATGCGGGCGATCTCATGGAAGCTTTCGCAGCGAAAGGGCTGCCGCAGGACGTCGTACGCGTCGACGATGCTCCGGGCACGGTCGGCGACGCAGTAGGCCCGCGTCCGAATGTGGATTCACCGCCAATCACGAGTAGGGACCTGGCTCCGCAAAGTGATGAACAAGGCGTCTCTGCCGCGGATAAGTGGAGCGTTGGCGCTCCAAGGCTCGTTACCCAAATGCCGTCGAGGGCGCCTGCGACCGACCAGAGCGCGCCAACCCGCGAATTGAAGGCAGCGGTCACTTCGGGCGAAATCGGACTCCACGCGCGTGTTCACGCTCTCTACACGGATCCTGACGAGTTGCCTCTGCAAAATCCGTCCGGCCTGCGTCGCCATTCGTCGTCCGATGGGGCGGGCAGCGCCGACTCATTGGATTTGGAGGTTCATTCGCGCACGGGCATGGCTAAGTTGAGAAGGTTGGTCGGCCATGTGGGTGACGCATTGGATTTGCGTGCCGAGGTAAAGGGCGCAGTTCTGACGGCGACGGATCGACTCGCGCCGGC
>CAYRIY010000039.1:10295-27901 GCA_964424335.1 uncultured Clostridia bacterium
GCCGGCCGCTCCCTCTGCTACGACGGTTCACGGCGAGGCGGGCGCCGACCACTCTGCTCTGGAAAATCCTGGCGAGGCGAACGCCAATCGCGGGGCTGCGACGGATCATGTCGGGGCGAGAGCGGAATCTATCAGGCACGCATCCCAAGATCGGCCAGCGCCGCATTTCTTCGCACGCGAGATTGACCGCGGGGCGTCGATCGTGCGTGATCCTTCTGGCCGTGGCGCTGACCATGGCGCGCCAGCTAGTAACCAGATCGCCTCCCGATCAATCCTTCGGCACGTGCCGTGGCTGGGAGCCGACGCTGGAGAAAGCTCGGTCGCCGGCGACATGGGCGAGAGTTCCATGGACGCGTTGCCGAGTGAACCGGCTCTGAGGACGACAGGGCGGGAGCATGCGCCACGTCCGGATCCATTGCAATCGCGGGGCGAAGCGAGCCTGGTCGAACGCCCGTGGACATCCATGCGGGACATGTCGGGCGAGGAGATCGCAGATCGAGGAACGGCCAGTAATAATCGATCCCCGGTGGACACTTTGGAGCGCATGATCGACCCCGGGCCCATGAATGACGAGGTCTCGCCTGTGTCGAGCCCGTCGCGAGAGACCGATGCGATCAGGCAACTGCCAGGCGGCTCCGGAGCCGAACCGGCCCGACCAAGGTCGGTTCCGCCTGAGGCCATCCAGCAGATGGTGCGCAAAGTGGAGGTCGACGCAAGCGAGTTGGTGAGCAACCTCAGATTGCGCCTGGCTCCTGAAAAACTTGGGGCCTTGGATGTGCGGCTGGCAGTCGAGGACGGCAACCTTTCCGCCCGATTCTTCGCCCAATCGGAGCAGGTTAGGGCGTTGATCGAATCGGCCCTTCCCGAACTTCGCCAGCAACTGGAAGAGCAAGGTCTGAGCGTCAGTCAATTGGATGTCTCAGTTGGCGAGCGCAGCGATAATGGCTCAGAGGACGCGCGGGAACGCTCGCAAGATGCCCCGACTCGCCGGGCACAAACTCCCGCTGCGACCTCCTCAGACGTGGCCGACCGAGAAAGTCCAAGTATCTCGAGCGTCGATCTTCTCGTTTGAGCATCCGTGATCGTGCGGAGCGACGAGTCAAAAGGCGATTTGGAGGAATGCAGCATTGACCTTGATGTCCGTCATGATGGCAAGCGGTTACGGACCATTTGGCGACGAGATCGCGGCGATGTCGAGCGGCGACTCAAAACGGCGCGATGAGAGCGGCTCGCTCACCCATAGTCTCGACAGCATGTTGGGGAAGGACGCGTTCTTGCGGCTCCTCACCACCCAACTGCGCTACCAAGATCCGATGAATCCCGTCGACGATCAGGACTTCATTGCCCAAATGGCCCAGTTCAGCGCATTGGAGCAGATGCAAAACCTCACCGCGACGATGGAGCGATTCATCGAAGAGGAGCGAGCGACCAACCAGCTCGCCAGGGCGACGGCGCTCCTTGGGCGCAGCGTGGAAATCATGGGCGAAGACCGAACGTACGTCGGCGTCGTCGAGGGAATCCAGATGGAGCACGGCGTGCCCTGGCTCATGATCGGTGGTATGAGACACTCGGTCTATGATGTGATTCGCGTCGAGGCGGACTCGTAGACGCTAAGCCATGTCGCTAAGAGTGTGTTCTGTTGAAAGGGGGCGCAAAGCTCAAGGTCATGGTGAACGGTGTAGGTAGAACACCCGAATTAGGCAGGCTGCGGCAAGACCACCAGCACAAGCCGCAGGCTCCAAGTGGAATGTCCGGCAATGCCAGTTTTCGGGACGCGCTTCACGGCGCCATGCAATCGGACCTGAAGATCTCGGCGCACGCCAAAATCCGACTCGACTCCAGCAAAATAGCGCTGGGCGCGGATCGCATGAATCGCCTGAGCCAAGCGGTCGACCGAGCAGCCTCCAAAGGCGCGAGGGAGTCGCTCATTCTCATGGACGACATTGCCTTCGTCGTCAGCGTCAAGAATCGAACGATCATCACCGCGGTCTCACCCGACCGCGTGAAGGAAAACGTGTTTACCAATATCGACAGCGCTGTGATCACGTGAGTAGGCACAGCCGTAAAAACCAATGCGCGAAAGGCGCTCCAATGGACCGGACCGCACGTGGACGGAAGTCCAAGGGCGAGGCGGACGTTCCTCGTCCAAGCGCCCTTCGTAGACGTTGAAGGGAAGATGAGAGCGTATGATGCGATCGCTTTTCGCCGGCGTATCGGCACTCAAGAATCATCAAATCCGCATGGACGTCATCGGCAACAACATCGCGAATGTGAATACGGCGGGGTACAAGGGAAGTCGAGTCACCTTTCGAGACTTGATGAGTCAAACTATGCGGGACGCTGCGGCGCCTCAAGGCATGCGTGGCGGCATGAACCCGATGCAGGTCGGATTGGGCGCGGGCCTCGCGGCGATCACCGTCCAACACACGCAAGGAAACACTGAGACAACCGGGGTGGAGACCGACCTTGCGATCGAAGGAAACGGCTTTTTTGTGCTCAGTAACGGAAATGACCAGTACTACTCGCGCGCGGGGATGTTCGACATCGACGATAGCGGCAACTTGGTCTCCTCGGTGAATGGGTTCCGAGTGATGGGTTGGCAAGCAGACGTGAGTGGAAACATTGACACCCGAGCCGCGCTGACGCCGCTCACCATTCCCAAAGGCGCAGCCATCGACCCGGCATCGTCGACGAGGATCACATATGCAGGCAATCTCGATGCGACCCAGAACGGCACACTTCTTTACCTTGAGTCGCCCGTTGAAATCAACCATCCGAGCGGCCAAAACGTGCGGCTATCCTTCGCGATCACGCCCACCGGAAATTTCAACGAGTTCACGTGGAACGTGGCGACCAACACCGGAGCGCTTGTCGGGGAGACGAGCGGGATCCTCCAGCTCGCACCGGACGGGTCGGTCGCTAGCGTCCTCGACTCGAACGGGAACCCCCTTCCTGCACCGGGGGACATAGTCCTTGACCTCGGAGGCGGCGAGCAGATGACGATTCGCCCGCCCCAAATCGGGGATGCAAACGGGGGCTCCTTCGGCTGGGACCTCGACAATGACGGCAACATCGACGATGAGTCTTTGGGCGACTACACCCGTCCTGAAGCGCGCGTCACATCGATCACGGTATACGACTCGCTCGGCAACCCGAGGGATGTGATCACACGCTTCTACAAAGTTGGAAACAACAGTTGGGAGTGGACCGCCGAGGACGCAGCGGGCAATCCGCTCACCGTAACCGGCGGCGTTCCCGGTCAGCCCGGCACGATCGTCTTTGGCCCAACGGGCGGCATCATCGCCCAGACGGGACAGATCGAGCTGGGGCCCATTGGGGGAGGCGGGACCGTTCGCATAGAGCCTGACTTCAGCGCCGTCACTCAGTACGCCGAGGATGCGTCGGTACAAGCGGCAAGGCAGGACGGTCATCCGGCCGGAACGCTCAAGTCGTTCGGGATCGACGCAAACGGCGTGATCAACGGTTCCTTCTCGAATGGGATCACCATGGCGCTGGGGCAAGTTGCGATCGCAACCTTTGCCAATCCCGCGGGATTGAAGCGGACCCAAGACACAATGTATGAGATCTCGAGCAATTCCGGGATGCCGCGGATTGGTGAAGCGGGCACAGGCGAGAACGGCGTCATCAGGTCGGGCGCTCTCGAGATGTCCAACGTCGACCTTTCGAGCGAATTCACCAACATGATCATTACACAGCGTGGCTTTCAAGCCAACTCGCGCATCATCACCGCGTCGGACGAAATGCTCCAAGAGCTGGTGAACCTGAAGCGATAACGCTTAAATTCGAAGGCCGCAAACGGATGTGGCTCTTCGGGTTCGGGCTTTTCGTATCGGTGCAATGTCGCGCGCGGGTAAGGGGAGAGCGCTCCTTGCCCGCGCTTTGACTCGCTCGTCAGGAGGTATCAAGTCGACAAATGATCCGCCTCAGTCGCTTGGACGGTAGATCATTCTTCGTGAACGCATTGTTGATCGAGACCGTGGAAGAAGTTCCAGACACGGTCTTGACGCTCACCACCGGGCGAAAGCACGTCGTTCGGGAGTCAGCCGGCGACATCGCGGCGCGAGTGATCGCTTTTCACCAAACCGTGGGTGAGCCGCGATACACCAGCTCCTTGAGCGGTTAGAGACGGAGGGGCCTTTCTTGGACATAGGGATCGTGTTGGGCATCGTTGCCGGATTCGCACTGGTATTTACCGGAATCGCCATGTCCGGTGGATCGGTAATCACCTTTTACGACATCGGGTCCATCCTGATCGTGCTTGGCGGCACGATGAGCTCAACCTTGGTACGATTCAAACTCGATCACGCGCTCGGCGTCTTGAAACTCCTGCGCGTCGCGCTGCACGGGAGGCCAACGTCGCCCCAAGACACCATCTTGCTCTTGGTTAGGTTGGCCGAAAAAGCGAGGCGAGAAGGTTTCTTGGCGATGGAAGTAGACGCCGAACAGCTCGAGGACCGTTTCTTGCAAAAAGGGATTCACCTCGTCGTAGACGGGACCGATCCCGAGACGGTTCGGGAGATCATGGAGATCGAACTCACGTTTTTAGAAGAGCGCCACAGGTCGGGTCAGCAGATCTTCGAGTACATGGGCGTCGTCTCTCCCGCATTCGGGATGGTCGGGACCTTGATCGGACTCATCATCATGCTTGGCAGCCTAGACCAGCCGGAGACGGTAGGTCCTGCGATGGCCGTAGCCTTGATCACTACCTTTCACGGCGTTCTATTCGCAAACCTCGTGTTCAACCCGATCGCGGGAAGATTGAAGTCAAAAACAGAGGATGAAGTCCTGCTGCGAGAGCTGATGATCGAAGGCATTCTCTCGATTCAATCCGGTGAGAACCCGCAGATCGTAAAACAAAAGCTCGAGTCGTTCCTCGCACCCAAGTCCCGGCGAGCGATGAACGCAGAGCGACCTGCCGAAGAGGTCCGCGCAGAAAGGATGGCGGCTACAGGTGCGCCCTAGCCGGAGGCGACGATCGGAGTCGCCCGAGGGCGGAAGCGATAACTGGCTCACCACCTACGGCGACTTGGTCACGCTCCTCCTATGCTTCTTCATCGTGCTCTTCTCGTTCTCCAATCTCGACGTGGAACGCTTTCGGGCGATCGTGACTGCATTCCAAGGGGCGGTCGGCATCCTCGACTCCGGAACGACGCTCACGTCCGATCTTGCGATCTCCGGAGGCGACGTGATCGAGTCCCAGCTCGTCACGAGCGGTCAGATGACGCTCTCGGACATGCAGCCGATCCTTCAAAGGCTCGAGAACTTCCGCAGGGACGAGGGGCTCGAGACGAGCCTGTCCTTTGACGTAAATGAGCGCGGCGTGGTGATTCACTTTGCCGATCGCGTGCTGTTCGACCTAGGTGAAGCGTCGCTAAGACCGGAGGCCGAGCAAGTGCTCGGGCGATTGGCCGCTGACGTGATTAGCGCATGGCCAAATCACATTCGGGTGGAAGGGCATACGGACAACCTGCCGATATCAAATGAACGCTTCCCTTCGAATTGGGAACTGTCGACGGCACGGGCAGCCAGAGTCGTTCGGTTCCTAGGCACGCAGGGCGGTCTCGATCCAGCTAGGCTATCCGCCGCCGGATATGCCGAGCACCGACCGATCGCGTCGAACCAATCGGCGCAAGGGCGCGCCCGCAACCGGCGCGTCGACATCGTGCTGCTTCGAAGCGAGCATTCGGCTTCCGAGCCGGCGGCTATTTTTTCACCTTGATCTGAGTCAAGGTTCGCAGAAAAACCGGAAACGGCATTTCGGCGGCCTGGCGTTTCACCGTCGTCTTGGGGAGGAAATAGAAGTGAAACTTGATATCAAGACGTTCATCGTACTCGTATCCATAATACTCGTTGCAGCAGTGGGCAGCGCCTATGTCACCTCTATTGTATTCAGCTCCCGGCAGTTCTCGGGCGATGTCGGATCGAGCGGCGAAGCCGCTGCGTCTTCGCCCGACCGCAAGTGGGACGGCGAGCTCATCTGGCATGCGGGATCCTTTACGGTCAACTTGCAACCTGTTGGCGGCGCGCTCTCGTTTATCAAGACGTCAGTGAGCTTGCGGGCAAGCGCAAAGAGCACGGTCGAGGAGCTCGAGCAAAGAAAGGTACAGGTCAATGACCGGCTGATCACCATCTTGAGGACGACAATGAAAAGCGAACTCGACACCGAAGAGGGGATATCGGACCTTAAACGGCGAATCATGGACGGGGTAAACGAGTTAGTGCGAGAAAGCGACGGACGAGTCGTCGACGTCTACTTTTCCGAACTTGTCACGCAGTAATGAACAACGGGGGGCGGTCATCCCCGTGCCAGATTATGTCCGAAAGGCCTGGTGCAAATGATCGGTGGGTTGCTCACGCAGGAGGAGATCAATGCCCTTCTTGCCGCCATCGCCCAAAGCGACAACGAAGGTGAGGGTGCGCCCGAGGACCGTGGCGAACGGGGCCTGCAAGGACGCGTTCGTCCGTACGATTTTGGACGGCCGAACAAACTGTCGAAAGAACAATTGCGCACATTGCAAATCATGCACGAGCCCTTTGCCAGAGGGGTCGCCGCTTCACTCTCCGCGTACCTGCGCTCCTTTGTTGAAGCAGAGGTCGTCTCCGCTGACGCCATGCTCTACGAAGAGTTTACGCGCACGGTTGCCCAGCCGGGGATCATGGCGATCTTTTCGATTCCTCCTCTCGAGGGGAGCATCGTGCTCGAAGTGAACCCAATCCTTGGCTTCTCCGTCATCGATCGCCTCCTAGGCGGTCCGGGAAGCGGTTTGCGACACGTGCGCGAGCTGACCGAGTTGGAGCAGCCGGTGATGAGGCGGGTCGTCGAGCGCATGATGGCCAACCTCAGCAATGCCTGGAGTCATGTGATCAGCATCGATCCGGGGTTTGAGCGGCTCGAGTTGAACCCCCAGTTCACGCAACTCGTGCCCCCAAAGGACATGGTCGTCGTGATCAAGCTGAGGATCAGCCTTCAAGGCACTTCGGGGGACGTTCAACTCTGCATTCCCTTCGACGTGATCGAGCCGGTCGTGCCCAAGTTGAGCGCTCACTATCTGTTTACGAGCGCCAAGAAGGTTTCCACGCCAGAGCAGACGCAGGCCTTGAGCGCCAAAGTGATGCAGATGCAGGTTCCCATCCGCGTCCTATTGGGTGAGGCGTCTGTATCCCTAAAGGAGCTCCTCGATCTCCAAGTGGGAGATTTCGTGCCGCTCGAGACAAAGAAGGACGGCTTGCTTCCGGTGCAAATCGGGACACGGACGAAGTTCCTCGCCCGACCTGGGCGATCCGGCGCCCGACTTGCCATCGAGCTAGTGTGTGCTGCATCGCAAGAGGAGGATACGGTGGACGATGAGTGACGGAATCCTTTCGCAAGAGGAGATTGACGCCCTGATTGGCGCGCCGGAAGGAGGCAGCTCTAAAGGGTTTGGCGAGCTCGACATCGACGCGCTCGCCGAAATCGTCCGCCTAGCGACCGAATCGGGCGTTGAGCGGCTCAGTGAGCTCCTCAAGGCGGATGCTTCGGCCCGATTTGCCGCGTCAGCCACCGGAACCGTGGCCGAGCTGATCGAGCGCGATAAGGGCTCACAGGTCACGGTCACGGTAAAACTGGGCGGCGACGTTCAAGGCGCAGTATACTATCTGTTTTCGGAGCAGGCGGCTGCCGGGATGGCGGCGATGGCGCTCGGGCGGCCAACCGGAGAAAGCGTCTTGAGCGACGACCTCATGAACGCGTTTCACAAGGGAATGGAAGAACTTGGCGCACGATTCGCGTCGACCGTCTCAACCATTCTCGCGGCTGAGGTCGATGTCGAGGTGGGATTGCCCGCGAGGCTCGACCTTGGGGAGATTGCAGGCCAAGAGTTCCCGATGGGGCCGGGTGACAGCGCGCTTCGATGCAGCTTCAACCTCTCGATCGGGCGGGAGAAGTTCGACTTTGAGGTGTGGTTGCCGATCGAGACGGCCACAAGCCTGCTTAGCGCCCTATCGGACCAGCTCGACGACGAGCCCGCCCAGGCGCCTCCACAGCCAGCACAGGCAAAGGTCGAGACCGAGCGGCCAGGGCCCATGCCAAGCGTCGCAGGCAAGAGTAAAGCTAAGACCGCGCCGAGTAGAGCCCGCTCGTCCGCGTTTGAACCTATGGATTTTGGTCAGGGGATGCGCGGCGCTGAGCCTGGAAACCTCGATTTCCTCCTCGATGTCCCCCTACAGGTGACCGTCGAACTCGGCCGCACGCGTATGCAGATTCGCGACGTACTCGACCTTGGTAAAGGCTCGGTGATCGAACTCGATAAACTGGCCGGCGAACTCGTCGAGATCTTTGTCAACGGGAAACTGATCGCCAAGGGCGAAGTCGTGACCATCGACGAGAACTTCGGAGTCAAGATCACGGACATCGTCAGTCGCCGCGAGCGCGTCAACAACTTGCAATGACGGATGTGTGGAGCACGCTCCTGCGGCTTGGTGTCGCGCTCGTGGTCGTGTTGCCGCTTGCGTATGTCGCGGCGCGTCTATATTCCAAGCAGACAATCGGGCGGGTGGGACGAGCCCTCCATGTCCTCGACGTGCGCGCCTTGGGTCCAAACCGAGGAATCTACCTGGTAGAGGTGGGGGATCGGATCCTTGTGCTCGGGGTCACCGCGCACCATGTGAACGTGCTCGCGGAACTTACGGATCCGGACGTGATCGAACGGGTCAAAGAGGACGCGAAAGGCGGGGACGGCGCGCCGTTTTCGCACCTCCTCGGCGATGCGATCTCCCAACTGCGCAAAGGGAGACGGGAGGATCATTCGAAGTGAAGTCGTTAGTTCGCGCAGTCTTGCTCTTGGGCGTCATTTCCCTGATATTGCCCAGTGACGCAGTGATGGCTCAAACGCCCGTTCCTCGTTTCACCTTTGGCATCGATGCGGCCGAGTCACCCCAAGAGGTCGCCGTATCGCTGCAGGTTCTTTTCCTATTGACGGTCCTATCGCTCGCTCCGGCCATTCTCGTGATGACCACGTCGTTTACTCGCATCATCGTGGTGCTCTCATTCGTTCGCTCCGCGCTCGCCACCAATCAGATGCCGCCAAATCAGGTGTTGATCGGACTTGCGCTGTTCATGACGTTCTTCGTGATGGCCCCGACTTGGAATGCGGTGAACGAAAGCGCCCTCAAGCCGTACCTCGCCCAGGAGATTTCGCAGGAAGAGGCATTGGCAAGGGCGATGGAACCGGTGCGGGAGTTTATGTTCAAGCATACGAGGGAGCGAGATCTCGCCCTGTTTATCGAAATGTCGGGGGGCGAGCGGCCAAATGATGAAAGCGAAGTGGAGACGGCAGCGCTCATCCCGGCGTTCATCATCAGCGAACTCAAGAGCGCCTTTCAGATGGGGTTTGTGCTCTTCATTCCATTCATCGTGATCGACATGATCGTCGCCAGTACGTTGATGTCCATGGGGATGCTGATGCTTCCGCCTGCGATGATCTCGCTCCCGTTTAAGATCTTGCTCTTTGTGCTCGTCGACGGCTGGCACCTGATCTCCCGCTCGCTTCTTTTAGGCTACCAATGAGGCGATTGCGGGGAAAGGCGACAACTTGGGGACGCTAGCCAATTGGATCCACGAAGGTGAAGGGTGAGGCGCACGTGACCGAAACAGAAGTGATTAGCCTAGGGCGAGACGCTCTCCTTACGGTGCTTCTCGTTGCGGGCCCGATGATCGGCCTTGGCCTCGTGGTAGGTTTGATCGTGAGCATCTTTCAAGCGACGACCCAAATCCAGGAGCAAACGTTGAGCTTCGTTCCAAAGATCGTTGCCGTTTTGGTCGCCGGAATCGTGTTTGGCCCCTGGATGCTCCGCACCCTCGTCACGTTCTCCGAACGGCTGATTGCCCAGGCCCACCAGTTCGTTAGGTAACGATGAGCCTCGTCGACTCGCTGTACGCAAACTTTTCTGCATTCTTCCCGATCTTCTTGAGGGTATCGACCTTTATCTTGGCAGTGCCGCTCTTTGGGCGGGGCGTCCCAAGTCTGCTCAAAGTGGGCCTTTCCGGCCTGATTACGTTTTTGCTCCTGCCCGTCGTGCCGACTTTCCCAGTTACCCAGGATCTGGAAGGGTACCTGTTCGCATGTGTCGAACAGATCTTAATCGGACTCGCCATGGGGCTCGTCGTGACGATCGTCGTAGGCGTCGTGTACCTTGCGGGTCAGTTGATCGATGTGCCAATCGGGTTTAGCATGGTCAACGTGATCGATCCGCAAACCGGCCAGCCGGTGCCTGTCATGTCCCAGTTTCACTATGTCCTTGCCATTTTGGTCCTCTTTGTCGTCAACGGACACCACACGCTGCTTGCGGCGCTCGCGCAGAGCTTCACGTTGATTCCGGTCGGAGAGGCGGCAAGGATCACGGCGTCCGTCAGCGTGCTGTTGCAAAGTTTCGGCAAGATGTTCGAACTGAGCCTGAGGATTGCGTTGCCCATCGTGGGCGCCCTTTTCCTCGTCGACGTTGCCCTCGGCATCGTGGCCAGGGCCGTGCCTCAGATCAACGTGTTTTTCGTGGGTTTTCCTGTCAAGATCGGTCTTGGGGTCGCCTTGCTCATCGTCGTTCTTCCGGTTTACATCGGCTTTATGACCGTTCTGTTTGGCGGGAGCGGCGAAATGCAAAGATGGCTCCTCGAGTTGATTGCGGCGGTGAGCCCAAACTTGTGACCTTGCGACAAGGAGCCTGGATCGTCGATGGCTACCGACCTAATGTGCCGGGGGAAAAGGTCAATCCGTGTCGACCTCCAGCTTTTCGCCTCCGAGCGGACCGAACCCGCCACGCCCCGCAGGCGTCAAGACGCACGAAGGCGCGGGCAGGTGGCGAGGACGGGAGAGCTCTCGACAGCGCTCGTGCTCGTGGTTTCATTCGCGACGCTCTTTTTGCTGTCAGGATACTCAAGCAGGAAGGTCGCGCTCTTTACTAAGCATGTATTATCCGACGGAATCATGGAGTTCGACCGGATATCGACGGGCCAAGTCGCTTCCGTGCTCATCGACATGGTCTTGATTGTCGTCACGGTAGTTTGGCCCGTCCTAGCCGCCGCACTCACCGTCGGTTTCGCCTCACAGGCGCTGCAGACCGGGTTTTTGGTCGCAGCAGAACCTTTGAAGCCCAAAGCGGAGCGCATCAACCCAATCTCCGGTCTAAAGCGCATTCTATCCAAGCGCTCCCTAGCTGAACTCGTCAAATCCATCTTGAAAATCCTCGTGGTTGGCATGATCGCCTACCAGGTTTTGCGACCCAGAATTCCCCAGTTTGTAGGATTTTTGGAAATCGACACGAAAGAAGCGGTGACCGTTGCCGGACGCCTGGTCTTTGAGTTGGGCATTTGGGTGGGCGCCGCTCTCGTGGTCTTGTCCCTCCTCGACTACTTCTATCAGCGGTGGGAGTTTGAGCGCAGCATCCGCATGAGTAAACAGGAAGTGCGGGAGGAACTGCGTCAGACCGAGGGAGACCCCCAAATTCGCTCAAAAGTGCGCCAGCGCCAGCGCCAGCTTGCGACGGTCCGCATGATGGCCGAGGTGCCAAGGGCCGATGTTGTGATCACCAACCCTGTTCACCTTGCCGTAGCCCTCGCATACGACATGGACGCAATGGAGGCGCCTATGGTCGTGGCAAAGGGCGCCGGCAAACTTGCTCAGCGGATCAAGGAGACCGCCGAGGAGAACGGGGTGGCCATCGTCGAAAACGTTTGGCTGGCGCGCTCGCTCTATGAGACCGTGGCGATCGGCGCCTCGATCCCCGAAGAGCTGTACCAGGCTGTCGCGGAAGCGCTCGCATTCGTCTATCGCCTAAGGCGGGCCGGAGCCGGATGACGCTTCCTCTAAGTCGCATTCAGTCGTATGTTGAACGCTGCTTTATCTACCGTTTAATCGACCTTTGAAATAAGGCGCGTCGACCAAGGCGCGCTTTTTCGAGAATCGGGTGAAAACGTGGCAGTCGGACAAAAAGCAAAGCGAGAAGATCTCGTCAAAGTTGTCGGTGCAAATGCCGATTTACTCGTGGTGTTGGCGGTCGTCCTGATCGTCGTCATGATGATCCTGCCGTTGCCGCCCGCACTCCTTGACGTGCTCCTCGCATTGAACATCACGCTTGCGCTCCTCATTCTCATGTTGACGATGAACGTGAACGGAGCGCTGCAGTTTTCGATCTTTCCCTCGCTTCTCCTCGTGGCCACGCTATTTCGGCTCGCGCTCAACATATCGACCACGCGCCTCATCTTGCTCCATGGGTATGCCGGAGAGATCGTGCAGGCATTTGGCAACTTCGTAGTCGGCGGCAACTACGTGGTTGGATTCGTCGTCTTTTTGATCCTCGTCGTCATTCAATTCGTCGTGATCACCAAAGGCTCTGAGCGCGTCGCCGAGGTCGCGGCCCGATTTACACTCGATGCCATGCCGGGAAAACAAATGAGTATCGATGCGGACCTAAACGCGGGACTGATCGACGAAGAGCAGGCCAGAGCCCGGCGGAGCGAGATCGAAAGAGAAGCCGACTTTTACGGCGCCATGGACGGCGCCGCGAAGTTTGTCAAAGGCGACGCCATCGCCGGCATCATCATCACGGTGATCAACGTCCTCGGCGGGTTCGCGATCGGCATCGGACAGCTTGGGATGCCATTTGCCGAGGCGCTCCAAAAGTATACGCTCCTTACCGTCGGCGACGGCCTTGTCACTCAAATACCGGCGCTGCTCATCTCGACCGCGACAGGCATCATCATCACGCGGGCCGCCTCTGAAGCGAACATGGGGCAGGACGTTTCCAGACAACTCCTGTCCGAACCTAAGGTGCTCGCAACCGCGGCCGCCGTCTTATTCCTCTTTGGACTTGTGCCCGGGCTACCCTTTGCGCCGTTCTTCGGGCTTGCGGCGGTCCTCGGTGCGATGGCGACCATCACGACCAGGCAGCTCAAAGCACGGCGCGAGGCGGAGGCACAGCAAGAGCTCGCGGCGGCCGACGAGGCGCCCCGTGAGCCGGAGAAAGTCTCGAGCCTACTCAAAGTGGATACGGTCGAACTCGAGATCGGGTATGGCCTCATTCCGCTCGTCGACGCAGAGCATGGAGGCGATCTGCTCGACCGCATCACGATGATCCGGCGGCAAATGGCCCTGGAGCTTGGCCTCGTCGTTCCGCCGATCCGAATTCGTGACAATATGCAACTCGATCCGAACGTCTATTCGATCAAGATCAAAGGAATTGAAATAGGCAAGGGTGAACTTGCGCCCAACCACTACTTGGCGATGGATTCCGGATCGACCACGGCCAAGATCGAAGGCATCGAAACGGTGGAGCCTGCCTTTGGTCTTCAAGCCTTGTGGATTGCCGAGGAGAGGCGGGATGAAGCGGAGCTCGCAGGGTATACCGTCGTCGACCCCCCGTCCATCGTCGCGACGCACCTGACGGAAGTGATTCGAATGAATGCCCCCGAATTGCTCGGCCGACAGGACGTGCGCAAACTCCTCGACGAGCTCAAAGAGGAGCACTCGAGCCTCGTCGACGAGGTTGTGCCCGACCTGCTCACAGTGGGTGAAGTGCAAAGGGTGCTGCAGGGGTTGCTGCGCGAGGGCGTCCCGATCCGAGACCTCGTGAGCATCTTGGAGGCGCTTGCGGACGGCGCACGGCACACCAAAGATCTCGTGAGCCTGACCGAACTTGCAAGAGAGGCGCTCGCACGCCAAATATCCCTCTTGTGTACGGGAGAGAAAGGCTTCATTCCAGTCGTCACGCTTGACCCGACTTTGGAACAGGAAATTGCCGATTCCGTCCACCATACGGATCGGGGCATATCCATCACGCTCCCGCCCGAGCGAGTCGAGCAACTGTTTGACCGACTCTCCCACAGCCTGGAGAGGGCGGCGACCATGGGTCATCAGGCCGTTGTGTTGTGTTCTCCGGCAATTCGCCCCGCCTTCAAGAGATTGACCGCGCGCGTCCTTCCGCGCCTTGTCGTTGTCTCGTACAACGAGGTCGCGCCGAATGCCCAGGTACAATCCGTGGGGATGGTGAGTCTGTAATTCGATGCGGGTAAAGAGGTTCGTCGCCGACACAATTCAAGAGGCCATCGCCCTGGTTAAGGCGGATTTTGGGCAAGAAGCGGTCATCTTGCATACTAAGAAAATCCGCAAGAAAGGGATTTTCGGACTTTTTAAGCGATCCAAGGTCGAGGTGATCGCGGCAACCGAGGGGCGGTCCCTCGGGCGGCGACAACCCCCGGCCCGGGCCACACTCGGGGATGTTGCGGCGCGCACCCGGACGGAGAGCGCCGCGACGACGGAGTTGGCGAAGGTGCGTGAAGAGCTCGATGCCATCAAGCGCGCCATCAACGCCCGCGCAAGCGATGCGCCTCCGTTTTCTCCTGCCGTGCTCGCGCTCGAAGAGGCGCTCCTCGAGCAAGAGGTCGACGAGGATTTGGTGCGCGAGGTGCTGTCGGCGGTATGGGCGCGCCGACGAACGGAGCAAAGCGACGATCGGGATTGGGTGCGATCCGAAGTCCGCAAAGTCCTCACGGCCGGAATCGTTTGCTCCGATCCATGGGGGCTTGCGGACGACAAGCGGGTGCACTGCCTCGTCGGGCCCACCGGCGTGGGCAAGACCACGACCATCGCGAAGCTCGCCGCAAACTACTCCCTCCTTGCGCAAAAGCGCGTCGCACTCGTCACAGTCGACACGTATCGCATCGCGGCCGTCGATCAACTGAAGACCTACGCTGAAATCATCGGGACTCCGGTCGACGTGGCGTTTACGCCGGCCGAGCTAAAAGCTGCGATCGACAGACGAAGCGACTACGACCTGATCTTAGTCGACACCGCGGGGCGTAGCCAAAAAAACAAGATGCAGATGGCCGAGTTGAGAGCGTTTTTGGACGTGATCGACGACCCTCTGGTCCATCTCGTCATCAGCGGCACGACACGCACCCGCGACATGATCGACATCGTCGAGCGCTTCGGGCAGTTTCCAATCACCCATCTCATCGTGACGAAGTTGGACGAGACGTCGTGTTACGGAATCCTCTACAACCTTTGTCGCCTCACCGGACTTCCCTTGTCGTACGTCACGAACGGTCAGAGCGTCCCCGACGACATTGAAGTCGCCGAGAGCGAGCGCATCGCCGATTTCATATTGGGGGTGAGCCCTTGATGGATCAGGCCGAACGCTTGAGAAGGCTTGCGGCCCAGACTTCGTCATTCCAACCGAAAAAAGCGCGCGTCGTCGCGGTCACCAGTGGAAAGGGCGGCGTGGGAAAGACCAACTTCGCCGTCAACGTCGGCATCGGGCTGTCGCGGCTAGGACTTAGGGTCGGCGTCCTCGATGGCGATCTCGGGCTTGCCAATATCGACATTGTCCTCGGAATTATGCCACAGTTCAATCTAGGCGACGTCCTCTACGGGAAAAAGCGACTCAAGGAGATCGTGGTTCCGGGGCCTGAGGGGCTTCTCGTGCTCGCCGGAGGCTCCGGCGTTTACGAGCTCGCGAACCTCAGTCAATGGATGCTCCAAAGGTTCATAACCGAAATCAGAGCGCTTGACGCCCACCTCGACATGTTGATCATCGACACGGGCGCGGGGATTTCCCGCAACGTCATGGGCTTTGTGCTTGCAAGCGATGAGGTGATCGTCGTCACGACCCCTGAAGTGACCGCCATTACGGACGCTTACGGCGTGATCAAGTTGATTGCCGGCCAAAGTCCCGCAACAAGGATCCGCGTCGTCGTGAACATGGCAAGGAGCGACAAAGAGGCGGAGAATGTCGTCCGCAGCTTGCGCGCGGTGGTCGGACAATTCATTAGGACAGACCTCAAACTTGACCTGCTCGGGCGCCTCCCGTGGGATCCCGCCGTTACAAAGGCCGTGCAAGAGCAGTCGCCATTTTACATCTCATATCCCGGATCTAAGGCGTCGCATTCGGTTGCCCGCATCGCGGCGAAACTCATCGAAGATCGTGAAGATGCTAAGCATGCGGGAATCGGTTCCCTTTTTGAGCGCGTGGCGCGGATCGTGCGCGGCGGTTGAAATGGAAAGGATTGACCTTTCACCCTTATTTTCCAAGTGAGAGGAGAGGAAGGCCGGGGACGTTCGTCCAATCTGTGTGTGTGCAAGGACATAGTGGGGTTCCTGCTTACACCGCGTCGACAAAAGGCCGATGTCGCCTCGAGGTCGACCGGACGAAGATGGGAAAGGGGAGGCGAACCATGGGCGACGAAACCTTGGATATCGGTCGGGAAGCCGAGGTTGAGAAGGCCTGGGAGCTCTATAAAGCCACGGGGTGTCCCGAGGCACGAGAGATGCTGATCCTGTATTATGTCCCATTGGTCAAGTATGTCGCCGGGCGCGTGTCGGTAGGTTTACCCGCAAACGTTGACTTCGACGACCTCGTGAGTTACGGCACGTTTGGCCTGGTCGACGCTGTGGAGAAGTTCGACATCGTCCGCGGCGTCAAGTTTGAGACGTACGCTGTCGCCCGCATCCGTGGGGCGATGATCGACGGGCTCCGATCGGTGGACTGGGTGCCGCGCTCCGTGCGGCAAAAGGCGCGAGATCTCGAAAAGACCATCGCTGAGCTGGAGGCGCGATTAGGAAGGCCCGCGACGGACGCAGAGGTGAGCGAAGCGCTTTCGATCTCCATTCCCGAGTACCACGAGCTCCTCAGCGAAGTGAAGGCTGTTTCCGTCGCATCCCTCGACGAAGCCTGGAGCGGCGACCCGGACGAAGAGGGCAAACTACGGTTCGGTCAAATGATCGAAAACCCCGATAGCGAGGATCCGACGCTCCGAGTCGAAGAGGTCGAGGTAAAGCAGTTTCTATCCGAGGCGATCGATCAGTTGCCTGAGCGCGAGCGTCTGGTCGTGGCCCTCTACTACTACGAAGCCTTGACGCTCAAGGAGATTGGAGAAATCCTCGGCGTCTCAGAATCTCGTGTCTCTCAGATCCACACGAAGGCGATCCTGCGGCTAAGAGGCCGTTTGGGTCGCTATCGGCAAAGCCTGGTAAGTTGAGCAAGGCCGTTCATTCATGTGACGCTGTGCGCTAGAGGAGGCCTTGAGCGTGGGTTGGCTTACCATCACATCGCTCTTCGTATCGATCGCTTCCATAACCTTGTCTGCTATAGTGTGGCGGCGCATGGCAACCCTCGAGCTCAATGCGCGACGCGAGCCTAAAAACCCTCCCGAACCCCCTTCCTCAAGCTTTCAAGCGACATTGCGCAACTATGAAGCCGTGTTTCAAGAGTTGGAACGCAAAAGCAAAGAGGCGATCGAAAGGATCGACAAACGAGAGCGAGAGCTCATCGACGCCCTCGCGGCAAGAGCGGCGCAAATACCCTCCCACCCGTCGCCGGACCGCTCCCAAAAGGAGCGCGAGGCGCCTTGCGACGATCTGCGCTCGTCCGGCTGGACCGAGAAAGCCGAGGCCATACATCGCCTCGCCCAAGAGGGCCACGACCCTATGGCTATTGCGCAGCGCCTCGGCCTTGGCAAAGGCGAAGTCCAATTGGTCCTTGACATCCGCAAAACCGCTCAGTAAGAGATTGCTCGTTCACATTTTGCCATTGTGAGCGCCGCTTCGACCAGATTTTGT
>CAYRIY010000040.1:0-27845 GCA_964424335.1 uncultured Clostridia bacterium
AAGAAGTGTTGCAGTTTTTTGGATTCCACGGGCTCGGCGGCGTATTGGGTATCGCTGCGGATTTTGCCGCTCTCATCGATTACGTACGCTTCGTACAACCTGGTCCTCGCGATTCCACTCCTCGCTCCGGCAGGCGCCCTCGCGGGCGGTCCGGTACTGAAGAGGGGAGCGTTGCTGGGGGGAATCGGCCTTGCCCTGGGAGCTCTTGGGATACACCTTGCGATTTTGACGGCGGTTCCAGAAATCACGCGCTTTGAGATCCCGATGTTGTTCCTCACGGAGCGCGCCTTTGGACCGCTCTCGCTCGTCTACTCGGCGGTGCTGCTCGCAGAGGTGTACACGACCGCGGTCGCAAGCCTCTACGGCTTTACCGCTCGCATGACCAATCCTCAAGGGAAACAGTTTGTCAAAGTGGCGATCGCCACCGGAGCGGCCGCATTCATCGGCAGTTTGCTCGGATTCTCTGAATTGGTCGCAAAAGTGTACTCCGCGGTCGGCATCGCCGGCTACACCCTCCTCGTCACCTTGATTCTCGCATATTTTCGCACTCGAGACTAAAATCAACGCATCGAGCGACCCCGCCGGGTGAGGAAACCGCATCGCGCCCGTAGAATTGATCTTGTATCAATTCTGGTGGAGGATGACTGCACCTAATGCGCACGATTCTCCTGGAAGAGCCGTATCGCTTGAGGCAAGTCGATTCGCGCCCGCCTGTCCGAAAGGCCGGAGAGGCGCTCGTCAAAGTGAAGAGGATCGGCGTCTGCGGCACCGATATGCACGCCTTTCGCGGTCGCCAGCCTTACTTTACATACCCCCGCGTCTTAGGCCACGAGCTCGCCGTTGAAGTGGTGGAGGCGGATGCGAACAGCGACGTATCCCCCGGCGACTTGTGCGTCGTCATGCCGTACCTCTCTTGCGGGGCCTGCATCGCTTGCCGCGCCGGCAAGACTAATTGCTGCGCGTCGCTCAAGGTACTTGGCGTGCACGTCGACGGCGGCATGACGGACCTCCTCAGTGTGCCCGTCGCCACCTTGATCCGAGGCGACGGACTTTCCTTGGAACAGATGGCGCTGGTCGAAAACCAGTCGATCGGAGCGCATGCCGTGCGGCGGGCAGCGCCGGCGCCCGGAGAGACGGCCCTCGTGGTGGGCGCGGGTCCGATCGGGCTTGGCGTCATTCAGGCGGTCAAGGCCAAAGGCGCACGGGTGATCGTCGCCGACGTGAGCGAGGATCGGCTCGACTTTTGCCGGAAATCGCTGCATGTCGATGACGTGATCCTCGCGCCGGACGACGTCGCGGGCGAACTCGCCCGCATGACCTCAGGCGAGCTTGCGCCGGTCGTCTTTGACGCAACAGGCCATCCGGGATCGATGGAGCGCTCCTTTGACTTTGTGTCGAGCGGCGGTCGGCTCGTTTTTGTCGGCTTGGTGCAAGCGGACATCCGTTTCAACGACCCCGAGTTTCACAGGCGGGAGCTCACGTTGTACGCCAGCAGAAACGCGACCCGCGAGGACTTTGAATGGGTGATGGAGGCGATGAGGAAAGGGGCGATGGTGACGGATCCGATCATCACGCACAAGGTCGCCTTCGATGACCTCGCCGGCTCCTTTGAAGGGCTATTGCGTCCGGAGGCCAAGGTGATCAAAGCAATGGTTGAAGTGTAGACAAGGGGGCCAAGCGATGCGTTTAGCAGGTAAGCGAGCCATCATTACGGGAGCAGGGCGCGGCATCGGCAAAGCGACGGCAGTCAAGTTTTTAAAAGAGGGAGCGTCTGTCCTTGCTCTCGACATCGCACCGGAGCGGGTGGGGGAAGCTGCCTTCGAACTTGCATCCTTGGGGCCGATCGAGCCGTTTCCGGCCGACGTAACGAAAAAGAGCGACTGTGAGGCCGCCGTAGAGGCATGCGTCGATCGCTTCGGCGGGGTCGACGTGCTGATCAACAACGCCGGCGTCGCGCATTTCCAGCCCTTCCTCGAGACGACAGAGGAAGCCTGGGATCATACGATGGACGTGGACCTCAAGGGCGTGTTCCTCATGGGTCAGGCGGCGGCAAGGCGCATGGTGCAGCAGGGGACCGGCGGAGCGATCGTGAACATGGCGTCGACCAATGGGCTCGCCGGTGAGCGGGAGCTCTCCGCCTACAATGCGGCGAAGGCAGGCGTGCTCCTGCTTACCAAGACGATGGCGATCGAGCTTGCTGAGCACAATATCAGGGTGAATGCCGTCTGCCCAGGGTTTATCCTCACCGACCTCGCGATCGAAAGCGGGGCGTCGATGGAGTTTGTGGAGGAGTACACCAAAAAGATCCCGCTCGGTCGGTACGGACGGCCGGAAGAGGTCGCCGACCTTTTTGCCTACCTCGCCTCGGATGAAGCAAGTTTCATCACAGGCGAAGGCGTCGTGATCGATGGTGGGCAGCTCTCCGAGGAGTGAGCGCCAAAGATGTCAAATTACGCCATGCACGCTATTTGAAGGGAAGTCACCATGAATCCACTCGCTCAAGGATTGAATGAGAGAATAAAGCAGCACGATCCCCACGTGTACGAGATGCTCTCGGGACTTGGAAAGCAGCTTTACTTTCCTCGGGGCATCTTGTCTCAGACGGCTGAGGCAAAGACGAAGGCGACGCGCTTTAACGCCACGATCGGCATCGCCACGGAGGACGGCCGCCCGATGCGGCTTGGACTCTTTGACGCGATGCTGCCGACGCTCGAGCCCGAGGATCTCTACCCGTATGCGCCGCCCGCCGGCAAGCCGGCGCTGCGTGAGGCGTGGCGCGAGCGCCTGATCGAGCAAAATCCGTCGATGCGCGGGAAGCGGTTTGGGCTGCCGATCGTGACCAACGCTCTGACTCACGGGCTCAGCATCGTCGCCGATATGTTTGCCGACGTGGGCGACACACTCGTCCTCCCAGACAAGTATTGGGGCAATTACAACCTGACGTTCTCCGTGCGCCGAGGGGCGACGGTGAAGACGTACCGCACGTTCGACGAAAACGGCCGTTACGACGTCGCAGCGCTCGAAAGGGCACTCGCCGAGCTCGAGGGCGGCAAGGCGATCGTGCTCCTCAACTTTCCAAACAACCCGACGGGTTATACTCCCGGCGAAGAAGAAGCCGCAGGGATCGTGTCCGCGCTCCGGCAATCCGCCGAAGCGGGAACCAACCTCGTGGTCGTCCTCGACGACGCCTACTTCGGGCTTTTTTACGAGGACTCGATCAAAGAGTCGCTCTTTGGCCGGATTGCGGGTTTACACCCGCGCATTCTCCCGATCAAGGTGGATGGGGCGACCAAAGAGCAGTTTGTGTGGGGCTTTCGCGTCGGCTTTCTCACATTTGCCGCAAGCAGCGACGAGACGCTCGCAGCGCTCGAAGCCAAGGCGACGGGCTGCATTCGCGGCGCGATTTCAAGTGGCCCCCATCCCAGCCAGACACTCGTGCTCGAGGCGCTCAAGTCTCCGGAGTTCAAGCGCCAGCGGGATGAGAAAGAGGCGATCCTAAGGGCCAGAGCGACCAAGGTCAAGAGTTTGCTCGACTCGGGCAAGTACGGGGACGCGTGGACGTACTATCCGTTCAACTCCGGCTACTTCATGTGCCTCAAGTTAAACGGAGTGGATGCCGAGGCGCTCAGGACGCACCTGCTCGACGAGTACGGCGTTGGGACGATCTCGATCGGCAGCACGGACCTTCGCATCGCGTTCTCCTGTGTCGACGTTGCCGACGTCGAACCCCTCTTTGACCTGATCCACAAGGGCTACCTCGATTTGAAAAACAAGCCGTGAAAAAGACGATGGGGGTGGGCGTTAGGCCCACCCCCGTCAACTTATGGGCTTATGGATACTGCGGGACAAGCGGCTTGCCCGTCTGTGCGGAAATGCCCGTCCCCTCGATCACTTGGATGACGCGCCGGGCCGATTCCGGCGTGACGACGAGCGGGGCGCCGTCCAAGATGTGGTCTGCGACATTCGCATAGTAGGCGTCCCAGTTGCTCGCCTTGTATGGAGCCTGTATGGAGGCCGCGACCCCGTCGACCTCGGTGTGCACCTCAAAATGCTTGTCCTTGCTGATGATCGCGCCTTTGGTTCCGAGCACGCGCCATCTGGGTTTGGGCGCTCGGTCGAGATGGGACATGGTGATGTCGGCGACCGCCCCGTTTTGGAACCGTACGATGGAGTGAACGTGATCTTCGTTGGTGACGTCCATCCACATTCGCTTTTGTGTGAAGCCGATGATCTGCTCGATCGGGCTGTCGACCAGGTTGAGCAGCCAATCGACGTAGTGCGCGCCCCAATCGTAGAAGGCGCCGCCTGAGATGTCTTTGTACGACCGCCACCATGTGCCGGGATGGCCGTAGTTTCCGCCCCACATCTCAACGTGAAAAATGTCGCCGATCAGTCCCTGTTCCACAATTTCCTTGAGCGCCGTAAAGTCTCCGTCCCAGCGGCGGTTGTGAAAGACCGAGACCATGAGGCCGCGCTCTTTGGCCGCGGCGATCATCGCGTCGGCTTCGTTTACCGTGATGCACATCGGCTTCTCCACGATGGCGTGCTTTCCGGACTGCAACGCCGCGATCGCCAGCTCGGCGTGGGTGTTGTGGGGCGTAATGACGGTGACGAGATCAATCTCTTCGTCGGCGAACACGTCTTGCACGGCGTTGTACGTCTTGATGCCGGGAAAATCCTGCGCCGCCTGCTCGGTGCGGGACGGGTCCAGGTCGCATACGGCACGGAGTTCCATCCTGCCTGTGAGGTGCATGGATTCGGCGTGCCGTTTGCCCATGTTGAATGCCCCGCCGTATCCAATGACGGCCGCTCTAATTGGTGCGTTCAAGTGTAGCCCTCCGAGACTTTGCTGTGGTGTGCTGCGCGGCACCCGACCTAGGTACGGGCGCCGCGCTTTGAGTGATGTGCTGGTTCCCGAGGTTCGACGCCCGCTGTGCGAATCCCCCCACGTCGAAAAACTTCTCGCCTATTCTCGGGGCCGATCTTTGGGGCTGAGCGATGTCACGAGGTTGACGACGGCCCCTTCCGGCTTAGGCACTCGCCCATCGGGGAGGAGAGGGTCGTCCGTCTCGGCCATCCACGCGTCGAGGAGTCGGGAAAGCTCCTCGTACACATCCTGGTAACGGGCATCTCCGATTCGATTGACGCGCTCCACGGGGTCGAGATAAAGGTCAAAGAGCATCTCTCGCTCACGCTTCTCCTGGAGGAGCCCGGCGTCGACCATGAACGTCTTACTTGGACCGTCATCGATGTTTCCCGCCACAATCGTGTCGAGGCCGTTGTCATACACCCGGATCAGCTTGTGGCGATCGGTCCGCACGCAGCGGAGCGGTTCGTAGGCGGCGTGGTACGACACTTCGGCAAAGATCGCTTCGCGCACGCGCTCCACCTTGCCAAAAAGCAACGGGAGGAGTGAATGGCCCTGAAGCCAATCGGGCTTTGCCATGCCTGTCAGGTCGCAAAGGGTGGGGTAAAGGTCAAGCTGAGATACGAGTGCGTCCGTCACTTTTCCAGCCATCGGATTGCCGGGAAAGCGCAGGATGGTGGCAACGCCGATGCCCGTGTCGTACAGCGTGGACTTGCAGTGGGGAAAAGCCACGCCGTGGTCCGTCGTAAAGAGGACGATCGTCTTGTCGGCAACACCGGCCTCTTCAATGGCGTCGAGGACGATGCCGACACATTCGTCGACGATCCTCGCGGAGAGGATGAACCGGGCCATGTCCTCTCGCGTCGCTGGATCGTCGTACATAGGAAAGAGCGGCATCAGGTAGTCCGGGTCAATCGAGTCGTCGAGCTCGGGAAACTCTCGATGGGTGTTGTGCAGCCCCAGAGCAAGGAAGAACGGCTTGCCATCGCTTGCCCGAATGTACTCGGCCGCGCTCTTTGCGATCCCAATGTCCTGGTCTTCATCCGGCGACGCGGTCAAAATCCGCTGGTACCCGATCGTCTGTTCCTCTCCCCGGGCCACCTCGTGCTGGACGCCTCCCAGGACCGTCTCGTAACCGTGGTCGCGGAGCGCGCGGGCGAGGTGGGCGTTTCGGCCCTGGTCCGTAAGGGAGAAGCCGCGGTGCGCAAGGCCCGTCATCCCGGCTGAGTGAGCGGCCATTCCGGTCAGGAGGGCGGATCGGCTCGGCGAACACGTCGGCGCCGCCGAAAAGGCCTTGCGAAAAAGCGTCCCCTCTTTCGCAAGCCGCATGAGGTTTGGTGTCGGCACGGGGTAGCCGTACGGTTCGATGACCCTGCCGAGGTCGTGTGTGTTCAGGTAGATGACGTTGAGCATGGCTCGTTCTCCTTTGACTGTGTCTCTCCAGGCGCAGTTCGCTTGCGCCTTTGGGGATCAGTCTTCGTGTAGTACGAATGACTTTCCCGCGCTCCACTTTCGTCCGAGGATGGCGTCAACCTGCTCATGTTCGAAGGAATTCAACCCGGAACGGTACAAATCAACGTAGTCGGAGTATAGGTTGGAGGTTTGTTGAATTCATGCGAATCGTGTGTTTGGGACTGGGCAACCGGGGAAAGCAGTGGGTGCGATGGGCCGAGCAGGCCGGCGCCGACGTGGTCGGTGTGGTCGACCTGCACCGCCCCACGCTGGACGCCGTGGGAGAAGAACTGGGGATACCGCCAGCGCGTCGCTTTACTTCGCTCGCGGAGGCGGTCAAGGCCACAGAGGCGCCCGCAGTCGTTGCTTGCGCTCCCAACGCCGCTCACGCAGCGATCATCAATGACTGTCTCGAACTTGGCGTACATGTCCTGATCGAAAAACCGTTCACCGAAGATCTGGCCACGGCCATTGAACTCACCCGGCGGGCCGAGGAGGCCGGCGTGCACGTCGTGATCGCACAACAGTATCGGTACGGGGCGACGTTTCGCCACATGGCGCACCTCGTCCAGTCTCGGCTCGGCAGGATCACGGGCGGGAGCGTCGAGTTTTACCGCTGGAGGCCTTCGGTGGGGTTGAAGTTGCCGATCTTGCTCAACCAAGGCGTTCATCAGTTTGACTGCCTCCGTTACGTGCTGGGTGAGGACCCCGAATCGTGCGCCGCCGAGCTTTGGAACCCCGACTGGAACGATTGCGACGGTCCGACCGTTGCAGAGGCGATATTCCGGTTCCCAAGCGGAGCGCGCGTACACTACAGCGGCAATTACGCAGCGAAGGGAAAAGTGACGTCCTTTGACGGCGTCTGGCGCTTTGAAGGCGAGAATGGGCAAGTCACGTACGACGGGGTTGAGCGCGTTGTGCTCAGTGAAGGCTCCGAAGAGAGCGATGTGTTTGTGGAGCCTTCGGGAAGGGGCAGAGCGACGGCTCAGGTGGACCTGTGCAAGGACTTTCTCAAGGCGCTCGCAGGAGGGCCGCCGCCTCCGACGCGCGCCCAGGACAACTTAAAGACGTTGGCGATGGTCTTTGCCATCGAGATGAGCAGTCGGCTGCGGCGCGAGGTCTCCCTCGACGAGGTTCTGGCTTAGAAGGCGCGGCGGGACGCTCGGCGGCGCCTTTGGGCGAAACTGCACTTGGAGGCTTAAGTCGACGTGCTAAGCGATGTAGGGGCGTACCTCATTCAAAAGGGCTGGGTCAGTGACGGGGCAAAGGTCGACGTAACGCCGCTCAGCGGGGGCGTTTCAAACGATGTTTGGAAGATTGCGGGCGAGGGCTTTTGCTGGGTGATGAAACAGGCCTTGCCCAAGCTCAAAGTGGACGCTGATTGGTATTCGGACGTCGGGCGCATCGAGCGGGAGCAAGCCGCGATGTTGGCGCTGGAGCCGCTCCTGCCGCCTGGAACGATCCCCAAGATCGTGCACCGAGACCCGGAGGCCCACGTCTATGTGATGACCTGCGCTCCTGACGAGGCGGAGTGCTGGAAAGATCAGCTCATGTCCGGGAACATGGCGATCGAGACGGCGCGCGCTGCGGGGCGACTACTCCATATGGTGCACGACAGGAGCAGGGCCCAAAGCGCCGCGTTGCGGCCGGACTTTGGCGACCTGCGCTACTTTTACGAGCTGCGGATCGATCCGTTTCACCGGACGTTGAGCGATCGGCACCCGAGCCTTGCTCCAGCCATCGCTGCGCTCATCGACGAGCTGACGAATGAAGGCGAGTGCCTCGTCCACGGCGACTATTCTCCTAAGAACATCCTCGTCATGCCGGATCGCGGCGCACGGGACGACGCGCTCATTTTGCTCGATTACGAAGTGGCGCACTGGGGCAACCCCGTCTTTGATCAGGCGTACTGCTGCGGTCACTTGATGCTAAAAGGGTGGGCGCTCGACATGAAGAGCGAGGCGGCGGCGATGATCGACGCGTTCCTGGCAGGGTACGGCGGGCCGTGCGACGGCCTTTTGAAGCACCTTGGCCTCATGTTGCTCGCCCGGATCGACGGGAAGTCGACAGTTCCCTACATCACTGATCCTTGGCTAAAGGAGATGATCAGGAGCGTCGGGAGTGACTGGATCGTGCGCGGCGGCTCCGACCCGGCCGCCGGCATCCGCCGCGCCTTCGCTTCCTGAGGATTCACCCACATGCTGGACGGAGATCAGTTTCGAATAGGAGACGAACGTTGATGAAAATCGCACGCGTTGCAGCCAGAGAAATTCTCGACTCAAGGGGGTACCCGACCGTCGAGGTGGACGTGGAGCTCGAATCGGGACACCGCGGCCGGATGATGGCCCCGTCCGGAGCGTCAACCGGACAGTTTGAGGCGTGGGAGTTGAGGGACGGCGAGACCGGGCGGTTTCAGGGCAGGGGCGTACGCCGCGCCGTTCAAAACGTGGTGGATGAACTGGCTCCAAGGCTCATCGGTTGGGACGCCCTGGATCAAGAAGGGCTCGATCGGTTCATGATCGAGTTGGACGGCACGCCGAACAAGTCTCGCCTTGGCGCCAACGCCATTCTCGCCGTATCCTTTGCAGCAGCCCACGCGGCCGCTGCGGCTCGCGGGCTTCCGCTATACCGCTATCTTGCAGAGCGGTATCTTCCTCCCGGGCGAGCGCCGAAACTTCCGCTGCCGATGGTAAACATTTTGAGCGGTGGGCTCCACGCAGGCAAGAACGTCGATTTTCAAGATTTCCTCATCGCTCCGGTTGGGACGTCGACCTACCCCGAGGCCCTCGAGATGATCTCCGCTGTCTACTGGTCGACTCGGCGTACTCTGATCGCGAAGGGGCACATCGGGTCGCTGCTTGCCGATGAGGGCGGCTTTGGACCGCTGCTCGCCTCCAACCAGGAGGCGCTCGATGTGCTGTGCGAGTCGATCGAGAGCGCGGGGTTAAAGCTTGGCTGCGACATCTCGATCGCCCTCGACGTCGCATCGACCCACTTTTACGATCCAGAGTCGAACGGTTACCGCCTGGCGTCCGAAGGGCGCGAGCTGACCGCCCAAGGCATGGTCGACCTCCTCACCGAGTGGGTGCGCGCCTATCCGATCTACTCCATCGAGGACGGGCTCGCAGAGGAAGACTGGGAAGGTTGGCGCCTCCTGACCGCGCGGCTTGGGAGCAAGGTGCAGATCGTGGGCGACGATTTGTTTACGACCAACCCTGAACGGATTCGCAAAGGAATCGAGATCGGAGCCGGCAACGCCGTACTCGTCAAAATGAATCAGATCGGTACCCTGACCCAGACCGTGGAGGCAGTGCGCATCGCTAGAGAAGCAGGGTTTGAGACGGTGATCTCGGCCCGATCGGGCGAGACCGAGGACGCGACGCTCGCCGATCTTGCGGTTGGCCTCGATGGTGGTCAGATCAAGATCGGATCACTAGCTCGCTCGTCGCGGCTTGCAAAATACAACCAACTGCTCAGAATCGGCGAGGAGATCGGACAGACGATGGCAACCCCGCTGCGCAAACGGCGATAGCGGCGGCCAAATACGAAGCGGGCGTCCGATCGTTTCCGGACGCCCGCTTAAGACACGCACTAGGGTCGCCCGACCACCACAAACTTCTTCCAGCGGCCGGTGACGTAATAGGCGTACGTGAGCGCAGCTCCCAGCACGGTGCTCACGGTGATCGACGCCCACACTCCGTTGATGCCCCAGCCAAATCCGTGTGCGAGAATGGTCGCCAATGGCAGCCGTACAACCCACATGGTGATAAAGCTGATGATCAGCGAAGCGACGGTATCGCCGGCGCCGCGCAATACGCCCGTCACCGTAAACATGAGGGCGAGCGGAATGTAGGAGAGGCCGACGATCCGCAAGTAAGACGCGCCCTCACTCAGCACGCCCGCGTCCCGGGTGAACACCGCAAGTAACGGTGTCGGGGCCAAGATCACGACGAGTGTGACGACCGCGGTAATCGCTCCCGTAAGGATGTTGCCCCAGCGGAGGATCTCCCGGACGCGCTCGTACTTTCCGGCGCCTAAGTTTTGACCGACGAGCGCAGTCACGGCAAAGCTCACCGAGAGCGCCGGCATAAATGCGAACTGGTCGAGCCGTTGCGCAGCGCCGAAAGAGGCCACCACCGTAGGACCAAATCCGTTCACGATTGCTGCGAGGATGATCATGCTAAACGACACGATCATGGTCTGTAAACCCGCCGGAATCCCGATGCGGAACATCTTGACGATCAGACCGCCGTCCAGGCGCCAAGCGCTGCGCTCGAGCGAGATCAGGTCTGTGTTACGCACCATCTGCACAAGGAGGAGGACGGCAGAAAGTGTCTGTGAGATGACGGTCGCCAAGGCCACGCCCTTGATCCCAAGCGCCGGGATGGGACCGACTCCAAAGATCATGATCGGGTCCAGCACGATGTTGAGAACGGTCGCGTAAGCCAAGTAACGCAAAGGCGACCGCGAGTCGCCCAGGCCTCTGAGGATCGATGCGAAGACGTTAAAGAGAAACATCGGGATGAGTCCGATAAGGAATATCCCAAGGTACAATGCGGCCGGCTCGAGGATCTCCTGCGGCGTTTGCATCCACTGAAGGATTTCGGTGCGCAAGGCGATGCCTACAATGGTAGAAACAAAGCCGAGGACGGTAATGGCGATGAGGGAGTTCGCGACGGTCCGCTTCACCTGCGCGTCGTCGCCCGCGCCCCGATACTGGGCGACCATCGTGGTCGTTGCCATCGTCAAGCCAAGTATGATGGCTACCAGACCAAAGATGATGGGGAAACTGACCGAGACCGCGCCGAGCGCGGCCGGACCCAAAAAACGGCCGACCCAAAAACTGTCGACCGTATTGTACAGGGCCTGCAAGAGATTGCCCACGAACATCGGCCAAGAGAAGACCAGTATGTGCCGGGGTATGCTCCCGGTTGTAAAATCCAGCATATGGCGAGTCGTAGCCCGCTTAGGTGGGCCTTCCCCCGTGGCCCCTCGCAGCTTGCTGCTTTCCGAGAGTTCGCTCAAGGTACGTCGGGCTCCTTTGGGTAGAGTAGAGCAAGTGGATCGTGACCCGTGGGTCATTCCAATTACTATTGTCTTTGTGAGCCGACGTTCCCTTCCATGGTGGCCGCAAAACATGTCGAATGGATATTGTTCTCAAGCATTCCTAAACCAGTCGGCTATGTCCTCAGGCAACGCGCCCGCGATCTCCTCCGCAAACTCAGTGTCAACCGTACCTTTTATCCCTGCGAACACGGCCTGTGTTCGCCGAGCAGCTTCGTCGCCCGCCGGGACGGACACGAGGTCGAGGCCGCCGAGCGATTGGTCCCAAAGCGCCTCGGTTGGGAGTTTGCTCATCATGCGTCCGATAAACGTCTCGCGGTCGATGTCGGGATCGCCGTCCGCTTCGTCTGATTGCAGTTCGGAGGCGTACGGCCCCGGAAGACTCTGCGACAGCCGGTTGCGTTGATCAGCGCTCAGTACGGACCGCATGCTGCGGAGCGTGGCCCTTGTGGCCTCGTCGGCCTCCTTGATTGTGTCGAACTTTGCCGCATCTTTTACCCGCGCTAGAAATCCTCGTGGGTCACGATTCAAGGTTGGATCCTCCTCCTCTAAAAGTCTGATTGGCTGCCGTCCCCACTTGCCGCCCAATAGGGCCAGCGTTGCTGGCCCGCAAGGATTTTCATCCGCTCGGCGACGTCAAGGGCGTCAGCGCCTTTTCCTATGTGTAGCTCAACTTTAGGGCTTCAAACGTCTCTTTGGGTATGCCCTCAAAGGAGCGGGGGACGACCGAGCCGTCCAAGAGGCCGGGAACGTGCTCTTCGTACGATTGAAACTCCGTCCTTTGGTAGATGACTCCAAGCGGGATCCGATCGCCCCATTCGTTTGCCTTTTCCCAGGCGGCGTCGTGGTCGGTGGGGTCGTAGTTCGGCTCTTCGTCGAGGATCTTGTAGGACCGCTCTTCGTACCAGTCGTAGGTGTTCACTTTGTTAAACGTGACGCAAGGTTGCAGTACGTCGATCAAGGCGTACCCCTTGTGCTGCATTCCCTTGACGATCATCTCGGTCAAATGCTTGGGATCGCCCGAAAAGGCCCGAGCGATGAACGTAGCGCCGGCCGCGAGCGCGAGCGCGGTCGGGTTGACGGCTCGTTCGATGGCGCCCTCCGGCGAAGTGGTGGTGACGAACCCGTGCTCGCTGGTGGGCGAGTATTGACCTTTGGTTAGCGCATAAATCTGGTTGTTCTCCACGATGTGGGTGATGTCGGGATTGCGTCTGCACGTGTGCATGAAGTGATTGCCGCCGATGCCGTAGCCGTCGCCATCGCCGTTGGTGACCACGACGTGGAGGTCGGGATTGGCCAGTTTGATGCCTGTGGCGACGGGTAGGGGCCGCCCGTGGATGGTCATGAACCCGTACGAGTAGATGTAGTTCGGCAGTTTGCTGCCGCAACCGATTCCTCCGACCACGACGACCTCATGGGGGGCGATGCCTTGTTCGACGAAGGCCCTCTTAAGGCTCGTCAGGATTGCGAAATCTCCACAGCCCGGACACCACGAAGGCCTCACTTTGTTGTCGTAATCTTTCATCGTGACGGTGCGCTCTGTCGTTACCTCAGGCATGGACGCCTACCTCCTCGAGTACGGACTGGGCGATCTCCTGGGGAGAGAACGGCCTCCCATCCCACTTGAGTACCTTGTGGTCGACCTCGTAGCCGGTCTCCGTTTTGAGGAGCCGACAAAACTGCCCTGTAAAGTTTTGCTCCACTCCGATCGAGCGACGGACGTTTGCAAGAAGCGGCAATGTCTTTTCGGTCGGAAACGGCCAGAGGTCGCAAAAGTGGAGCGCGTTCGCCCTCAGGCCGTGCTCGGCAATGAGCGGGATTGCTTCCCGGACGGCGCCGATGGTGGACCCCCAACATAGCAGGGTCAGGTCGGCGTCGCCCTCGCCGATCAACCTCGGGGGACGCATCTCGGAGCGGGCGAGCTCGTGCTTGTTCATTCGCTTCGCGTGCATCTTGATGCGGATCTCTTTATTCTCGGTAATGTGCCCCTCCGGGTCGTGCTCATCGCTCACCAGGGCGTGAACGGTGTTCGGGTCCCCTGGGAGTCCTCTTGGCGAGATTCCGTCCTCCGTGTAGGCAAACCGAAGGTACCGACCGGGTTCGTGGATCGATCCGTTCTGCGCGAGTTTGTTGCTGCCGTTTCGACTGAGCGCTCCATTCCCACTTTGAGATTGGCTTGGGGCAACGGAGCGGGGAGGCAACGTCTTCGCTCGATCGATGTGTACCGAGTCATAATCGAGTGCGTCCAAAGGAACGGTGCGCGGAGAACCTGCAAGGAACTGGTCGGCGACCACGATCACCGGGGTCTGGTACTTGTCGGCCAGATTGAAGGCGCGCCAACCGGACTCAAAGTACTCCTCGGCGGTGCCCGGGGCAATCACGATCTTTGGAAACTCACCGTGCGATGCGTGGATGACGGACAGGAGGTCGGATTGCTCCGTCCTGGTCGGCAGTCCGGTCGACGGCCCTCCCCGTTGCACTTCCGCGATGACGAGCGGCAACTCAACGATGCCCGCGAGTCCCAATGCCTCGACCATCAGATCAAACCCGCCGCCCGACGTCGCCGTCATTGCCCGGGCGCCCGCAAACGAGGCGCCGATCGCCATGCAGACAGCGGCGATTTCATCTTCCGCGTGCTTTGTGACGATGCCTAACTCCTTGGCCCGGTAAGTCATCCACTCAAAGATCGTTGTCGCGGGCGTCATCGGGTAAGCTGCGATGAAACGGCACCCGCCGGCGACGGCTCCGAGCGAGAACGCCTCGTTTCCCGAAATCAGCATGTGAGGCGGTGCGTCAGGGGGAGGGGGCAGCTTGTGCTGGAACGATCCGGCAAAATGTGTCTTTCCGTACTCGTATGCCTCTTTGGCTACTTCGGCGTTTCGCCTGGCGAGCTCTTTGCTCTTTTCGCCGAAGCGCTGTTCGATCACGTCGAGGACCGGCTTGAGATCGAGCCCGATGATGGCGGCTGCGGTCCCAAGCGAGGCGGTGTTAAACATGACGCGGTTGCCATGACGCTGCGCGATTTCGACGAGAGGCGTGGGAAATGCCAAGGCCCCTGCCTCCTCGATCATCTGCTGGACGCCTTTTAGACTCGAGTCGTAGATGACGCCTCCTTGTCTTGCCAAGCGGGAGACGTGGACCTCGACGCTCTCCTCCGTGAGGGCGATCAGCAGGTGAGGTGGATCGCTGTGGGAGTGGATCGGATAGTCGGCAGCTCGGATCTGGTAAAAGTTGTGGCCGCCTCGGATGCGGGATTGGTAGTCTGCGATGCTAAATACTTGGTAGCCCGCGCGCGCCAGCGCGAGTGAAAAGCCTGCACCGCTCGACTCGACACCTTGCCCGGCGTCGCCGCCGATGGTCAGGCTGATGTCGACGTGTTTGGCGGTTTGTGACATAACATGTATCCTCCCCTGGAAACCTGATTGGCTGCCGTGAGAAATGTTTCTCCAGGCTCAAACGATCAACATCATCGTTTGAGGCGACGACGTTCGTTGTCATTCTTTGCTGTTGGAACGTACTTTACACACTCCCTGGCCGAAATTCTTGGGTTGGTATACGATGACGGTGGTGGGTAAAACGATCGAGAGACCAGCGGCGATCGCAATGGAACAGTAATGTTGGAGGCATTGGACATGGCGCATGAGACAAGAGATACAAAAAACGCCGAAGATCTGGTCGACATCACGTTTGTGGGCGGCGGACCGGTGGGCCTTTACGGGGCGTTTTACGCCGGCATGCAGGGGCTTTCGGCGCGGATCATCGAAGCGCTGCCGCAACTTGGCGGGCAGCTTACGGCGTTATATCCCGAAAAGCACATCTACGACGTTGGCGGCTTCCCCAAGGTCATGGCGAAGGACCTTGCAGCCAAGTTGATCGAGCAGTCGCAGCGGTTTAACCCGATTGTTTGCCTAAACGAGCGGGTCTTGGATTTGATCCAGACGCCAAGCGGTGAGTTTTGCCTTCGGACGACCCGGGGCGATCGGTATTCCAAAACGGTCGTCTTGACGGCGGGCATCGGAGCGTTTGAGCCCAAGCGGCTCGACGTGCCGGGCGTCTTGGAGCTCGAAGGTCGGGGCGTCTACTACACGGTGCTCAACTTGAGCGACTTTGCCGACAAGTCCGTCCTGATCGTTGGTGGGGGAGACAGCGCGGTCGACTGGGCGCTCGAGCTCGAGCCCATCGCTCGCAGAGTGACGCTGATCCATCGGAGAAAGGCGTTTAGGGCGCACCAGACCAGCGTCGACAAGATGATGGACTCGCGAGTCGACGTCAAAGTCCACTACGAACTGCGCCGAATCGAGGGCGAAGACCGGGTGGAGGGCGCCGTCATCTACGATAACCGGGACGATACGGAAGAGGCGATTGGCGTCGACGCCGTCGTACTGGCTCTCGGATTCACGCCCGACCTCGGCCCGATTCACGACTGGGGAATCGAGATGGAGGGCGACGAGATCCCGGTGGACCAGACCGGGGCGACCAACATCAGAGGCGTGTTTGCCGCGGGCGATATCGTCACATACCCCGGCAAGCTAAAGCTCATTGCGTCCGGCTTTGGGGAAGTCGCAACCGCCGTGGGGCAAGCCAAACGATTGATCAGCCCGGACGCCCGGATTCACATTCACTCGAGCAACTTAAAGATCTAGTGCAAAGAAAAACGAGGCTGTCCCAAGCGATTGGGACAGCCTCGAAGAGCTGGCGACTATTGCTGCTTACGCCCCTACATAAAGGGCGCGAGCAGCTTTTCGCGATCCTTGATCGGCTGGGATAGGTCTTGCTCCACCAGCGGATTGGGATCGTAGTTGGGAAGCTCCTCTTGGTAGTGCTTTCGCTCTTCCCGGTAAATGATGCCGCGCACGACGCCGTCCGTCTCGGTCATCTTTTGGAACGCCGCCGCCCTGTCCGTCGGGTCGTACGTCTCATCCTCATCGAGATTGACCAAGTTGTCCCGCCACCAGTCGTACGTCTGCACCTTGTTGAAAGTGACGCACGGGCTGAACACGTTGACCAGCGCGAAGCCCTTGTGCTGAATGGCGGCCTCGATCAGGCCCTGCAGGTGCTTCACTTCGCCGGAGAATCCTTGCGCGATAAACCCGCAACCGCTCGCAAGGGCGAGGGACAACGGGCGGATCGGATACTCCGCCGCGCCGTAGGGAGTCGTCTTGGTGACGAAGCCCTTGTCGCTCGTGGGCGAAGTCTGGCCGGTGGTGAGCCCGTATATATGGTTGTCCATGACGATGTACGTGATGTCGATATTGCGCCTGCAAGCGTGCACGAAGTGCCCGACGCCGATGCCGTAACCGTCTCCGTCGCCGCCTGCGGCAATGACCGTCAGGTCTTTGTTGGCGATCTTGATCGCCTGCGCGACAGGGATGGAGCGCCCGTGCATCGAGTTGAACGCGTACGCGCCGAGGTAGTAGTTGAACTTACCCGAGCACCCGATGCCGGTTACGGCCACGACTTCGTGGGGAGGGATGCCGAGGTTTGCCAGCGCCCTCTGCGTCGCCGCGACGACGCCGAAGTCCCCGCAGCCCGGACACCACGTGCTGGGATAGGCGTTAACTCGATAATCCTTCATCGTAACGGCGGTAGCCATCTTTAACCAACCTCCTGTGCGCTCTCGCTGAGCGCGAGCACTTCATGGATCTTAGACTCAATCTCAAAGAGCCTAAACGGTTCGCCGCTGTACTTGCGGTACGAATGCAGGTGTTCGTAGTGCCCGACGTAGAGATTGATCAAATGCTCGAGCTGGCCGAACGCATTGTTCTCGACGATGAGGGCCCTCTTTGCTCCTTCGATCGCCGCTTTCACACTCTCGGTCGGGAAGGGGTAGAGCACGCTGACGTTGAGGTGTGCCACCGATACGCCGCTCGCGGCCAACTTCTCGCTCACTTCATCCAGCGGGCCCTTGGTCGATCCCCACCCGATCAGCAAGATATCCGGAGACTCGTCGCCCGAGTACCGCACGCCGAACTCGGCCGGGTCAAACGAAGACATCTTCCGGATGCGCTTATCGGTTTGAGGAATGCGATTTTCGGGGTACTCGTCTTCGAGACCCTTTTCGTCGTGCTCGTAGCTGATGGCGATGTGAATGCCGCCCTCTTGGCCAGGAAGCGCACGGGGGGAAATCCCGGACTCCGTGAGCTCGTATCGCTTGTACTCGCCCTGCTCCTCGATGATCTTGTTCAGCTTCTCTTGGTCAAGCATGTAGCCTCGGTCGATCCCGATCCGCTCGAAGTCGAGGTCGTCGATCTCGACGGTCTGCTTGTTGAGGCCAAGGACCAGGTCGGAGAGGACGATCACCGGGCACTGGTACTTGTCGGCCAAGTTGAATGCCCTCTGAATGTCGTAGAAGCAGTCTTCGACCGTGGCGGGCGACAACACGATCCTCTGGATCTCGCCGTGAGAGCTGAAGATCGCTTGGAAGGCGTCGCCTTGCTCGGTCTTTGTCGGCATCCCCGTGCTGGGGCCCGCGCGCTGCACGTCGACGATGACGAGCGGCGTCTCGGAAACTCCGGCGAGCCCGAGCGTCTCGGTCATGAGTGAAAACCCGGGTCCCGAAGTGCTGGTCATGGCGCGCACACCGGCGTAGTTGCAGCCCACGGCCATCTGGCATGCCGCCATCTCATCCTCCGCCTGCAGCACGACGCCGCCGTACTGGGGCAACAGTTTGAGCAAGCTGTAAAGGATGTCTGTAGCAGGTGTGATCGGATAAGCCGCTACGACGCGGCAACCGGCGACGACGGCGCCCAAAGCCAGGGCGTCGTTGCCGTGGAGAAACAGGCGTTTCTTGCCCTTGGAGGCCTCAGGCAACTCCGGCAGGCTTCCGCGCCAGTCGGTCGCCTCGAGGGTGCGGTTGTATCCGGCCCGGACGACCTGGCGGTTGGCCTCGACGACCTCACTGCCTTTGCGCGACCACTTCTCGGCGATGAATCCGTCAAAGACGCTCGGATCAAGACCGGTCAAGGCAGCGGATGCGCCCATGGCTACCATATTCGTCATCACGATGCTGCCGTGGTCTTTGGCGATCTGCTGCATCGGCACGCCGATGAGCACGACGTCCGAGTCCGCGGGAACCTTAGGCTCGAATGCGCCCTCGTTGTAGAGGACGGCGCCGCCGCTGCGCAGCTCGTAAATATTCTCATCGATCGTTCGTTGGTCGAACGCGACGAGCAGGTCCAAGCTGTCGCCCCTGTGGCGCCGCTGACGGGTGGAAATGCGGAGTTTGTAGTTGGTGTGTCCGCCCTTGATCAGCGACATGAAGTGTCGGTACGCGTAGATGTAGTAGCCCATTCGGTGGAGTGTGAGCGCGAAGATCTCACCGGCGCTGTCGATACCCTCGCCTTGCGCTCCTCCAATTTTCCACGTAAAGTCCTTGTCGGCCACGGATCTATCCCTCCCATACATTGCAAAGCCCGCGCGCGCTTTTGCCCCGTCGCACGTGCGCGAAAGAAGGCGACGACTCCTGACTGGCCCCAAAGCGCTTTTCCTTGGACGGCAGCCGGTTAGGTGTCATCTAAACAGTCAGACGGCGCGAAAGTCCGCTCGTTTCGCCAATGGCTCCTTGCAGACATAGCTTAACATACAATTGACGATTAGCCACTAGGAAAAAGTCATTACTCGGCTCCTACACGATATTATCTTAAACGGAGACCGACTCCTGCTTTCAACTATAGTATGGGATGGGAAACGCTGTAAAGGGGCGGGGGCCAACAATGATTACCTGCGCTTCACACGAGGCGGTAAAGGCCTTCGGCGAACCGGCACGGCGTCCCGTGAGCATAAGCCTCGGCCATGAGCGCAAACCCTTCTCGATATTCGCGGCGTGTGAGGTATACGAGCTGGCTCGTGTGACACTCCACGGCCCGCATCTTTTCCTCGAAGACCGGGTCGATGTCGATCAGAACGTTGGGTTGGCGCGTGCCATAGAAGTACACGCGGGCATTTGTGTCAAAGTGTGCGCGAGCAAGGTCCATGACGGTCCTGCCTAAGGCCTTGTGATCGCGGTTGGCCATCCGCGCGATCAACTCCTGGGGGTCAAACGCAAGCACGGTGTCCGGCTTGTGCTTTTTCCACGCTTCTGCAACGACGCGCTCGAGTCTTGGGTCTTCCGGGAGTGCGAAGTCGGGAAGTCCGGCAAAGTGCACGGACGCAAACCCTTGCAGTGAGGCCGCGCTGCTTTGCTCGCCTTGACGAATGTCGCCCATGCGAGCGTGGCCCCCATGTTTTTCGCCGTCGCTCAGCACCCAGGCGTGGATCTTGCTGCCGCTTTGGGAAAGCCTCTTGAGCACGCCGCCTGCAAAAAACTCGAGATCGTCCGGGTGCGCGGTAAACGCCAGCACGTTCCTTGGGCGGCTCAAGAGCTCGGCGCCGGCGGCGAGTGCAATGTGCGGGTGCGCCGCACGCAGCGATGAGTTGATGTACCACCGGCCTGCGCGTGTGCGCGCAAGGCTGAGTAGACCGCGGTTAAAGGCGCTTCGCAGCCGCAGCGTGGCGTCAAAACCGAGGGGCGACGCCCCGGGCCCGCTCACACGAGGCGATAGAGGCTCTCGGTGTACATCGCGGGGGTCCGTCCCCGGCTGAGGCGGCTCGTGCTTCTCACGTACCACCGCGACGCTCCGTCCGGACCTTTCAGTTGACTCCGGTGGCATTGCACAGCACTCACTTTCTCCTGGATCGTCTCAGTTATATCGACAATGACGTTGGCGCGGCGGGTTGCGTAGAGGTAAAGGCGCGCATTGGCCGTCGCGGCCTGGCGGGCGATACCGAGCAATGCGTCCGCGATGGCCGCGTCGTCCGAGTTGGGAAAGAACAGGGGACCTTGGGGGTCGGGCGCGAAGACGACTTCAGGGTTTACCTTGCGCCAGGCGTCTTCGAGGACGCTCCGAAGGCCCGGGCCCTCGTGCAGTTTGCCTTCGGGAAGCGAGTACTGTAGTAGGTCGACGCCAAGGACGGACGCAGCCGCACGCTGCTCCTTCGATCTGATCTCGCCGATCGACGGAGAGCGGGATGAGCGCTCGCCTTGGGTCAACACGACTGCGGTGACCCGGCTTTGATTGTTGGCGAGCAAAAAGAGGCTGCCGCCGATGTGAAACTCGAGGTCGCCCGGGCGGCGGGCGATCGCCAAGGTGCGCCTTGGCTTTGAGACGAGTTCAATGCCCGCATGCAGCGCGATGTCGGGCATGTACGGCGTGTACATCCTGGCAAGGCTTGACCGGGCGATCGCTCCGGCGGCCAAGGCTCCCCCGGCGATGAACAGTCGAGACATCGTCCTTCCCATAGTCGACAAACCGCCCCGCTTTGTGGGATCGTCTTACAAGACTACCCCCTAATATGCGGATGCGCGGGTCAAACAAAACCGGGCAATATTAGGGAAATGTAATTGTCCCGTCGGGGCGCCTTGCTACCGTCCACCGCACGACCTCGGGCTTGTATGGGAATTTGCTCGCCAGCTCTTCGTCGATATCGATGCCAAGGCCGGGAAGCTCATTGGGGTAGACGTAGCCGTCTCGGACCTCGGGGCTACCGGGAAATACCTCGGCCAGCCTTTCTGAGATCCCGCTCCACTCCTGTACGCCAAAGTTGAGTGCGCTCACATCTAAGTGGACGTTGGCGGCGTGTCCGACGGGCGAGACGTCCCCAGGACCGTGCCAAGCCGTCCGGATGCCGTATGTTTCGCAAAGCGTCCCTAGTTTGATGGTCGGCGTCAAACCGCCGATGGCGCTTGGGTGCACGCGAATGAAGTCGATGAGCCGGCTCGCGATGAGCGGCTTCCACTGCGTCGGGTGCGTGAAGAGCTCACCCATGGCGATCGGCGTCGCGCATTGAGCGCGCAGCGTCTCAAACCATTCGATCTCCTCGGGGGGAAGGGGATCTTCGAGAAAGAAGAGGTTGTACGGCTCGAGCCGCTTTGCAAGGCGGACGGCCTCGATCGGGGGGAGGCGCTCGTGGACGTCGTGCAACAGTTCGACGTCATCACCGATTGCGCTGCGGATGTGCTCAAAGGTCTTGGGGACGCTCCGCGCGTAGTCTTCGGGGTCGAAGTACGCTCCCGCAGGCGCGTTTTCCGGAGCCCGGCGCTTTGGATCGAGGCCTCCGTACGGCCCGACCTGACAGCGGATGTACCGGTAACCTTGTTCCATAAACTTGCGCACGTTTTCTTCGAGTTCGCTCGCGTCACGGCCCGAGGCGTGCCGGTACACGGCGGCGCCTTCGCGGCATTTTCCTCCCAGAAGGTCGTACACCGGCATCCCCGCCAGTTTGCCCTTGATATCCCAAAGCGCCATGTCGACCCCGGAAATCGCGTTGTTGAGGACGGGGCCGCCCCTCCAGTACGAATTGACGTACGAAGACATCCAAATATCCTGAATGCGGCTTGGGTCTTTGCCGACTAGAAAGGGCTTCAGGTAATCCTCGACGGCCGACTGTACGGCGAGCGGCCTTTGTGTGAATGTGGCACAGCCGAGGCCGTATAGGCCCGGCTCGGACGTTTCGACTTTGACGACGACGAGGCAGATGCCCGCGGGCGCCGTCAGGATCACTCGCACATCGCGAATCGAGAGTTTGGACATGGCGCTCATCCTCCCTGATGTAAAGCCTCGTGAACAACTCGCGACTTCCAACTCCACGGGCGAACTCCTGCCCGAGAAAAAGGCATCGCCCATCATTCAAAGAATGAAAATCCGTATACCGAGCTTCGCCGATCGGCGCCTTGCGCCGCACTCACTTTTTGGGGGAATTGATTTACCCGTGTCGATCTGGGCTAAGAGTTTTTTTGCCCTACTCGCGTTGGCCGTCTTTTTCCAAAGTCGCACGATCTATTACCTCCTGTACGCGCTCATGGGCGCTTACCTGGTGCACAGGATCGGCGTCGTGCGGGCGCTTGGAAAGCTCACGATCAGCCGGTCGCGGCTAGAGCCGCGCCTATTTCCCGGCGAGCGGGCGAAGGTCGAGCTCACCGTCGCCAATCCAAGCCGCGCGCCGCTTGCGTGGGTGCGATTGAGCGACCAAGGGGAGACCGGTTTGAAGGCTGTCTCCGAGCGCACTTTTGGGTTTGCGCTTCCTCCAAAAGCCGAGGTCCGGCTCGAGTATGAAGTCGAAGCGACCAAGCGCGGCAGATATGCGGTTGGGCCGGTCGAGATCGAGGCGGGCGACCCGTTTGGCATCGAGCGATTTTCGGCCGCAGGCACAGAGCAAAGCGAGGTCCTGGTCTACCCGCGCATCCACTCGATTGAACGCCTCGGCATCCAATCCCAGATGCAGACGGGCGCGTTTCGGGCGCCCAGCCTGCATTTGTCTGATCCAAGCCGAATCTCCGGCGTGAGGGATTACGTGGAGGGCGACTCCTTTCGTCATGTCCACTGGCGGGCGAGCGCACATACCGGTGCGTTTAAAGTTAAGAAGTTTGAGCCGATGGGGACCCTCAATCTGGCCGTCGCGTTGGACCTTACGTACGACCAGTACGCCCAGTGGAACGTGGGCCCAATGTCCGAGCTGGCGATCGAGACCGCAGCGTCGATCTTGGCATTGGCAGACGCCAGGCGTCAGGTCTTTGGCCTTTACGCACACTGCGAGCACGAAGCGCTGGAGCGAGGGGCGTCCTTTTATTTCACCGGTTTTCACAAAGGTGACGCCCACCTGCAAGCGTGTCTGGAAGCGCTCGCAGTCGCAAAGCTGACCGACAAGCCCTTTGAGGTCGATGCGCTGGTCGAACACGCGGCGGCGCTCAAGAAGGAGACGTCTTTGGTATGGGTCGCGCCCCAGGTGAACGAAGCTGCCGCGCAAGGCCTTGCCCGCCTGAGGCAGATGGGGTTTCAGACTCTTTTCGTGCACGTGGCGACAGGCGAGGACCACGTCGACTTGCCGCCTGGAGTCGGATATGCCAGGGTTTCCTACGGTGGCGACATCGCGTCGCTTGGGTTAACGTAAACGGATATTTTGCGAGTTGGGGGGCTTGACGCGTGCCCGAAGAAATCGGATCGACGACGACCGACGTTTCATTTGTTCAAGAGCTGGCTGCGACGCTAATCGAGAACGTCTCACGCGTGTTGGTGGGAAAAAGGGAGGCTATTGAGGATACGCTCGTCGCACTTTTTTGCGGCGGGCACATCCTGATCGAAGATGTGCCGGGCGTGGGAAAGACCGTGCTCGCCAGGTCGCTTGCTCGGTCGCTAGGCCTTTCGTACCGGAGGATCCAGTTCACCGCCGACCTTCTGCCGTCCGATATTACGGGGGTCACGGTGTACGATCCGCGGACGCAAGTCTTCTCGTTTCGGCCGGGACCGATCTTTGCGCAGGTGGTGCTGGCCGACGAGATCAACCGCGGCACGCCCCGCACCCAGGCCGCGCTCTTAGAATGTATGGAAGAGCTCCAAGTGACGGTGGACGGGGTCCATCACGGGATCGACCAGCCTTTCTTGGTGATTGCGACGCAAAACCCGGTGGAGTTCGAAGGGACGTTTCCGCTGCCCGAGGCGCAGCTCGATCGGTTCTTTGCCAGGGTGTCGATCGGCTACCCGGACGCCTCATCCGAGGTGGAAATGCTCGAGCGACTCAAAGGGGAGCACCCCATCGAGCAGCTTGAGCAAGCGGTCACGTCCGAAGGCCTCATTAAGGCGCAGCAGATCGTGCGAGAGGTGCACGTCTCGAGGGCGGTGAGCGAGTACATCGTGGAGATCGTCCGCAAAACCCGGGAGCACTCGGAAGCGGCGCTCGGCGTGAGCCCCCGAGGCTCGCTCGCACTGTACCGGGCCACGCAGAGCCGGGCGGCGCTGTCGGGGAGGGCCTTTGCGATCCCCGACGACGTCAAGCGGATGGCCGAGCCGGTCCTTGCCCACCGAATCCTCGTCAAGGCACAAGCGGGGCTGAGAGGCGCCACGGCTCAGAGCGTGATCGCGGATGCACTCGAGTCGGTCCCCGTCGATTTGGGCGGCGAGGAGAGCAGCGCCGAGCAATCGCTTGCTTAAGTAGCGAGGTGAGACGTGTGTCGGGCAATGGCCGCCGAATGGAGGATGATGCGAGGCTGCTCGTCGTGGTGTGCGCGCTCGGGGGCGTATTGAGCATTTTTGGCGCGCTCGATATCGTGGTCCGACGGGCGCTCGAGTTGCCTCCCACGATCGCGCTCGCTGGGCACTATCTCTGGAGCGCGCCCCTCACAGCGCTTGCCGCTTGGCTCGGCGGCTACGGCGCGGCTCGGTTTGCAAGGCGCGGCTGGAACCCCGCATTTAGGCCAGTCGAGGTGGTCGGCGTTGCGGCCGTGGCCGCATTGCTCGTCGAGCTTTCGGGAGGGTATCGGCTCTCGGCAGAAGCTCCGCTCACGGCGCTCGCAGCGGCGTCGCTCCCCATTTTTCAGGTCCTGGCGGCCTGGGCGGCGGCGTTTTGGCTCGATCAAATCTTGCGTCCGGTTACGATCGACGGGCGGGGGAATGACCTGGCCGTCTGGGCGGACGTGTACCGCGGCTTGCGTGGGCGGCTGCTTGCCCTGACGGTGGCCACCGCCGGGGGGTGGGCGGCCGCTTCGCTGGCTGTGTCGGGCGACCCAGGGACGGGCGGCGCGCTATCGCTTTTGGGCGGCGTCTTGTTTGTGGCCGCAGGGCTCGTCTTGATCGCTCGCACGCACCAAAGGTTGATTCATCTCGAACTAAGGCGCGAGGGCGCACAAATCCAGCCAGGGATCGAAGGCGGCGGCATCGGGTTTTGGCTCTTGATTCTCCCGGCGGCGCTCGCGCTCTTTATTCCCGCTAATCTATCCCCGTTTGGAATTTGGAACTTCAACAGTTGGATGGAGCGCGTGACCGAGCGCCTCGGGCCGCTCTTGGTCCCGTCTCAGGCTCCCGGTCGGCGAATCGGAGAGGGTTTGGGCCGCCTCTCGCTCGACCGAGTCCTCGCCGATGCTGCAAGTAGGGGGCGGATTGGAAGCGGGTCCGGAGGTTCGTTTCTCCTTTGGGCGGCGCTTCTTCTCGCACTGGCATTCATCGCGCGGCGCATCTTTCACACGCCAAGGCGCGGCGAGCGATCGAGGGGCATGGGACGGCTACCGGTCGGGATCGGATGGCTGTTCGAACAAATTCGCGCCGCGATCGTCCGCTGGCTCACCAGGTGGGGCCTGCTCCGCAGGTCGACCGGCCAAGTCCGGCCGGCGGCGATTCACGCTCCGCACCGGCGGCTGCGGCGGCCGGGACAGAGCGAGCGGCGGAGCGTGACCGCGATTTACGTCGACGTCGTCGGGCGCATGGGCCGACGCGGCTTTTCGCGCCGGGATTCGGAGACGCCGCTCGAATACCTCGGACGCTATCGCCGGTCCGAGATCGGCGCCGGAGGCGATGCGGCCCTGACGCAGCTCACCGATTTATACTTGGCTGAGCGGTACGGGGAGCGGCGCTCGACGAAAGGAATCCTCGAGCAGGCTCGCCGAGCCGCCGCTGGTGCATTGAGGGCGTTTTCCCGCAGCAAGCTCGCGTCCACGGTAAAGTCGTGGGTGAGGGGGATAGGAGCCAAACCTTACGGGGGCGAATAGCATCTGAACAGGTCGGCAAGGAGTGTCGACCCATTTACGGGTGAGTGCAAGGAGGAGTCGTCGTGGCGCGCAATTATTACATTCCCGAACCCCCGATTTCGAGAACGCTTTTTGGTGACGTTCGCTTCGCGTGGTTATGGCTGTTGATCCGAGTTTACGTTGGGTGGCAGTGGTTAAGCGCCGGTCTTGGCAAGTGGGGGGCGCCTGCTTGGACCGGAGAGAACGCCGGCGCGGCGATCCGCGGCTTTGTGTCGGGGGCGCTCAACAAGGCGGCCGGCGACCGTCCCGACGTGCAGGGTTGGTACGCTTGGTTCCTCGAGACGCTCGTCCTCCCGAATGCGTCACTGTTCGCTTACCTCATTGTGATCGGCGAAATCCTGGTCGGCCTCGGGTTGATCGTGGGGCTGCTCACCGGCATCGCCGCATTCTTCGGCGGTCTGATGAACGCGAACTTCCTGCTCGCGGGGACCGTGAGCAGCAACCCGCTGCTCTTTATCCTCGCGACGTGGCTCGTCTTGGCCTGGCGCGTCGCCGGGTGGTGGGGACTCGATCGCTGGGCCCTTCCCAAGCTCGGCACGCCGTGGGATCCGGGCCCGGTCTTCAAGCGGAAGTCTTGATTTAGCCTTTACAATATGGGAAATGCCTCCCGACGCTTTGCAAATTCTTGCGAGCATCGGGAGGCATTTCTCGCTTACTGGACCGGGTTATGGTTTCGAAATCGGTTCAGCGTCAAAGTGAGTTGATGAGGATTGTTTGTATTTCGTGATCCAGTTCGATCGCCGCGTTGACGGGCGATATATCATTGTTTACGACTCGCCTCAAGATGCTGGCCCAGACGCGCTCGAGCTCCGGGTACGACGGGGGTGACGGAATCACGCGCACGTCGTTCAACACATTGTACAAGACCTGGTACGTGTCAGCCATCTCGCCACGGAGCATCTCGTTCATGACAGAATTCCGAGCGACTACCGCCCCTGTCGATTGATGGAGCATCCGTTGTGATTCCGGAGTAAAGATAAACTCCATAAAGCGCCAAGCTGCGTCGGGGGCTTGGCTCGTTTTGGAAAGTCCGATGCCGCCCACACCCAAGACGCTCGTGTGACTCTCTCCTCGAGGCCAAAGCTGAGCGCTCCACTCCACCGGGCGGTTTGCGACGCCCCACTGCGACCACATCGAGACGGTACCCAGATCGGGGTTGTAGGGCCCACCTCGGATCACTGCGCTCTCATTTTCCCAAAGCAAACGCTGGAGAAATTCAAACACGGCTGCCATTTGGGGAGAGTTGGCCCGCGACTCGCTCCAAGAATCGTCCAAGAGCCGTGCGCCGCCTGACTTGACCCAGGGCAACATGGGAAAGTAGTCGATGCTCAGGGCTGTGCCGTAGATTTCGGGCGCCGCCGCGGTATCGCTGCTCCGCTTTGTTAACTTGCTCGCCAAATCCCTAAAATCTTCCCAAGTCCAGTCTTCAGCCGGCGCTGCCAGTCCTGCCTGGTCGAAGTGGTTCACGTTATATCCCATGGCCGGGGCGTTCCACAGGATGGGCAACATGAACAAGTCTTCTTGGTACTGGAATGGGAGGAACAAGTTTGGATGGATGTCGTCGATCGCGCCGGACATGCCTTGGCTCCGTTGAATATACGAGGTCAACGGAGTGAAGACGTCGGCCGCCACAAGAGAGCGAAAGTTCTCGGTCGCGGTTCGGATCACGTCAAAGGGAACCCCGGCAACCTTGCGGACAATGATCTGCTCGGCTTGGGCGCCCCAACTTCCCGGCAATACTTCGACCTCTACTTTGATGTCCGGGTTTTGGGCTTCGAATTGCTCGATGATCCCGGCGTATTGGTTGGGGGTGAAACCGACGATCCGAATCGTTTGTACCTGAGCGTGTGCGGACGAAGCGATCGCGGCAATCATCGAGATAGCAGCTACCCATATTATCAACGGAATCGA
>CAYRIY010000041.1:0-27571 GCA_964424335.1 uncultured Clostridia bacterium
CATACTCCCAAGAGACAAGCCGTATACATGTAAATAGCACGGCTTGTACCAAGGAGGTTTCAATAAAGGTGGCAGCAACGGCCAATCAAATTCGCGACCTCGAACTCATCGCTCGCATTCGAAACGGCGACCTCGAATCAAGAGATGACTTGGTAAAAAAGTACTTGCCGATGGTCAAACACATCGTCAAGAAACACTACGCAAGCTTCCTTGAGTTTGACGACCTGATGCAGGAGGGTTTCATCGGGCTGCTCGGCGCGATCGACGAATACCGCCCCGACGAGTTTAACGTCAAATTCAGCTCCTTTGCATACATGTGCATCATCCGCAAGGTTTATAACGTGATCAAGCAGACGAACGGGAACAAGCACAAGGCGCTTAACGACGCGATCTCGCTTCACAGCTACGTAAACGCAGACGAAACGCGCACCGTCATGGACCTGATCCCCTTGAGCGAATCATCGGTCGACCCCCACGAAACCGTTGAGCGCAAGGCGGTCAGCCAATGGATCGACCGGCTGCTCTCCAATCACCTGTCCATATTGGAGTACACGGTCGCGACGTTGATTTTGCAAGGGTACTCGAGCGGCGAAATCGAACGGGTCATCGGCGTCAACGCCAAAGTGGTCGACAACGCCCGCACACGAGTGAAGCAGAAGTTAAAACGAATCGTCGACACGTATGGTTCGCTCCTAAGTCCGCGCATCCCCGAAAAGGTAAGGCAACGCAGAGACCTGTTCATGGAGGTTCAGATCGGCGGGTAGTCGAGCGTTCGGTTACAGAAGGGGCATCCTCGTTCCCGGCGAAAACTAGGGGGGTTTAAGAAAACGAGGTGCTGATTCGCAGTTGTTTCTCAAATCCCTATCGATCCAAGGTTTTAAGTCCTTCGCAAACCGTGTGACGATCGAGCTCCCAAGGGGCGTCGCCGCCGTGGTGGGTCCAAACGGCAGCGGCAAGAGCAACATCGCCGACGCTCTGCGCTGGGTTTTAGGTGAGCAGAGCATCAGGTTGCTTCGGGGAGTGCGCCTCGAGGACGTCATCTTCGCGGGCAGCGACGCGAAGCGGGCTGTCGGTTTGGCCGAGGTCTCCATCACATTCGACAACGCCTCGGGACGAATTCCGCTCGAATATGCGGAAGTTACGGCGACCCGCAGGGTGTATCGTTCAGGCGAGAGCGAATTTCTCATCAACAAGGCGCCCTGCAGGTTGCGGGACATTCAAGAACTATTCATGGACACGGGCATCGGCCGGGGCTCCCTTTCGATCATCGGCCAAGGCGAGGTCGAGGCAATCTTGAGCGCTCGTCCCGAGGATCGCCGCGCCTTTCTCGAAGAGGCGGCGGGCATCACCCGGTACCAGGCACGAAAGGACGAAGCCATCCGTAGGCTCGTGCGCGCCCAAGAAGACTTGGTGCGCGTTCAAGACATCATTCGAGAGGTAGAGCGGCAACTCGGGCCTTTGGAGATTCAGGCGCAAAAGGCAGAAGAATATCAGCATTTGTCGGAGCGCCTTTTGCGCATCGAGGTAGGCTTGCTCTTAGAAGAGCGGCGAAGGGCAACGGTAAAGCGAGACGGCGTAGTCCGATCGTGTGAGCAAGTCGATCGTCGGCGCGATGAGGTCCGGGGCGAGATGCAGGAGATCGAGACCCAGGTGCAAGCCCTGACCCAATCGATCGAGGAGTTGGACCGGGAGATCGATGATCGCAAGGCGCGGGAAGATCGGGCAAGGGAATTGGAAGTCGAAGCACGCCATCGCGCGGAAATGGCGAGGGAACGGTTGCAGCGTTACGACGCTGAGGAGGAAGAACGAAAACGCCGGATTGTCCACCTTAATGAGGTGCTGGAGAATACGACGCGCGCGGAAGCTGAGGCGCAGCGCGCGCTCAAAGGCGGCGTCGCGGCGGCCAAGGACACGGAAGAGGCGTTGCAGAGCGCTTCCAGCGCACTCGCCAAGCTGCGAGAAGGCATCGGCGAGAGCGGTGAAAGCCTAAAGAGCGCGCAAGACCGGCTGAGCGCCTTGTCGGAGCATATCGCGGCCGCCCACTCAAGGAGCGAGGCGTACGACCGCGAGATCGCGGCATTTGCCGAGCAGCGATCCGAACTGTTGGCGAGGCGGGATGCCCTGACCAGCGCAGTCCAGGCGGCAGAGGCGCAAAAAGTTGCCAAGGAACAATCGCTCGCCCAATTCGATTCTGCATTCGCGCGCTCTCACAATGAACGCGAACAGATCAAGAGCGCGATTGCGGGCCTTCGAACAGACCGCAATGCAAAAGAGAAGGAACTCGCCGCAGAGCGGCGCGCCGCGCAGGACCTTGCCGCGAGAAAGAAAGCTCTAGCCGAAATGGAAGAGGCTCGCGAAGGCTACCATCGGGGCGTTCGCGCGGTGCTCGAAACGGATCGAGAGCGAAAATGGGGACTCATCGGAGCGGTCGCGGAGCTCATCGAGGCGCCGGAACGCCTGGAGGCCGCCATCGAAGTCGCGCTTGGTTCGGCCCAGCAGTTTGTTGTCGCCAAGAGCGATCAAAGCGCCAAACTCGCCATTGAATACCTAAAAGAGAAGCGCCTCGGCCGGGCCACGTTCCTTCCGATCGAGTCGCTCCGTCCGACGCCGCTTCGGGGCGATGCTAGGGCGCGCCTTGCCGACTTTCCGGGCGTGGTGGGCGTTGCCTCCGATCTCGTCACGGCTCCAAAAGAGTGCGAGCCTGTGGTCGAGTACCTGCTTGGCAGAGTGGTGGTCACCGACACGCTCGACGCCGCCCTTCTCGTATCAAAGCGCGTCCAGGGAATCAATCGGATCGTCACGATCGAAGGCGACGTCGTCACCCCGGGCGGGGCGATCACCGGGGGCAGCCGGTCTCACAGATCCGAGGGTCTGCTTGGACGTCGCCGTCAAATCGACGCGCTGGCAATGAGCTTGAAGAGCACTGAGGAGAAAGCCGCCGCAATCGAAAAGGCGATTGCCCTCCTCGATGACGAAGCTCGGAAACTCGTCGACCGGGCCTCCGCTCTCGAAGAGGAGCGGCGAACCCTCGAGATCGAGAAGCTTTCGTGTGAGCGCGACGTCAAGGATGCGCATGCCGAGGTCGCTCGCCTCAAGGCCTCGTTGACCGAGTGCGAAAAAGCGCTCGAACGGCTAGGCGCAAAAGAGGAGACACTAAAGAGAGAGGTCGAGAGCGCTTCGTCGCAAATCGCCGTCATGATCGAGGATCGAGAGGCGCTAAGGGCGCGCGTCGCTCAATATGAACAGGCGGTGGCGGGAAACCGAGAGAAGGAAGAGGCGCTGCGAAACGAGGTGGAGCGGCTAAAGGTCTCGCTCGCGGAAATCGGCCGCGAGAACGAGCAGCGTAGACGCGAGATCGAACGCCTGCAAAAGGAGACCGTCCAGGTGCGGCAGTCGGTAGCGGAGGAAGAAGAGGCGCTGCGCAGCATCAACACGGGAAGAAACGAGGCGACGCTTCAGATCGAGCGGGCTACCGCGGCGGCGCAGAGCGCGGAGAAAGAGCGGACGGAGCTGCAGGCTCAAGTGAGCGAGTTGCATGTCCAAAAATCTGCGCTGCGCGATAAGACGCAGGCGCTCTCTGAAAGCGCCGCAAAGGCGCGGACTGCGCTCGAGGAGCTTCAAGAGCAGGCGACGCGCCTTGCGATCGAGCGGGAGCGCGTCGAGTCGGAGCTCGCCCGCATCGATGAACAGCTCGAAGCGCGCGGCTTTAGTGACGGCGAAGAATCCGCAACGTTCAACGTCGACGACGAGCAAGCCATGAGGTCGGAGGCTCGAACCCTCAAGAAACGCATCAATGAACTTGGTGTGATCAACCCGGGAAGCATCGAAGAGTATCGCGAGGCGCGTGAACGGTACGAGTTTCTGACGGCGCAGCGGGACGACCTCGAAGAGGCGAAGGCCGATCTGACCGAAGTGATCGCCCGCATCGACCGCGAGAGCGTAAAAAAGCTGCAGAGCGTATACGACGAGCTCAAGACTGCGTTCAGCGACATGTTTCGCAGGCTCTTTGGCGGAGGACAAGCCAGCCTGGCCTTTACGGATCCTGACAACCCGCTCGAATCGGGCCTTGAGATCTTTGTGCAACCCCCGGGCAAAAAGCTGCAAAACTTGATGGCGCTTTCCGGAGGAGAGAAGGCCCTAGCTGCGATCGCGCTGCTCTTTGGCATCCTCACCGTGCGTCCAAGTCCATTTTGTGTCTTGGACGAGATCGATGCGCCCCTCGACGAGCACAACCTGGTGCGGTTTAGGAGCATTCTCGAAGAGTTCTCCCACAACACCCAGTTCCTCATCATTACGCATCGTCAGCCGACGATGGAGACGGCCGACTGCCTTTACGGCGTCACGATGGAGGAGTCCGGCGTCTCCACGCTCGTCTCGCTCAAACTGGGCGACGTGAAATCGGCGTGACGGCGGCCAATACGCATATCAATTGGACGGTGAAGTTCGATGGCTGAAGAGAAGGAGAAACGCTCGTGGTTTGGCAGGCTTCGAAAAGGTCTGGAAAAGACTCGAGAAAGCCTAGTAAGCCGGGTCAAAGACGCTCTGAAATCAGGGCGAGCGATTGACGACGAACTCTTTGAAAGTCTCGAAGAGGCGTTGATCCTCGCTGACGCTGGGGCCGAGACGGCGATCGGCCTCGTGGAAGAGTTGCGGGAGAAGGTCCGGGAAGAGCGGATTCGAGACGCGGAAGCAGTGCGGCCGTTTTTTGAGTCGGCGCTTGCAAGTCGCCTCCGGGGAGATACGCTTGCGGAGCGGCCAGGCGGTGACGGCCCGCTTACCATCGTGATGGTTGGCGTCAACGGTTCTGGAAAGACGACGACACTAGGAAAGCTCGCGGCTCGGTTTGGCGCCGAAGGAAAGCGCGTGGTGATCGGAGCCGGAGACACCTTTCGTGCAGCGGCGATCGAACAGGTCGAGGTCTGGGCCAAGCGGGCGAATGCTGAGATCGTTGCTCAACACACCGGGAGCGACCCGGCGGCGGTTGCCTTCGACGCGGTCCAAGCGGCCAAGGCGCGGCGGGCCGATGTTCTTCTGCTCGATACTGCAGGAAGATTACAGACCAAGACCAACTTGATGAACGAGCTCAGCAAAGTGTTTCGGGTGATTGAGCGAGAGCTGGGCAGGAAGCCCGACGAGACACTGCTCGTCTTGGACGCGACGACGGGTCAAAATGCGCTGTCGCAAGGGCGGTTGTTCAAAGACGCCGTGCCGGTGACCGGCGTCGTGCTTACCAAGCTCGACGGCACGGCCAAAGGCGGAATCGTACTGGCCGTGAGCGATCAGTTGTCCGTCCCGGTCAAGTTGATCGGTGTGGGCGAGGGCATCGACGACCTCCGCCCGTTCGACCCTGACGAATTCGTTCGGGCGCTCTTTCGCGACGACGAAAAGGAGAACTCCGGCTCCGAATGACTGGATGCTGATTCCCGCACTCGCCCTTGACACCCTAGGCCGCCTCTGGTAAGGTTACACCTGTAAAGCAGTTGTGCTTAACACAAGGAACGCGTGCGCGCGGGAGGGGTCGTGCTAGCGGCATGATCGAGAAGACGGTGCGGATGAGTCTGCTCTTCGACTTCTACGGTCAATTGCTCACGGAGCGTCAGCGTGAGTTCTTCACTCTGTACTACGACAACGACCTTTCGCTCGGTGAGATTGCCAGTCAATACGGAGTGAGCCGCCAAGCCGTCTACGACATCTTGCGCAGGTCCACGCACACCTTGAACGAGCTTGAGTCAAAGCTGGAGCTGGTCAAGCACTACGAGGAACAGCGCTCAGCTTACGAGGCGATCGAGCGAGACCTCGAGTCGGTAGAGGAAAGCCTGCGTGGCCTTCCCCAAACGGAGGACGCGATCATGCGCCTGGCGCGCGTTCGCAAGGCGCTGAGCGAGCTTTGGGATGCTTGACGTTTCGTTGACTACCCGAAAGAAACGGGGGGATGAGCTTTGTTTGGCACTTTGTCTGAGCGGTTGCAAGCAACCTTTCAAAAGTTGAGGGGGCGCGGCAAGCTCACCGAGAAAGACGTCGACGTGGCCCTGCGGGAAGTGCGCCTTGCCCTCCTCGAAGCGGACGTCAACTTCAAGGTCGTCAAAGACTTTCTGGGTAAGGTGCGCGAGCGCGCCGTAGGCGAAGAAGTACTCAGCAGCCTTTCTCCCGCGCAGCAAGTGATCAAAATCGTCAACGAAGAGTTGACGGCCCTCATGGGCGGGGAGAACAAAAAGCTCGACCTATCCGGTCGTCCCCCTGTCGTCGTCTTGATGGCCGGACTGCAGGGGTCAGGGAAGACGACGTTCACGGGCAAGCTTGCTCGCATGTTGAAATCCCAAGGAAAGCGTCCCCTGATGGTGGCCGGCGACGTGTACCGCCCGGCGGCTGTTCGCCAGCTCCAAGTCCTCGGTGAGCAGATCGGCGTTCCCGTTTTTGAGCGGGGCACGGACGTCTCACCCGTCGTGATCGCAAAAGAGGCGCTCGCCCACGCCGAGCGGCACGGAAACGACGTGGTCCTCTTCGACACGGCAGGTAGGCTCCACGTAGACGATGAGCTGATGGATGAGATATCCCGCCTCAAAGAGGCGCTCGATCCCAAGGAGATCCTGCTCGTCGTCGATGCGATGACGGGGCAAGACGCCGTCAACGTGGCCGAGAGTTTTCATAGCCGCCTTGGCATTACCGGCGTCGTCCTCACCAAGATGGACGGAGACGCCCGGGGCGGAGCAGCGCTCTCCGTAAGGGCCGTGACCGGCGCGCCGATCAAGTTTGCCGGCGTAGGCGAGAAGCTCGACGAGATCGAGCCTTTCCATCCGGACCGCATCGCATCGCGCATCTTGGGGATGGGCGACGTCCTCAGCCTTATCGAGAAGGCCGAGGCCGCCTTCGATGCCGAGAAATCCCAGCGAATGGTCGACAAGTTGGTCCGAGGCGACGACTTTACCTTGGAGGACTTCCGGGAACAGATGGAACAGGTCCGCAACATGGGTCCGCTCGACCAGTTGATTGGGATGATCCCAGGCGTCGGCAACAAGCTTTCCAACCTCAAGGTCGACGACCGCCAGATCGCACGCGTCGAAGCGATGATCAATTCGATGACGGTCGAGGAGCGACGAAGACCCGAGATCATTGACGGCAGTCGTCGGCGACGGATTGCCATGGGCAGCGGGATGAAGGTGCAAGACGTAAATCGGTTGCTCAAGCAATTCGACCAGACCAAGGCATTGATGAAACAGTTCATGGGTCCAAAGGGCAAGCGGCGTTCGAGAAGGGCGTTCGGCAACCTCTTTGGCGGTTCTTAGCATGGGCCTTGCGCGCGCATTCTGCTCGCGCAAACGATGTTCGGAGGTGAAAATCATGGCAGTACGCATTCGATTGAAGAGGATGGGAGCAAAGAAGCGTCCGTTTTACCGCATCGTCGTGGCTGACTCACGCAGCGCTCGGGATGGACGCATCATCGAGACGATCGGCAAGTACGATCCACTGACAAACCCGAGCTCGGTCTCGATCGACAGCGAAAGGGCGCTCGACTGGCTTAAGAAAGGCGCGCAGCCGTCCGACACCGCCCGCAGGCTCCTCGCTGAAGCCGGTGTCATCGGCGCCGGCCAGCCGGAGGGCGCGAGCGAGGCTCCCGAGGAGGCAGCGGAGGCTTAAGATCCCTCTGCGTCAAGAAAGAGCGAGGTGTAGTCCGAGTGAAGGAACTCGTTACATTCCTTGCCCAGTCCCTCGTCGATCACCCTGAAGAGGTGAAAGTAAGCCAAGTCGAGGGAGAGAAGTCGCTCATTTTAGAGCTGAGAGTGGCGCCTTCGGATATGGGGAAAGTGATCGGACGTCAAGGCAGGATCGCAAAGGCGCTCAGGACGGTCGTAAAAGCTGCGGCGCCCAAGGGCGGAAAACTGGTTCACGTCGAGATCGTCGACTGACGCGCCCCGCCATGAGCGCCAAGTGGATTGCGATCGCACTGGTCACTTCGCCGCAAGGCATTCGCGGCGAAGTGCGGGTCAAACCCCTGACTGATTTTCCGGAGCGCCTCGAAAGCACGGAAAAGGTTTCTGTGAAAATCGAAGGGCGTCGCGCTGAGTATGAAGTGGAGCGCGCCAGGCCGCACGGCCGAGGCATGTACGTGATGAAACTTCGAGGTATCGACGATCGAAACGCAGCGGAGGGGCTAAGAGGCGTCCAGCTCGAGGTGTCCGAAGATGAGGTCGTCCCATTGCCAGACGGGACGTATTACGTCTTCGAACTGGTCGGTTCGATCGTGTACGACGTCGACGGGAACCGGCTCGGGAGCCTCACGGACGTGATCACGACGGCCGGAAATGACGTGTACGTCGTGGAGTTCGACGACGGATCGGAGATCCTGTTTCCGGCCGTCAAGCACGTGGTGAAGCGAGTAGATATCTCGTCTGGGACCATCGTCGTCGATCCTCCGCCGGGGCTCCTCGAAATCTATCGGGGGTAAGCGACTTTTGGAGATCGATGTGCTCACGCTCTTTCCCGGCATGTTCTCTCCGCTCGAAGAGAGCATCGTGGGGCGTGCAAGGGCGAGGGAACTGGTTCGGCTTAGGGTGTGGAATATACGGGACCACACGAAAGACCGGCATCGCACGGCCGACGATACGCCCTACGGCGGCGGCGGCGGAATGATCATGAAACCCGAACCGGTCTTTGAGTGTTTCGACGCAGTGAAGGAAGCGTCCCCGACCCCCGTAGACGCCGTGATCCTTCTGGCGCCGCAAGGAAGGCGATTTGATCAAGGGATCGCAGCGTCGTACGCAGCGCTCCGGCGTATCGCCTTGATCTGCGGTCACTACGAAGGCGTCGATGAGCGCATTCGGACGCACCTTGCGACCGAGGAGCTTTCGATCGGCGACTACGTGCTCACAGGCGGCGAACTTGCCGCCATGGTCGTGATCGACGCCGTAGTGCGCCTGTTGCCGGGGGCGCTCGGCGACGAGAAGGGCGCGCTCGAAGACTCGTTCGCCTCGGGCCTTCTCGAGTACCCGCATTACACACGCCCTCCGACATACCGGGGGCTCGACGTGCCGGACGTGTTGCTAAGCGGCGATCACGAACGCATACGGCGCTGGCGCAGGCGTCAGGCGTTAAGGATCACCAAGGAGCGCCGACCGGACTTGCTCGAAACCGCCGACCTTTCTGCCGAAGATTTGCAGATGTTGGCGGAGCTGGACCAAAGGGAAACCGAGCGAAATGACGAGTGAGCGCAGGACGTCATGATCGTTGTTTGCGCCCGGACTGTTGTGATAAAATGACGCTTGTTTAGTAAGGAGGATTGGACGGCAATGGACCTCATCCGAACGATTGAAGCTGAACAAAAACGCGAAGGCCTTGTGGAATTCGCGCCCGGAGATACGGTTCGTGTCCACGCAAAAGTTGTCGAAGGTGAGCGGGAACGGATCCAGGTGTTCGAAGGCATCGTTCTCAAGCGTACGGGCGGCGGCCTGACCGAGACGTTTACCGTGCGAAAAGTGTCGCAGGGCGTCGGCGTCGAGCGAACGTTTCCGCTGCACTCCCCAAGAATCGATAAGATCGAAGTGACGCGTCGCGGCAAAGTGCGCCGCTCCCGTCTCTTTTACCTGCGGGATCGAGTAGGGAAGGCCGCTCGAATCAAAGAGAAGCGGTAAACTGGTCTTTCACTTGGGAGGCGGCTCAGGTTGGCTCAAGTCAAGTCGGAGATCCGGGAGTACGCCGAGTCGTTTGCGATTGCTATCGTCCTCGCGCTCTTCATTATCTTTTTTATCGCGCAGTCGTTTCTGGTACAAGGAAGCTCGATGGAGCCGACGCTTCACGATGGGGAGCGACTCCTTGTCGACAAGCTGACGTACCGGTTCCGCGAGCCGCGGCGGGGCGAGATCGTCGTATTCGGCTACCCTCAAGATCCCCGTAGGAAGTTTATCAAGCGGGTGATCGGACTTCCCGGCGACACCGTGGAAATCCGCAATCGGACGCTCTACGTCAACGGTGAGCCGATCGAGGAAGCGTACATCCGAGGCCCAATGTACCAACCCTACGGTCAGATCGTCGTTCCCGAGGGAACGGTTTGGGTGCTCGGAGACAACCGGAACAACAGCGAAGATAGCCGCTTTCCCGATGTAGGTCCCGTTCCAAAACGGAACATTGTCGGCCGAGCGCTCCTTAGGTATTGGCCTGTCACCCAAATCGGCATTATCCAAAGGCCCGAGGCCTTGGCAGCGGTCGGCCGGTGATCGACCGGTGTCCGATTTTAGAGTGCAGTGGTACCCAGGCCACATGGAGAAGGCCAAACGAGCGCTCCCTGGCGTTCTAAAGAACGCCAAGTTCGTCGTCGAGGTCGCCGACGCCAGGGCTCCCGTTTCGACCCGTAACCCCGATTTGATCCGGCTTGCTGCGGATCGCCCCCGGTTGCTCGTGTTGGCGAAGGCCGACCTGGCAGACCCGGGGGCGACTTCGTTATGGACCAAGCGCCTCTCGGCGAGCCGTGAGCACGTGCTCGCGCTCTCTTTGTTGGATCCCCAGGCTCCTAGACTCATCGCGGGCGCCCTCCGGCGCCTCCTTGGTAAATCGCCACATGATCCGGGAGAACGCCTGCGTTCCATCCCGGGCCTTGCGATGCCCAAGGTTGGGAAAGTAAGACGTCGCGGCGTGGTCGTCGGCGTGCCCAACACGGGCAAATCGACCGTAATTCGGGCGCTTGGCGGCAGGGCGGAGAAGGCAGATCGGCCCGGCGTGACTCGCGGCGTACAAGAGTTTTCGTTAAAGGGCGACATCAACTTGTTCGACAGTCCGGGAATGATGTGGCCGAGCGCACTCGAGGGCCTGACGGCGCTGAAGCTCGTGTGGCTCGGATGCATCGGCCCTGCCGCGTACGACGCGTACGAATCCGGGCGCGAACTCATTCGCTACCTCGCCGAAGCACACCCTGGACGAATTGCCGAAAGGTATGGCATCGATGAGAAGGAGACGGCCGATCCGGACGAAATCCTAAGTGAGATCGCGATTCGCCGTGGCCTGTTGCGGGGCTCCGCGCCCGACCTCGAGAAGGCGGCCGGCGCCGTAACGGCTGAGTTTCGAAGCGGCTTGCTCGGCCGCATCACGCTCGAGCACCCCGATTGACTTGGAGAAGGGACTCGCGAACGATTGGACAGCCCTTTCCATTTAAAACCTGATCACGCATCGGGCTCGATTCCTAAACGGAGCATCTGCGGCGTCGACGAGGCGGGGCGTGGGTGTCTTGCCGGCCCGATTTACGCCGCTGCCGTCGTACTCGACCCCAATCATCCGATCGAAGGACTTGCGGACAGCAAGGCGCTCGGACCGGGCCGTCGCTTTGTCTTGGAACAAGAGATCAAGCGTTCGGCGCTTGCCTACGGGATCGCCTTCGCCTCCGTCGACGAAATCGACGGGCGCGGCATCGAATGGGCGAACCGCATCGCATTCACCAGGTCGATTCGAGACCTCTTGCGTCGATTTCCAAGTGTGGATCCTGAAGGGCTTTCTGTGGTCATCGACGGCAATCGACGAGCAATCCGCTTGGGATTGAGGCAAGAGACGTTGATCGGCGGCGACCGATCAGAACCTGCGATCTCGGCCGCGAGCATTCTGGCCAAGACAGCCAGAGACCGGTACGCCGTCGAGGTCATGCACCGAAGGTTTCCCCAGTACGGCTTCGATCGGCACAAGGGGTATGCAACCGCATTTCACATCGAGCAGATCGCGAAGTGGGGCCCCTCGCCCATTCACCGAATGAGCTTCAACGTCCGCTTACACTCCAAAGAAGGCGCCACGTGATCCCATCCTTAGGGGAGCGAGGCGGAAGCAGACAAATCGGAGGCGATCTCTAGTGACCAGGTCCCGACAAGTCTTGGGCCAGGCCGGGGAAGAGCTGGCCGCCCGCCTCCTTGGGAGCAAGGGCTATCGCCTCGTGGGGCGGAACGTGCGCCTCAAGGGCGGCGAAATCGACATCGTGGCCTGGGATGGACCCGTACTCGTCTTTGTCGAGGTGCGCACTCGGCGAGGCGCCCTCTATGGCAGCGCGCTCGAGAGCGTCGACGCGCGCAAGAGGGAGCGACTCATGCGCCTTGCGCGTGCATACCTGCTCGCGAACCGCATATCAGACGTGAACTGCAGATTTGATGTCGTGAGCGTCACATTCCGGCCCGGCGCCTCTTCACCCGAGGTAAATCACGTGCAAGATGCGTTCACGGCATGATTCGCCTCGGCGGTCCTCTCGACGCTCCTCGGCGCTTCTTCGAAGCAAAACACGGACATGATGTAACGCCTCGAAGTTCCATGCTGTGGTGATGTAACGGTAAAAACAACGTCCAGCCCCAAAGGTGCGCGCGGCGCTCCTCGCGGAAAATACGGAACAAATGATGTGGGCGTCCGTACTTTTGGGGGTGCGCGAGTGATGTTGTCAACCGTCGAGTCGTATACGATCCTTGGGGTGCAGGCACTGCGCGTCTTCGTCGAGGTCGACGTGGGCCGCGGGCTTCCATGTTTGGAAGTCGTGGGCTTGCCCGGCGCGGCCGTGCGTGAGGCGAAAGACCGCGTGCGGACGGCGGTCAGAAATTCAGGATTCAACTGGCCGGAGGGCAGGATCACGGTCAATCTCGCCCCGGCCCATGTACCCAAGACAGGCACGCTCTTTGACCTGCCGATCGCCCTTGGCATTTTGGCCGCGAGCGGACAAGCGCCTCTTCCACCGAGTGAAAGCGTCTTCATCGGCGAGCTGTCGCTCGACGGGCGGGTGCGCTCCGTGCGCGGAGCGCTCTGCATCGCCGCCGCGATGAAGGGCTCGGGTATGTTGACGCTCCCCGCCCAAAACGTCGCCGAGGTACGGGCGCTTCCCAAGTTGCGCTGCTTGGGCGTCGCCACGTTGAGGGAGCTCGTCGACCGGTTGAGGGCGGGAGATCGCGGATGTCCGGCCGAAGGTCCGGGGCCCACGGCGCCCGCTTTGGCAAAGGGCCGCATTTGGACCAACGTCAAGGGGCAGTTGACCGCAAAGCGCGCGCTGACGATCGCGGCTGCCGGCGGCCATCACACGATGCTGATCGGTCCCCCGGGAGCCGGCAAGACGATGCTCGCTCGCTCACTAGCGGAGTTGCTTTCGCCCTTGGATTCCGACGAGGTGATCGAGGTATCGACCGTCTACAGCGTTGCAGGGATGCTCACGCCCGAGCGTCCCCTCGTCCGGCGCCGGCCGTTTCGAAGTCCGCATCACAGTGTGACGCCGACGGCCCTGCTCGGCGGGGGAGCCCACGTCCGTCCGGGCGAAGTAAGCCTTGCGCACCGTGGGGTCCTTTTTCTAGACGAATTTCCCGAGTTTCAAAGGGCTGCCCTCGAGGGCCTGCGGGAGCCGCTCGAAGAAGGAGCCGTCGTCATATCCCGGGCGTCTGGATCTCATCGGCTTCCGGCCGAGTTTACCTTGGTAGCCGCCGCCAACCCTTGTCCATGCGGGTTTCTCGGAGATCCGGAAAAGGTCTGCACGTGCAACCCTACATCGATCTCGAGGTATCGACGACGGCTATCGGGTCCGCTCATGGACCGGATCGATCTATTCGTTCACGTCAAAAGGCCCGACGTCGATGTCCTGATCGCAGATGAAGCGCAGTCGGCGGGCAACGATTCCGAGATAGCGCGGAGCGCCGAGTCTGGCGGTGACCCAAGCGATTTGGATCGAAGGGAGACATGGCCCAAACTGCTCGATAACGCCCTGAAGGCGCAACGACGCCGATTCGGCAACAGCAAACGGCGAAACGGATCGATGACCCCGGACGAGATAAGCGTCCATGCAAAGCTCGACAACGAGGGTCGCACGCTGCTTGCTCAAGCTGCCAAGAGCCAAAGTCTGAGTCCGAGGGCGATTCACCGCATCCTCAAAGTGGCGCGGACGATCGCGGACATGCGAGCCAGGGAAGACCTGACGGTTCATGATGTCTCAGAAGCGCTTTTTTTCAAAAGCGATAGCACATATCCTAGGTAAGGATGACCGCGTCAATATGGGGGAAGCATACCTTGAGTCGCAAGAAATATACGATGAGAATTTTAGGCGGAAAATCCGGCCAGGTAGGAGGATATAGCTGTGCAGGGAAGAAAAGCATGCAGGGTGCCTCGCGTCGGCGAGTTTAGCGCCTGGCGCTTTTGACGTATCGGCTTTACGCTGGAAGTGCGTTCGTCGTTCTCTATTCGAGATTGTGAATGCGCTCACCAGAAATTGCCCGCATGCGACACGCGCCTTGCCCGAATCCGACGCAAGTGATCGCTAGCGAATTCGCGTTCGCACCAGGATCGGTCCACGTCCGGTCTCATACATGCGTGCTTGCTCCGTCAGTAAGCGACGAAGGCGAATACAGCGCCCAAGAAAGATGAATGGCTGGCGCTGGGGAGGTCTATCGGTCCCTATGGGTTTGCGAGAAAAGATTACGAACAACAGGTTTTTCAAGTCGATCTACCGTGAGGGTTACCCCGACACGGACCGCAAGCGCGTTATGGTGGTCATCAACAGCTTGGCGCTTCACTTGCACCCGGTGCGAATCGCCAAAAAGAGCCTCAAGGTGACATACACGTGGGGACTCGGCGGATTGTCCATATGGATGTTCGTCTTGCTGACCATCACGGGCGTGTTTCTCATGTTTTATTACATACCGTCCACGCGGGACGCCTGGTGGTCCATCATCAGACTCGACACCGACATCTACTTCGGTCAATTCATGCGCAACATGCACCGCTGGGCCGCGCACGCGATGGTCATTCTCGTCTTTTTACACATGACCCGCGTCTTTTACACAGGTTCGTATAAGCCGCCCCGCGATTTCAACTGGGTGCTCGGCGTCGTCCTTCTTACGCTCACGTTTCTCTTGAGCTTTACGGGCTATTTGCTCCCGTGGGACCAGCTTGCGTACTGGGCCATCACGGTCGGCGCCAACATGGGAGGCGCCACGCCGTTCATCGGCAAACAAGTGCAGATCGCCCTGCTCGGTGGCTTCCAAATCGGGCAGCCGACGCTGATCCGCTGGTATACGTTGCACGTGATTTTCCTCCCGCTTGCCATGATCGTATTGGTCTCGATGCACTTCTGGCGAGTCAGGAAGGATGGAAACATCTCGACGCCAGTCTATCCGGCCCCTCCGGAAGAGCCTGAGTCGGCCGACAAGCCTGAGTCCGATTCCGAAGACGCAAGCTCTGACGCCGACGGCGGCGATGAGGCGGACGAGGGTGAGCAAGGCGCCTAGCAGGCGGGCTTTTGATCAAACAATATCATGCACAATGGTGCAATGCGTGCTTGTGAATGGTGAAATTGGAGGGAGTACGTATGGCGCGCGCAGTTGAAGAAGAAGAAAGAGTAATAGAGGATCCGGGCGAGCGGGTCCACGTATGGCCAAACCTAGTCAGCATCGAGTTGGTCGGCGCGCTCATCTATCTCTTTGCTCTGAGCGCCATGGCGATCTTGGTCAAAGCGCCTTTGACCGATTTGGCCAACGGCGAGGTGACGCCAAACCCTTCAAAGGCGCCGTGGTACTTCCTTGGGCTTCAGGAGCTCTTGCTCCACATGCATCCGGCGCTGGCCGGCGTGATCGTGCCCACGGCCGTGCTCGTGCTCCTTGGGGCCATCCCGTACATCGACAGGAGCCGAGCGGGAACCGGGATTTGGTTCAGCTCTCCGAAGGGGATTCCGATCGCCAAGTTCTCCTTTGTCTACACGACGGTCTGGAACCTGTCCTTGATCCTCTTGGACGAGTTCCTACCTGCAGGCGAGGGAGCGCACGGAATCGGCCCACTGCTTGAGCTGTACGGGGCTCCCGCCGAAGTGGGATCCGTCTTTGTGCCTCTGGTCTTTATGACCTTCATTCCCTGGTCGCTTGCCGTGATCGTCAAGAGGCGTTGGAATGCCAACACGCGCGAGATTATGATCGCCCTGTACTCGTTTTTCCTCGCCTCCTTCATCGTGCTGACGATTGTGGGAACAGCGTTTCGCGGTCACAGCATGCATCTTATGTGGCCGTGGGAAGTCGGCCACCCGGAGGGACTCCTCCTCAAGTAATCGTAAGTCGATCCCGGGAGCGCCCCGGTTGATGTGGTTATGAAGTGGCTTTAAGGGGGACGTTCGACGTTGGCGGAGAACGAAAAGGAGTTATCCAGACAGGAGCGGAAGCGACGCAGCTTCCTTCGGACCGTGATGTGGTCTTCTGCGGGCCTGGTGCTTGCCGAGTCTGCGCTTGCGGGGCTGGCGCTCTTTTGGCCGCGCAAGGTGGAGGGTTTCGGCTCCAAAATACGTGCCGGCAAGATTAGCGACTTCCCGATCGGGAGCGTGACTCGTTTCCGGGATGGCAAGTTTTACATCTCCAGACTCCCCGAAGGGATCATTGCGCTCTACTGGAAATGCCCGCACCTCGGGTGCACCGTTCCGTGGGTTGAGGGTGAGAACATGTTCCATTGCCCGTGCCACGCTTCCGTTTACGAAGCGACGGGCCAAAACGTTGCCGGACCGGCGCCGCGTCCCATGGACTACATGGCGATCGAAATCAGCGGCGACGACGTGATCGTCGACACCGGCGCAATCTTCGAGCGGCAGCAGCACTCGAGCGAACATGTGACGAAGGTGTAGGGCTGCGATCCGGCAATGCTGCTGGTCTAATCCACCGGCGCGTAGGGACGCATGTCACTTGGGGTTAAGGAGGTATTTGGGCTGTGTTTCGAGTAACCGAGTCGGTCGAGCTCCTTTTGGTGTTCTTAATGATCATCATCGCCCAGGCCGCCTTGTACTTTATCGGTCGGTGGATGAACAAAGAGTAGTCGGCGGCGAACTCTTCGTCCGGCGAAAGGGGCATCGAAAGCGTGAGGGGCAAACGTTACATAGCGGTTACAGTCTTGGCATGGCTTGTCATACTCCTTTGGGGTTGGTACTTCATTTATGACATTCCCAGGATGACGCAGGCGGAGGCGTTGCATCAGCTCGCGATGGCCGATGTGGGCGCACAGCTTTACGCCGAGAACTGCGCTTCCTGTCACGGACCGCAAGGAGAAGGCGTCGTCGGACCCCCGCTCAATAAGGAAGCGTTCCGAGCGAATCCTTCTGAAAACAAAGAGGTCTACGACCTGATTTACCGTGCGATCGACGACGGTCGTCCGGGAACGACGACGACGCACTGGGTGCGGCTCACCACGGGCGAATGGGCGTCGTACACGGCGATGCCGACGTGGGGCGCGGACAACGGCGGACCGATGAATGAGCAGATGATCGCCGCCATCACGACCTTTATCATGATGGGCGATTGGAATAAGGTCGGGCGCCACATTCCACCGCCTTCGGGCCAAAATCCCGACGGCACGTGGCAACTCGACAAGATGCCCGACGGCATCGGCATCTCGGCGGAGGCCTCCTTGGCAGGCAAAGAGATATTTACAAGCCGCGGGTGCGTTGCATGTCACAAGATCGGAAGCGTCGGGGGCAACGTCGGGCCCGACCTGACGAAGCTCGGCTCTTGGGGCCTTGACCGCGAGTTCCTGTTCGCGTGGATCGACAACCCGGCTGCGGTTCCCAATCGAGCGCCGACGTACTGGTCCAACTACGGTGGGCCCTACGAGTTGCCCATCAAGGTCGACGGTCCGCCGGAGGCCGTAAGCGGCGTACAGGGCGCTCAGATGACCGAAGGGACACAAGGCGCAAATGAAGGCGGTCGGGATGAAGTCATGCAAGGGGCGCTCAGTCCCGACATTCCGATCCCGTCGACCGAGGCGCTGCCTCCGACGCTGATGCCCTCGATGGGCCTGTCGGACGAGCAAATCGAGATCCTGCTGGATTACCTGCTCAGCTTGAAATAGGGCGGGTCCGGCCTGGACGAAACGCGCACGATGAGGGCGTCCAATTAGTCGGGACGCCCTCTCTTTGCCACATATCGATCGATGCGGGCAAGCAACCTAGGCGGTGGTGATTGAATTGGGCATTCTTTGGCGGTTTATGCCGCTGCTGGTCATTGCTTTCGCGACAGGGACCTTGTTTCGGATCGCGGATCAACACGGGATCGCAGCGTTCCGGATGTTCGGCACGTGGGGTATCGTCGCCATAGGGATATGGGGCTCGAGCATCCTCAGGGGGATTCAGCGCGAATCAGGCCTTAAAACGCTCGAGGAACGTCTGGTCGGTCTGTCGGATCGGGTGAGCATCGAGCCCTTGGGCGCCGTAAACAAGCTGCCGATCTGGAAATTGCAAACACCGAGAGGGACGATCCTCCTCGGCGCGAGCGACGTTTCGAATAGCGCCCGGACAAACCGAGCCGCTCAAGCATTGCGACGACATGCAAGAGCAGTGATCGATGCTGCCTCCAATCAGGGCGCGCTGCGCAAGGAAGAGCGGACCGAAGCGGCTCTCGTCCTGCTGCGTCGAGGTTTGAATGGCCGCGATGAGACGATCGCACTCTCCGACGACTTTCCGCCGGTGCGCTTGATTAACCCCGAGAGGCTCGACGACTTGATTGGCGCTGGGGCGTGACCCACTTGAGACGGGATCGCCGATTTCCATGTGAGGTCGCCCCATGAGAAGGTTCTCTCCTGATGAAGCCACCGGCATGATTCCAAGGCTGGAGCGCGACCTCGCGCGGATCAAGCATTTGATTCGCTTAGCCCGAGAGAAAAGCCGGGAAAAAGAGATGATCAAAGCCGTCGGCTACAGAGAAGACGGATCCCTCATCATGCTGGCTGACTATCGAGAAGCCCAAGCAATACTGGATGATTCCGTGCGCGAGCTCAACTCGATCATCGAAGAGATTCACCGGGAAGGGGCTCAAATCAAGGACCTCGAGCGAGGGCTCGTGGACTTTCCCGCGATCATTCACGGGCAAGACGTCCTGCTATGCTGGGAGCTTGGTGAGTCGGCGGTGATGTACTACCATGATCATGCGGCGGGATACATGGGAAGGAAACCGATTCCGGACGATTGGCGACTCGAATGACCTTTGTGAATGACTCGTGACGCGGTCGCCAATTGATCCAGTGGAGGTTGATGTGTGTGAAAATTTACACGAGGCAAGGCGACCTTGGCGAGACGAGCCTGTGGCGGGGTGGAAAGGTGTCAAAGGCCGACTTGCTCATCGAAGCGATCGGGTCGATCGACGAACTCAACGCGTACCTTGGCATCTGCATCGCAGCGCTCACCGATTCGCTTCACGCCGCCCTTGGCCCCTCTTTGGCGCGCTGCCAGCGCGATCTGTTCGAGATCGGCGCCGAACTTGCCGATGGTAAAGGGCAGCAGCGCATCACACAGGCGCGGGTAAGCTGGCTCGAAGAGCAGATCGACTCCATGTCGAGCCGCCTTCCGCAACTTACACACTTCGTCCTGCCGGGAGGGAGTCTGCCTGCGGCTCACCTCCACGCGGCGCGCACGATCGCCCGCAGGGCCGAGCGAGCGCTTGTCGCATTGCACCTCCAACATCCCCTCCAAGGCGAGCTGCTTTCGTACATCAATCGCCTCTCCGACTATCTTTTTTCCGCCGCTCGCTTTGCCAACACGTCACTTGGCGTCGAAGAGCCGACGTGGTCCGGAAACGACGGCTAATCAAGCACCCCTGCCTCACTTAATGCGTCGCCCAATAGGTAAAATCCGAATGAGCTCACGGCAATGGCCACGCCGGGGACGAGAACGAGCCGCGGCTCGATCCACAAGTACTCACGGCCCATGTCGATCATGGTTCCCCAGTCTGCGGTGGGCAAAGGTGGACCAAGCCCCAAGAAGGAGAGTCCTGATGCGGTAGCGATCGCTTGAGCCATTCGCAGCGCGCAGATCGACGCCACCGACGACCAAGCGTTGACAAGGATGTGGCGCCGCAGGATGTAGCCGTGTCCGGCGCCCAATGTTCGTGCGGCCGACACGTACTCTTCACGTCGCAACGAGCGTGCAATCGCCCTTGTGACGCGCGCAAACGCGGGAAAGGAGAAGAAGCCTACGGCGACGATCAGGTTCAGCGTACCCGGACCGACCGCCGTAGCGGCGACGAGCGCGAGCAAAAATCCTGGAAACGATAAGAGTATGTCGATGCATCGCATGACTGCACGATCCGCAATGCCGCCCACATAACCCGCCCACAGCCCCGCTGCGCTTCCGACTACGGCTCCTGCGCCGACTCCAAGCACGGAGATGAGGAATGCAAGGCGAGCCCCGTAGAGGGTCCTCGACAAGAGATCCCTTCCTAATTCATCACGCCCGAGCAGGTTGCTTGGAGAGGGAGACTCAAATGCCCGCGCCAGATGAATTGCGTTCGGATTTTCAGGAGCAAGGAGCGGCCCCAAGATTGCGATGACGACAAAGAGTCCTGTGATTGCGCTTCCGATATATAGGCGGGTGCGATGGTTCATTGGGGCGCCCTCATTTCGTGCATGCTCATAGGCCTCGCAGCCTTGGATCGATCCTGGAGCAGACCAAGTCGGCTGCAAGGTTCGCCGCCATCACCGCTGCCGCCATCAACAAGACTGCGCCGAGCACGGACGGGTAATCCCGAAACGCGATCGACTGAACGACAAACCGACCGAGGCCGTTGATCGAAAAGATCGTCTCCGTGAGCACGGCGCCGCCTAAGAGCCTGCCGCTTTCGAGTGCGAAGTAGGTCAAAGCAGGGGCAAGGGCATTTGGCAGGGCGTGTTTCCAGAGGGTGCGCGCCTGTGTCGCGCCCTTGCTCCGAGCTGTGTTCAAGTATGGTTTGGCGAGTATGTCGGCAAGGGATGACCGGAGCACCCGGGCGGTGGCGACCCCAGTGTGGGCGCCCAAAGCCGCCGCCGGCAATAAGTAGTGAGCAATCGTCGCATCGCCGCCGGCGGGAAACACCCGAAATGTGAGGGAGAATAGCAGGATCAAGGTGAGGCCGAGCCAGTAGACAGGCACGGAGAGGATGGCAAGGCCAACCCAATCCATGGCTTGAACGACTGTGCTGCGCGGATGCGCGGCAGACATGATTCCGATCGGCAGTGCCACGGCGGCGGCAAAGGCCAACGCCAAGGACGCTAGGAGAAACGTGGCGCCCATTCGGGAACGAAGCTCTAGGATTACGGGGCGGCCCGAGCGAATCGATGTGCCGAGGTCTCCACGCGCGGCGCGACTCAAGTATTGAGCGAACTGAATGGGGAGCGGTCGGTCGAGCCCCATCCGGCGTCGCACGGCCTCGACCTCCTCAAAGCTCGCTTCCTCTCCGGCGTATATCTCCGCCGGATCTCCGGGGAGCCATTGCATCAATATGAACGAGATCGCAACCACTCCGGCGAGGGCCGTGAGGAAATCGGCGGCGCTCCCTAATGCACGCCTCACATGCTCGCCCCCGTCACGTGGGCAAATCGAAAGTCGATCGTCTCCGTAGAGAAAAGCCGAACGCCCTCGACCGACCGCCTTCGCCCGAATGCGAGGTGGGGGCTGTAGAGGGGAACGATCGGCACGTCCTCGATGATGCGTTCGACCGCCTTTCCATAAAGCTCCAAACGCCGGTCGGGATCGAGCTCTCGTGCCGCCTCGTCGATTACGCCGTCGAACGCAGGTGAGGCGTAGCCGGAAATGTTGCCGCGCGAGCCGCTATACAGGATTGGACGAAGCGCCATGTCGGCGTCGCCGGTCGATGGCACCCAACCGAGCACCGCTGCGTTCCACCCGTCGCTTTGGCGCAAACTGCTCAGGTAAGCTCCCCATTCAAACAGGCGTATCTCGACATCAAATCCGGCGAGTTCGAGGAATGCTCCCACGGCTTGCGCAACCGCTCGGTCCTGGGGGTATCGCCCTGCTGGGCTCCACAGCGAGACCCGCGGTCTGTTCGAGCCGGATCGTTCGATTTCGCTTTGCCCCGAGTGAGGATCGAAAGGAGTCGTAACCGCGCGGTACCCCCATGTGCCTTCGGCGATGGGGACCCATGCCGGGTTTGCAAGGCTGAAAAGCAGGTGCCGGGCGATGCTCGCGCGATCGATTGCTCGGCTGGCGAGCCTCCTTGCTTCCTTCTCGTTGAACGGTGGATGATTCATGTTTAGCGCGAGGTAGACGAGGCGCTGCGTCGCGGAGGTTTCCACCACGACTTCGGGGCTTTGGTCGACGCTGGCGACGTGGACCGGTTCAATCGGAAATGCGACGTCGATCTCCCCGGTCTCAAGCATGATGGCTCGGCTGCTCGCCGTGGGGATGCTGAGAAAAACAAGTCGATCGACCGCTGGCGCTCCTCGCCAGTGCGCCTCGAACGCTTCGAGGACCAGCCGCGTGCCTGGTATCCACTCGCCTAATCGAAAAGGGCCCGTACCGGCGGGTGTAGACGGCTCGGTCCCGTTCGTCGCCACGATTCCCAGCGCATCGTGGGCGAGAATCTGCAAGAACGGTGCGACAGGTTCGTAAAGCCTGAATTCCACCGTGAGGGCATCGCGCACGACGACTTCTCGCACAAAGCCCGATATCACGCTGCGGCGAGCAAGCCCGAGCCGGGGGTCGAGCAGTCGATCGAAGCTTGCCTTCACCGTACGTGCGTCCAGAGGCGTTCCGTCGTGGAAAACGACTCCCGGGCGGAGCTCGAGCGTCCAAACGTCGCCGCGCTCATTCCGAGACCACCTCGTCGCGAGGGAGGGCGTTGGTTCCATCTCCTCGTTCAACTCAACCAAGCGATCGTAGATGTGGAAGTTGATCATCGACGAGGGCGCGTCGCTTGCATCGTGCGGGTCAAGGCGGGTCGGCTCCGCCGCAATCCCGATGCGCAACGTGATCTTATCGTCCGATCGGGTCGCTTCCATGACCAGAGGAGGTGAGGCGCTGCCGTCGCTTGTGCGCGGGGAGGCGGCGAATGAGACGATCGCAATTGCTCCGGCGAGCGCCAAAAGGCGGACGGTAGATGCGAAGGCAGCCTTGCGCCCCGCCCGAAAGTATACGACCCTCATGCCTTCACGTCCGATCGATGACGACGAGCGCCCCGTCGGGGACGTTCTCGTAAAACCACTCAGCGTCCTCAAAACTTAGGCGAACGCAACCGTGGGAAGCGGGACACCCGAGTTTCTCAGCTTCTTCCTGAATCACCTTTCCTTCAATGTCCACCGGGATGGAATGGAACAAGTAATTCCCAAAAATCCTCACCCAGTAGTACGCGCCTTCTCCGTATTTTTGAGAGAAGAAGTGGTACCCGCGGTTTTGAATCCTAAAGGTGCCCTCCGGTGTCTCGTCGCCTGGGCGCCCACCGGAAGCGGTCATCCTTCGCACTTGTTGATCCCCGTGGTAGACGAAGACCTCATGCGGGATCCGATCGAGCTTGACGTACACCCACAGGGCGTCCGCAAGGGGCATGACGGAATACGCAAAAACGTCGGAAATACGCTCGTCGCCCTGGCTTGCGCTCACCAGAAATTCATACGTGGATCCCGGACGCATCGGTTCTACAGGTCTGAAGGCGACTGAGTCCCCGTCAATGGAGATGACTCCTTCAATCTCGGGCCGGGTGGTCACCGTTGCCTCCACGACCCGGATCGGAAATCGAAAAGTAACCGTGTGCATCGGCGACAGGAGCGTGCCGACTCTCGGAGTTGGCAAAATCGCGCCGGAGCGCTCCGCGCCAAACGTCGCGATCGCCCAGACCATACCGGCGGCCGCCGGAAAAATGACGAGCAGCAACCAGCGCGGCACTCTCCATGTAAAAAACATGTTGGCAACCACCCCAATTTTCAAAAAACAAATGGTGTTACAGCACGCAAGCTATGTTCGAGCGCAGCCGGTCTGAGATAAAATGGCGCGGACGAACGGAATATCGATAAAGATCTATACGCGGCGCGAAAGGTGGGCATGCCACGACGGACCGCCGGTCGCTGGCGAAAGCAGCCTGCCCGCGGTGTAGATTGGAGCATAAATAGGGAGGCCGGGGTCAACGATGGAACGTGAGCGCCTAGAGTTGATCGCGCACAACCTGCACAAACAGATCGGCCCGCGCAAGGCAGCCGCGATGTTGTACCGTTTGTACGGCCAAAGGAGAGATCGGTTGTTTGGGCGAGCGACCGGGATCGAAGTCGATTCGGCGCCTGAATTGCCCAAGATGAATGGCGGTTTGCTCGACCCCGAAAAAAGACGGGAGGCGGAAGCCGAACTACATCGGGCGAGCACGCACGGAGCATCGATCGTCACATGGCTGGACAGCGATTACCCCAAATTCCTGCGCAGGGCGCTGCATCCGCCGCCCGTCTTGTACGTCAAAGGCGAGATCACGCCTCAAGACGAGATCGCGGTTGGAATCGTCGGTTCGAGACGACCGACCCGTGACTATATCGAGTTTGCCTATGAGTTATCCTATCAGGTAGCGGCGAAGGGCGTTACGGTCGTAAGCGGTCTTGCAAGAGGGATCGACCGGGCGGCGCATGAAGGAGCGCTCGCGGGCGGCGGTCGCACCATTGCCGTACTAGGAAGCGGCATCGACGTGATCTACCCGACCGAGCACGCCGCACTGGCCGAAAGCATTGCGTCGCGCGGGGCGCTCGCCTCGTTTTTTCCGATGGGCACGCCGCCTCTTCCTCACCATTTCCCGGCCCGAAACTGGGTGATCGCATCGCTTTGTTGTGGCATCGTCGTGGTCCAAGGCAGCCGAAGGAGCGGCGCAATGATTACGGCAAACTTCGCCGGGGCGCTCGGCAGGGAAGTGATGGCCGTCCCCGGTCACGTAGAGCACGCGCTGTCGCAAGGTCCGCACGATTTGCTTCGGGACGGCGCTGTACTGGTGACGAGCGCAGCGGACGTGCTCGATTGTATCGACTCGGCATTGCAATTTGCCGGTTTAAAGCGCTCGAGGCCAAAGTCGGGTCGTGGTTCGTCGCTCGAGGAGCGGATCGTCGAACGGTTGGCCGCGGGCCCGGCCGACGTCGGAGACCTCGCTCAAGTTCTTGGCGCAGATCTCAGCAGCGTCCTGGGCGCATTGACGCGATTGGAAGTATCCGGACGGGTTTCATCGCTTTCACAGTCGACGTACCGGTTGCGTCACGATTCGCCGTAACCCCCATTGCACGCACGATCGCGTCCAAGATGCTTCCTTGCGACGGGCTCCGCAAATGTGATACTATGTTGCAAACCGCGGTATGGATAAGGTAGCCTTCGCCTGTATTGGGGCGCAAGATCCCTCGGCGCCTTGCTAGGGAGCCCGATTGGGAAACGTGGTGCGCTCCCGGATCAAAGGCCCCGAAGACGAAGCGCAACTTCCCGTCATTGGAGCGGAAGAGATTCCGTTCGGAGGTGGCAGTGTGGCAAAAAACCTAGTCATCGTAGAGTCGCCCGCCAAAGCCAAGACCATCACCAAGTTTCTCGGGCGGGGATACACGGTGAAGGCCTCGATGGGTCACGTCCGCGACTTGCCCAAAAGTCAATTCGGTGTCGACGTTGAGGATGGATTTAAGCCAAAGTATATTACGGTGCGTGGCCAAGGAAAGACATTGCAAGAGTTGCGCAAGGCTGCGGCCAAAGCAGATCGCGTCTATTTGGCAACGGACCCTGACCGCGAGGGTGAGGCCATCTCGTGGCATTTGTCCGAAGCGCTCAACCTCGAAAGCGACCGGGCAAAGCGCGTGGAGTTCCACGAGATTACCAAGAAAGCCGTTGAGAACGCGATTAAAAATCCCCGACCGATCAATCACAACTTAGTGGACGCGCAGCAAACCCGCCGCATCCTTGACCGTCTCGTAGGGTACCGGCTTAGCCCGCTCCTTTGGAATAAGGTGAAGCGTGGGCTGAGCGCGGGGCGCGTTCAGTCGGTCGCGCTACGCCTCATCTGCGATCGGGAGCAAGAGATCAACGAATTCGAACCCGTGGAGTACTGGTCGATCACCGCTCGACTTGCGCCCAGCGACGGACCAAGCGCCGGCGAGGAGTTTGAGGCGAAACTTCACCGCATCGACGGAAAGAAGGTCGAGATCGGTTCGAGCGATGAGGCAAAAGCCGTCCTCGAAAAAGTGTCGAGCGCAAACTTCCAAGTGTCCGACGTCACGCGCAAAGAGCGCAGGCGCAACCCGGCCCCTCCGTTTACCACGAGCACCTTGCAGCAAGAGGCTTCACGCAGACTCGGATTTACGGCGAAAAAGACGATGAGCCTCGCGCAACAGCTCTACGAGGGCCTCGAAGTAAAGGGAGAGGGCACGGTAGGTCTCATCACCTATTTGCGAACGGACGCTACGCGTGTCTCGGAAGAGGCCCAATCTGAAGCACGAGCCTATATCGAAGAAAAGTACGGCAAGCGATACCGGCCGGAAAAACCGCACCAATACAAGTCGAGGTCGGGCGCGCAAGCAGCGCACGAAGCGATACGCCCTACGTCGATCGCCCGAACGCCCGACATGCTCAAAGACTCGCTCAAGCGAGATCAACTTCGACTTTACCGGTTGATCTGGGAGCGCTTCTTGGCAAGCCAAATGTCGTCGGCAATTCTCGATACGCTGACTGTGGACGTCGAGGCGGGCCCTGCGGTCTTTCGGGCAACGGGATCCCACGTGAAGTTCCCCGGTTTCATGACCGTCTATCTCGAAAAGAAGGATGACGAGGGTCAAGAAGCGGAAAGCGCGCACCTGCCCGAGCTCGTCCAAGGGCAAGCGATCAAGTGCCTATCCCTAGATCCCAGGCAACACTTCACGCAGCCGCCGCCTCGGTTTACCGAAGCGATGCTCGTCAAGACCTTGGAGGAGCTTGGCATCGGACGACCGAGCACGTACGTGTCGATCATCGACACGATCCAGCGCCGAGGCTATGTGGCCTTGGAGGAGAAGCGCTTTGTTCCGACCGAGCTTGGCGACATCATCGTCGACCTCCTAAAAGAGCATTTTCCCGACATCGTCAACGTAGAATTTACCGCCAATCTCGAGGATCAATTGGACCGCATCGAAGACGGCGAACTCGAGTGGCGAGGCGTCCTCGACCGATTTTACCAGCCGTTTGAGCAGGCGCTCGCAAATGCCAAGGACGAGATCGAAGAAGTCGAGATTCAAGACGAAGTGACCGACGAAATATGCGAGTCCTGTGGCCGCAACATGGTGATCAAGTGGGGGCGGTACGGCAAGTTTTTGGCGTGTCCGGGATTTCCCGAGTGCCGGAACACCCGCCCGCTTCTCGAAGAGATCGGCGTCGACTGTCCGCTATGCAACAGCCCCATTGTTGAGCGACGCTCTCGTCGCGGCCGGGTGTTTTACGGCTGCAGCGCCTATCCGGAGTGCGAGTTTACGAGTTGGAAGCGTCCGATCGCCCGCAAGTGCCCAAGGTGCGGAGGGCTCATGACCGAGATCGTGCGCAAAACTCGAAACAACCGCCACGAGTGCATGAACAAGGAATGCGGCTACAGTGAGGACGCTCCTGATGGCGCGAACTTGGAGGACGGCGAGTTAACGGATGAGCGCCCTGCCGCCAATGGCGCCGTCTCGGGCCCAAATGAAAACGGCGCGGCGCGCCTTGGGCCAAACGCAAAGGCGCAAGCAAAAGCCAAAGGCCCTACTCGGATTTCTTAAGGAGTCACCCACTTGGCCGCCCGACCTCGTCGGCCCGGCCAAGCCACGAGGGGATGAAAATCCTAGCAGGCCAGCATCGCTGGCCCTAGTGGGCGGCAAGTGAGGACGGCAGCCAATCGGTTATTCAGAGGAG
>CAYRIY010000042.1:0-6276 GCA_964424335.1 uncultured Clostridia bacterium
CTCGCAGTACGCGCTCTCCTCAGGCAGGTCGTAATGGAAAGTGAAGCCCTCGTTTGTCCGCGACTGACCAATCCCTCCGGTGATGTAGAGGTGGTGGCGGACGACGTCGTCCCAAAGCCGCTCACACGCCCGCACGAGCGTCTCGTCCCCTGTCTCCCGGGCGACGTCGACCATGCCGCAGTATAGGTACATCGCCCGCACCGCGTGGCCCGTGATCCGTGTCTGTTCGCGCACGGGAAGGTGTGCTTGGCAATACTCGTACGTCTTGTGGTAAAAGGCTTTGGGATCTTCCCCGCGCGCTTTTGCCTCGAGGTCGTAGTAGTGGGGCTTTTTACCTCGCTCGTCGATGAAGTAAGCGGCGAGCCTCAGGTAGCGGTCGTTTCCGGTCGCATGGTACAGCTTGACCAGGGCCAGCTCGATCTCTTCGTGCCCGCAGTACCCCTTTCGCTTGCCCTCTTCAGGCCCGAAAACCGAATCGATGTAGTCGGCGTAACGACAAACCATCTCGAGAAAGTGTCGCTTGCCGGTAGCCCGGAAGTGAGCGACCGCCGCCTCGATCAGGTGCCCGGCGCAGTAAAGCTCGTGCATGTCGCGCAAGTTGCTCCACCGCTTCTCGGGTTCGACCGCGGTGTACCAGCTATTGATGTAACCGTCGGGCTGCTCGAGCTTTGCAAAGGCCTCGATCACCCGATCGAGCTCCGCCTCGAGCTCAGGGTCGGGGTGGGCGCTCAACGAATACGCGGCCGTCTCCATCCACTTGGCGACGTCCGAGTCCCAAAACTGGTGGTGCGCCGTACGATCGCCGGGCTTGTGGTCGGGATCGATGCCGGCGATGCGTCCGGTCTCCTCGAGGTGCCGATGCTGAATGGGCAGTGTCACCTTGCGGTTCGTCTCCATGCGAGGAGCCCAAAAGGCGTCGCGCAAGGTCACTTCGGTAAATTCCAGAGGGTTTAGCCGACTTGACCTCATCTGTCTATTCCTCCAGCAACGGTCTTAGGACAGGTTCCAACGCGTCCGCCAAACGCACAAAGCCGAGGTCGGTGGGATGGCTCCCGTCGACGGTATCCTCGCCATCGGCGCCGAGCAGCCCTTCCCCAAGTACGTACGCCAACTTTTCGACGCCCGACTCGCGCAGGCGTTGATAGGCCTCGCGCAAGGCAATCCTTCGAGCTTCGTGGCCCTTTCGCACCGCGCTTCGCCAGTAGGCGTTGCCGAACGTGCGGTCTTCTACAAGGACAATCGGCACATCGGGCCTCGCTTCTCTCAGGATTCGCACGAAGGGCTCGGCCCGCTCCCGGACGAGGTCCGCGTCGCTCATGTTAGGTAGGCAGTCGACGATGTATAGCCGGGCATCGATTTCGCTGATCAAGCGTGCGAGCTCGGGCTCCATCCTCCCATTGCCGGAGAAGCCGAGATTGATCACTGGCATACCGAGCCTCCGGCCCAAGATCGCGGCGTGCGTCATTCCAGGACGCGACGCCGACGCTCCATGCACGATCGACGTGCCGTAATAGACGATGCCTCGCTCGTTCCTCGGCGCTAGCCCGCGAAACGACGCCCCTTCGGGCACGCCGATTTCGAGTTTTTCCAGGCCGTTGAATGCCGGCAGGTACAAGGTGTACTCCCTCTGCACGCCATCGAGGCCTGAGATAAGTTCTGCTTCGACCTCGGGAAACGTCGCCGGCTGCGAGGCCGCAACCCACCGCATCAGCCCGCGCTCGTCTCGCCCGTACAGATCGACACCGCTGCACAGGGATGCAGGAGTGTGCGGGAGCGCCAGTCTGGAGTTTGTAAGCCGCCAGCGCGCCGAGATCGATGTGGCGTCGGTCCTAAAACGAACCGATAGGCCCGCCGACATCAGGCTGAGTTCCCATACCGGATCCGGGACGACCCCCTTCGCTCGTGCGGGTAGGCGCGTGAAGAGGCTAGGCGTGTCGTCCCACCCTTTGCCTTCGACTCCCCAACTTGCAACGTCGTGCCACTGACGATTCGACATTTCGTCATCACCTCGCGGCTTTCTGTTCCTTAAATCAATGTCGATCCGTCTCCGGATCCCTGTCGTCGGTCGGAATGGCGAGCAGTTCCTCCCAAAGGCTTTCCGGAATCGGCGTGTTTGCCAGGCGCACGGTTTCCTCGACTCGCTCGGGTCGGGAAATCCCGACGATCGTCGACGCGATGCGCGGATCACGCATCGAAAATTGCAGGGCGGCCGCCGCCAGTGGCACGTCGAAGCGCTGGCACACAGCGGCGAATTTACGAGTGAGCTCAACCATGTCCGACGGCGCATCCTGGTATGCGTAGCGCGCATAGGCATCCGGGCCTTTGGCGAGGATGCCGCTTCCATATGGAGCAGCGTTCAGCACCGCCACACCTTGCTCCTTTGCCGCGTCGAGCAGGGGCTCAGCCGATCGATTGAGCAGCGTGTATCGATTGTGTGTGATGGCCACCTCAAAGGCGCCAGTCTTGACGTACTTCACCATCATGTCGATCGGACCGCCGGCGACTCCTAGGTGCTCGATGACGCCTTCGTCGACAAAGCGGCGCAGGACTTCGAGGGGGCCTCCCTTGCCCATGACGTTTTCGAAAGTCGTGTGCTCCGGGTCGTGCAAAAACATCATTTGGATGCGATCGAGGCCGAGCAGGCGCAGGCTGCGCTCAACCGATCTTTTGATCTGGTCGCCGCTGAAGTCTCCGGTCTTTAGGTCACGATCGGCTTTTGTCGATAGGACGTACCCTGGCGGCAATCCGCCCAATTCGGAGAGCGCCACGCCGATGCGCCGCTCGCTCTCGCCGTCTCCGTACGAGGCGGCCGTGTCCAAAAAGTTGACGGGGCTTTCGAATATCGCTCGAATGGTGCTCAGAGCCCGCTCCATCGACACGTCGTAGTTAAAGGTCTCCGGCATGCTTCCAAGCGCCGCGCAGCCAAAGCAGATCGGCGTTACATTCAGTCTGGTCGTCCCAAGTCTCCGTCGTTCCACGTTCGTGCCTCCCTCTCGTCTCGTGCACAACAGTGCCTGCTCATACAATCGCTCTCGAAGTATTCGAGGCGACTAGGGTCCCCCCTTGTTTGAATGGGAAACGGGCTCGCAAAGCACGGACGCCGCTTATCGGATTTTGGAAAGATCGATTGCAAAGTATTTGCAACTGTCCAAAGGTAAAGTTCTCTCCCAGCTAGAACCTATGATGCACACCACAGCGCATCCGAACTAGGGGCGGATGCCGGACCGATTAAAGGAGGCCTCTTGCGATGCTCGTTCGATCGACGAAATGCAAAGTCTCAAAGCGGCGTAACAGAGCGGTTGGATTGTGGCTTGGTCTGTTTCTTGTGATGACGATTGCACCGATGACCGCAACGGCTCAGACGGAGATCACGTTTTATGGGGCATGGGGGGCGCCTTATCGGCTCGAGGTGATGGCGGAATTGGTCGCCCTGTTTGAGTCGGAAAATCCTGATCTGCGCGTCAACCTCGTCAATATTGCCGGGTGGGAAGCGGTTGAGGAGCGAGCGCAGGTCAGCATCGCCGGCGGCACTCCTCCCGACCTTTTGTACATGGGTGAAACCGGAGGCCTAACCACATTCGCGCACGCCGGAATCTTGACGCCGCTCGACAGTCGGGTCGCAGCGGACCCTGCCGTCGACCTCAGCGACTTTATCCCGTCCGTTCTCGAGCTTGGCCGCTACAACGGGAATCTTTACGGCATACCGATCGACTCGATCACCACCGTGCACTACCACAACCTCGACCTATTGGGTCAAGTCGGCGTGGGCGCCCCTTCCCAGACGCAAGATGAGCTCGTCGAAGTGGCGAGGAAGCTCACCGCTGCGACCGACACTCCGGTGATCCTTCGCAGCCCGTGGAACCTGCGTGACTTTACCGAGTTCCTCTTTCCCAACGGGGGTTCACTCTTTGACGAAAGCGGCTCCGTCCCACGCTTTAACGACGAAGCGGTGCAAGGCGCAGTCGATTTCCTCGCTGAGCACTGGGAGGGCGGCTTGTTCGGCGGATTTCCCGGCGACGCCTGGTTCAATGGCCGCGTCGGTGTGCACAGCGTCGTGCCTATCGTTGTCACCAACACCCGGCGCGTCAATCAAGCGACGTTCGATGCGACCGCGACCCTCGTGCCGGCTGGTTCGCACAGCCGTGACAACTGGGCGTGGGGCCACTACCTTGCGATCCCCACCGCGAGCGCCAAAAAGGACGAAGCGTGGCGACTGATCCGCTTTCTCCTGCGCCACGACGTATCCACACGCTGGCACCTCGGAATGGATTTCTTGCCGGCGCAGTTTAGCGTCTTTTTTGACGAACCGCTCTACGCTCAGGACGTGATCTGGAGCACCTTCGTAAGTCAGCTCCAGGCCACCCAACCGGTCCCGGTTACGCCGTATTGGCAGGATATCAGCCGCATTTGGACCGAAGAGATCCAGCCCGTCTTCCAAAGACAACAAGCGTCCGGAAACGCCCTGGCTCGAGTACAAGAGCGGGTCGAAGCCTACGTAAACGAGCGTGGAGGCAGCATTTTTCCGTAACGATAGAGAATCCGATTAGTTAAAGTCCCCACTTGCCGCCAAGCAGGGCCAGCGGTGCTGGCCCGCTGGGATCTTCATCTGCTCGTGTTTTGGCCGAGCTGACAAGGTCGGGCGACCAAGTGGGGACTCGTTTGCGACATTTCGCGATCAAAGTGAGGGCTTTAGTATGGAGAAGCGACCGAACATTATCGTATTCATGGCAGACGACTTAGGGTTTGGCGACCTCTCGTGCGCGGGATCCGAGTTTTGCAAGACGCCAAACCTCGACGCACTCGCAGCCCAAGGCGTACGGTTTACAAACTGGTACTCGTGCGCGCCGATCTGTTCGGCGTCCCGGGCCAGTCTGCTGACTGGGCGCTACCCGGCCAAAGTAGGCGTTCCCGGCAACGTATCTCCCTTGCCGGGAACCGTTGGGCTTACGCCTGGAGTCCCTACACTGGCGGACGCCCTTAAAGAGCTGGGATATCGCACCGCGATGTTCGGCAAGTGGCATTTGGGAAATTGGAGCCCCTGCCGGCCGGAGGACCGCGGCTTTGACGAGTGGTTTGGCTTTCTAAACGGTTGCATTGACTACTACTCCCACATCTTTTACTGGGGAATGGCCAGCGGCAAGATGGACCAAGTCCACGACTTGTGGGAGAACGGAGAAGAGATCTACCAAAACGGACGGTACTTCGTCGACCTGATGACTGAGCGCACCCTTGGATATTTGAAGCGCACGGCAAGCGACGACCGACCGTTTTTTCTGTACGTTCCGTACAACGCGCCGCACTATCCGATGCACGCTCCGGAGGAGTACATGAAGCGCTTCGAGCACTTGCCCTGGGAGAAGCAGGTGTACGCTGCCATGGTGAGCGTCATGGACGATAGCATCGGGATGATCGTGGACGAACTCAAGGCCCAAGGGCGGTTTGAGAATACGTGCATCTTTTTTCAACCCGATCACGGGCCTTCGCGAGAGACGCGCAACTGGCTTGATGGCAACACGGCCCCCTATCCAGGCGGCAGCACCGGCGGACTGAAGGGGCATAAGGCCAGCCTCTTTGACGGAGGGATCCACTTGCCATCCCTAATCTGCTGGCCAAATGCCATCCCCGGCGGGCGTGTGAGCGACTCGTTCGGGACCGGTCTCGATGTGTTTGCGACGCTCCTTGCTGCAGCGGGCGGCGATCCAACGTCGTACGAGACGGACGGATTTGACCTGATGCCGATGATCGTAAACGGAGAGCCGAGCCCGCGCCGGGAAATGTTCTGGAAGTTTGCAAACCAGCGAGCAGTAAGGCGGGATAACTGGAAGCTCGTCCTTAACGGACGCCTTGTAGACGAAGGCGCCCCCGATCCGATTCACCTTTCGGATCTAGGGAGCGATCCTGGCGAGCGCACGAATTTAAAAGACGAGCATCCCGACGTCGTCCAAGAACTTACCGCGGCCATCGAGGCGTGGGAACAGACGGTGGAGACCACAGACGCCGCAAGAGCGTAGTGCATCGACACTTCCCGTTGAAACCCGACTGAACGGAGGGGGCTTTAGGCCCCCTCCTCCCGCACCGCCCGGTGAGCGGACAGGCGCGGTGCGCGCCCATCGCAATTCGTTGATATTATTATTTCAGTCGAGTCTGCCGTCCGCTATAAATCTGGCGGACCGCCATTGCGGCGCAAAACGCAACCGCTAGCGATAGGATCTGCAGCAGATTGTGTTGCAGATCGGGAGTTACGACGTGACCGCTAATCGACGGCAAGATCTTTGT
>CAYRIY010000042.1:6376-27398 GCA_964424335.1 uncultured Clostridia bacterium
GCCCCTTACGGAACACCACCTGCACCAAACGGATCATTTGTGCGACATTTCTGCACATCTTTGCAGGTGAATTGCCAGTTTGATTGAATGTTTTTGAAAACCGCCCATGGGGCGCGGTTTCGCATGGAGGGAGGGGACCACTGCACGGCGCCTACGTCCGGAAAAGCACATCCAAGTAGCACACACCAACATTAAGGGGGATTCTCTGAGCGATGAGAACGAGAATGAGTTGGACAATCGTAGCGTTTGCGTTGCTCACTTGTCTCTTCGTGACGTCGGCTGCCTGGGCACACGGTGGACAGCTCTTCGCGAATCGTGTCGCAACGGCGCCGACCATCGACGGTTCCGACGACGACGCCGCTTGGTCGTCCGGCTTTCGCTATCCCTTTGCTTTTAATCAACTCAAAGAGTCCGACCAAACGTGGACAGACCTTGATGATCTTTCGGCTTCGTTCAAATTGGTGTACGCGGACAACGTCCTATACGGACTTGTCTATCGGCACGACGACATCACCAATACCGGCAACAGCGCCGCCCACGAAAATGACGGCGTCGAGATCTTCTTCGACTTCCAACACGAGGGACGCTCGGTCACGCAAGTTCGCGCCCTAGTCGGCAAACCGTTTGCCGAAAGCGTCGGAGGCAAGGCGATCACCTCTGCTTGGAACGATGATGGAACGATTCTCGAGTTTGCAATCGACCTCTCCGCCGTCGGCCTCACCCTCGAGCGCGGGACGGTCATCGGTTTCAACATCGCAATCAATGACGCCGATGAGGGCCTGCGAGAGATCCAGCTTTACCCCTTCCCGGGCAACAACACGAGCTGGAACAACGCCAACTCTCTCGGGCATCTCCAGTTCAACTAACAAGGTCCGAATGACGGCACACACATTCCCGGCGACGCTCCCATTGCCGCTTGCCGGAAATGTGTGCGCCGCCCCAAATCCATAGGCCCAACTGGTAGACCTCCACCCCCGCTCGCAAAGCTCCCTCGCGCCACCACACACGCAAGACCCCCGCACGCAAACACAAAGGAAGGCGCGGCCCCCAAGGCGTAGAATGACCGCATATACCGGTGCGCTAAAACACCACGAGAGCGCCCCCGACATCGGGAGGATCACATGAATCGCTTTTCACTCAACTCCTGGAGCCTGCACGAACTCCTCGGCCCTTCGCACATGACCGCACGCAAATCAGGCGGGACCGGTCTCGTCGAAACTGTCGAAGACAACCCAACCGAAATCCCCCTCGTCGAGCTTCCCGGACATCTTGCGGAGCGCGGCATCGGGTGGGTGGATATTTGCCACTTTCACTTCCCTGCCACCGACGACGCATACCTGGACCAACTGAAGCGTTCGCTCGAAGGGGCGGGCGTCGGGCTCTTTAGTCTGCTGATCGACTTTGGCAGCCTGGTTCAGGAAGACGACGAGCAGCGAGAGCTCGAGATCGAATGGGTATCGGATTGGATCCGGCGGGCAGGTTACCTCGGCGCTAGGTGCGCCAGAGCGGTTGCCGGAAACGGGGCGCCCGGGGACGAACAAGCCATGATGAGGGCGCTTGAAGGCTACCTTCGCCTTGCCGACGTGGCCGACGAAGCGGGCGTGCGGCTGCTGACCGAAAATCTCGGTTCCTTTACCACCGACACGGATACCCTGCTCGAACTGGTCGATCGTCTCGAGGGCCGCGTCGGGCTCGTCGCCGATTTCGGCAACGGACGCCGCCCCGGCGAGTATGAAGATCTCAAGCGGCTCGTCGCCAAGGCGGAGTCCGTGCACGCAAAGCCTGAGCTAACGTCAGAGGGCAACCTCGCCGAAGAGGATTTCAAGACGTGCATCCGGCTGGCGGAGCAGGCCGGGTTTTCCGGGCCGTACACACTGGTCTACCGCGGCCCGAGCGATCCATGGGATGGGATCATGCAGACGAAGCGCCTGGTCGAGGAGGCAATCGCTTGAGCGCGGAATCGGCGGGGAGCTTTCAAGTGATTGGCCACCGGGGCGCGGCGGGGCACGCCCCGGAGAACACGGCGCCATCTTTCGAACTCGCCATCGAGCTTGGCGCCCATGCCATCGAGCTCGACGTCCATGTAAGCAAAGACGGCATCCCGGTCGTAATCCACGATGCCACGGTCAATCGGACCACGGACGGCGAGGGCGCCGTTGGCGAACTCACGCTCAAGGAGCTCAAGGCGCTCGACGCCGGAGCGTGGTGGGCGCCAGAGTATGAGGATACTCGCCTACTCACGTTGGAAGAGGCGCTCGACCTCATCGCGTCCCGCGTGCCCGTCATCATCGAAATCAAGGAAAAGGAGCGCAAACAAAGACTCCTCGACGTCTGCCGCAGCCTGCTTGCAAGCGCCAATCCCCAAGACGTCGCCTTCTCGTCCTTTTCGATCGAGACGCTGCACGATGCAGCGATGGCCATTCCCGACATCCCGCGTGAGTGGCTCGTGCGCAGAGCCACCTACTCATATGCGGATGCGCTCACGGTTGCCAAGGGGGCGCCGCTGAGTCGAATATGCCCATCCGCCCTCGAAGTGGATAACACGTGGGTCGATGCGGCGCGCGATGCGGGTCTGGGCGTGCGGGTCTGGGGCATCCCGAGCACGGAAACCGGCCCCATGGTGCGGGCGATGCGCAACGTCGTCCGATCAGGCGCCGAGGGAGCGACCGCGGACTTTCCCGACGTCCTGATCACGACGTTGAGGGCGCTCGGACGCTGACTCGCCCGGGACCGATCCTAGGCGCTCAGCTCGAGCGCCCGCTCGAGCACGTGACGGTCATAGTTTCGCCACTCTGCGCTCAGCGGGTGATCCGTGTGGGAACAGGGATAACTCAAAAGCTCTTTGTCGTCGGTCGCAAGCGCATGATAGATGGCCGCTACAGTCTCCCCGGGCACCACGGCGTCGCTCACTCCAAGGCCCACCGTAACGGGAACGGACCGAATAAAAGCCGCAGCGTTTACTGAATCAAAATAGCGCAGCGTATCTCGAAGCGCCTTTTGCCCATGTTCGTCCAGGCGGCCCATGAGGCCGTTGATCTCGGCGCCCGAACCGCGTTTGACCAGCGTGCGGCGAAGATCGTACGCTCCAAAGGTCGGAACGCTCACGGCCACGTAGCGCAGCCCCTCGATCCACGGCGCCGCGAGGACCGCGGTCCCCCCGCTGAAGCTCCCGCCCGTGAGGATCGTGCGGTCGGGATCGGCCCCTTCGATCGCTCGAGCGACTTGAACGGTACGAATCGTGTCTGCGATCGCCCCGCGCAAGATATACCGCTCTCGGTCGTCCACTCCGTGGGTCGCCCACCCGGGTACGCCGGGATCCCCCTCGACTCGACTGCGATTGTAGCCCCGTGCATCACAGCCGACGGCGATAAACCCCTGGCGCGCCAAATCCGCGCGCCACCCGCAGCCTCCTTGGATCGAGCCATACCCGTGGCCGTACACCCAACAAGCGCCGGTCGGTCGCTTCGGCACGCTGATTGGCCCCGCAACGCGCCGACCGTCCAGGGAGTCGGCGCGCCATACACCGAGCCACACGTCTTCCTCTCCCGAATCAGAATCGAGGCGCTCGATCGAAAGATTGAGCGGAACCTCGTTCAAGGCTGCAAGCGTACCCCGCCAAAAGTCCTCGAAATCCGCAGGAGGATCCGGCTCGACGCGCACCGACTCCACTTGGCGCTTGTGTTCTTCCGTAACCAATGCTGGATCGATATCCACGAAATCTACCTCCGCCTACTCGCTGGTGTCAAAGAGGTGGCAGGCCACCCACCGGCCCGGCTCGACCTCTTGCGGCACGGGTCGAACAGCGTCGCACGTTCCCTTGATCACGTCGCGGCATCGCGCCGCGAACGGGCAACCGACCGGGGTATCGACTGGTGACGGCGGCTCCCCCGGTATCACCGGTCGCAACCGACTCTTGTTCTGGGGGTCGGGCTGGGGCACCGTCTCGAGGAGCGCCTTGGTGTATGGATGCAGCGGCCGCTCGATCACCTCGGCGGCGGGACCTTGTTCGGCTATTGTGCCGAGGTACATCACGGCGATCCGGTCAGCGAAATGCCGTGCGCTTGCAATGTCGTGCGTGATGTATAAAAACGCGATCCTTTTCTCTTCTTGCAGGCGCCGCATGAGCGCGAGGATCTCGGACCTGCTCGATGCGTCGATCATCGAAACCGGCTCGTCCGCCACAATGTACTCCGGACCGAGAACGAGCGCTCTTGCAATCGAGACGCGCTGGCGCTGCCCGCCGGAGAGATTGTGGGGGTACTTGGCCGCAATCTCGGCTGCAGGCGTCAGATTCACCTGCTCCAAGGCGCGGTGTATCATCTGGGTGCGCTCATTGCGGCTTTCGCCGATCCCGTGGACGACGAGCGGCTCTTCCACGATCTCACGCACGGTCATGAACGGGCTCATGCTCGCGTACGGGTCTTGAAAGACGGCTTGGGCCCTGCGGCGCAAGCGCTTCTCGTCTACCCGTGAAAGCTCCGCGATCGGCACGCCGTCAAAGGCGATCTTGCCGCCGGTCGCCTGCACGAGCCCAAGCGTCGCTCGGCCGAGGGTCGTCTTGCCGCTCCCCGACTCCCCGACCACGGCCACCGTCTCCCCTGGCCGGATCGACAGCGTGACGCCGTCTACCGCTTTGACCGACGCCCGGCTAAAAAGGCCGCGCCGGACGGGGAAATAGACCTTCAAGTCCTCGATTGTGACGAGCCGGCGCTCCGGCGCCTTCGTGGGATCGCCGTTTCGTCTTGCATCCTCTGTCGCCGGGCGGCCGACCCATCCATCGGAAACTCCGACGGCCTCGGCCAACTTAAGGCCAAACAGTTGGACTTCCATTGCGCCTGAGCCGCTCGAGCGCAGCGTTGGCACGCTCTCGAGCAGTCTCTTGGTGTAAGCGTGCTCCGGGCGCCCAAGGACCTGTTCGGATGGCCCGATTTCGCATACCTTGCCGAGTTGAACCACCGCGATCTGATCGCTGATGTCGCTTGCAAGCGCAATGTCGTGCGTGATGAAAATCATCGAAATCCCAAGTTCCCACTTCAATCGCTTGAGCAAATTCATCACTTGGGCTTGCACGCTGACATCGAGCGCCGAGGTGGGCTCATCCAAGACGAGTAAGGACGGCTTCATCGAAAGGGCCATCGCAATGGCGGCCCGCTGCTTCATGCCTCCGCTGAGCTCGTGCGGGTAACGGTGAAAGATCTCTTTGCCAAGGCCGACGGTCTCGAGCAGTCGAACGACTTCCGCATAGGCCTCGCCCTTGCTTATCTCACCGTCGATGACGAGGCGCTCCGCTACTTGCGGCCCGATCTTGATCACCGGATTGAAGGCGCTCATCGCGCCTTGGAAGACGACCGCAATTTTCTTCCAGCGAATCTCTTTGCGGTACGCTTCGTCCGAGAGGCGCATCAGGTCGACGCCGTCAAACGTCAGCTCGCCCTCAAATCGGGCGACATTGGGCGGGAGCATGCGAGTGAGCGCGTTGACCATCGTCGTCTTGCCGCTCCCCGACTCCCCGATGATGCCGAGCGCCTCTCCGGGCCCTTCGATGCGAAAGGAGACCGAATCGACGGCGCGCACGGGCTCGCCCTCGGTAGCGTAATGCAGGACGAGGTCCTTTACTTCTAAGAGCGCCACGATCTCGACCTCCTCAGCCTCGGGTCGACGGCGGGTTCGAGACCGAGCGCGAGCAGCATGAAGGTGACCGCGGTGAGCACGATGAGCGCGCCCGGCGGAATGATCCACCACCACAGCCCAAGGAAGACGGCGCCGGTGCGAAAACCGTGCTCCAAAATCTGCCCCCACGTAGGAATCGACGGGTCTCCAAGGCCAAGGAAGCTGAGGCCCGCCTCGGCCAAGATCGCCGACGGAGCGAAAAAGACGAGCTGTGCAAAGATGTACGCCGCCGTGTGCGGAAAGACGTGCCGAAAGATGATGCGCGCCCCGGAGGCTCCCAGCGCCCGCGCTGCCTCGACCTCCTGGCCGGACCGGTGCTGCAAGGCCATCGACCGCACCGTGATCGTAAGGCCCGGCCAGCTAAAGGCGACGAGGACGAGCAAGATCAACCAAAGTTGCGTGCCGCCGATGAAGACCAAAAAGATCAAGAGCGGCAGGACCGGCACGTTGGCGACGATGTCGGCGGCGCGTTGGATGATGTTGTCCCAGCGCCCGCCCAAGTAGCCGCTCACGAGGCCGAGCGTCGTCCCGATCACCGTGCTGACGAACGATGCGGCAAGCCCGATCAAGAGTGCGACCGGCAGCCCAAACAGCAACCCTTCGGCGAGGTCTCGTCCGAGTGCGTCGGTCCCCATAAGCCCGTACACGCTGCCTCCGACGACGGCTCGAACCGACGCCACGCTGTCTCCGGCGTCGACGGCCATGACCTCCACCCTGAGCTCGTACTCGCCTTTGAGTGACCGAAAGCCCGCTTCTCCGTCCGGCACGCCAAACAGCGCCCGAGTGACCGCCCCCCGCAGATCGCGCTCGGCCACGGCCAAGCCCCGCAGCTCGCTCGTTATATCGGTCGCAGAGCGAAGCGCTCGCTCCTCACCATCGATCGACACCCTGAGCGGTACATCTGCGTGGCGGGTATACGGGGCCGACTCGCCCGGCCGCGGCGCGGCGACAACGGCCCGATATACCACGGCCTCGAGCCCGTCCGGCCGCACGAGCGTCGCCGTAATCACCGGCGGTCGACTTTGATACACGACTCCGGCGATCGAGAGCGAAAGAAATCCCGGCGGCTCGTCGCCCTCATGCGAGAAGCGGAGCGTGTACGTAGAGACATGTGCCCGCGCCGTGCTCTCGCGCTCGCTCGGTTCATTTGCCACCAGGATGTGATGGCGGGCCGGCGTCTGGTCCGAAAACCACGCGGTCCATACGGGCGGCGCTGACTTGGGATTGTCCGCCCACAGACTTGGATTGCCCCAGCGGGCGGCGCCGTAGTTTGGCGGGTACGTGGCCACGACATAGACGGAAGTAAGCGCCATGATCACAAGCAGCGCAAGGCCCACCTTGCCCGGACCGCTCCTCAGAAGCTCGCGGAAGAGCCGCTTGACATCCATCGTTAGTACCTCACCCGCGGGTCGAGCGTGACGTAGAGAATTTCGAGGATCATCCGGGCGCCGACGTAAAGGAGCGTGAACACAAACGTCAGCGCTACGATCACCATTTCGTCTGGCGTGCCGCTGATCGCCTCATAGTACAGGCGGCCCATTCCTTGCCAATTAAAGACCGTCTCGACGAGGATCGAGCCTCCGAGCGAGCCGGCGAGCCCCAGGATAAGCCCCGTCACGATCGGGGCCGCCGCGACCCGCAAGATGTGCCTGCGGCGGACGATCCGCTCCGGAATGCCCTTGGCCCGGGCAACCTTGACGTGATCTCCTTGTGCGACGTTCAGCGTCATGGTCCGCACGACGTAGATGTACGGGCCGACGCTGACCAACACAAGCGTGATGATCGGGAGGGCGGCGTGCTTCAAAAGGTCCAAAAAGCGGGCGATCCCCCCGTCTGGAGGAGGAGAACTGTACATGCCGCCCGAGGGCAGTATCGGGAAGTGAAAGGCGAAAAGCAAGATGAGGAGGATTCCGATCCACCAGGCCGGCAGCGCGTAGGAGATCGCTCCGAAGTACGAAATCACCCGATCTTCCAGACTGCCGACCCTGCTCGCGAGGCGAACTCCGACGGCAATGCCGATTCCCGCCGTGATGAGGAGGGACGTCGTCAAAAGGAGCACCGTGTTTGGAATCCGCTCGAGCACGATGTCCGCCACACGGTTGCTCCCCGTAAAGCTGCGGAGCGTGTGCGCCTCCCCAAGGTCGAGCGTGAACACTCTCTTCACCATGGAAGGCATGCGCGCATACCACGGCCGGTCGAGCCCGTACGCCTTCCTCAACTCTTCGCTTTGCGCGATCAAGGTCGCCTCGAGTTGGTCAGGATCGCGGATCGTCTCGGCAAGCGCCGGTCGAATCGCACGCAATTGCTCGCTGATGACGGCCTCGAGCATCCGGTCGGAGTACCCGGTCGCCCCCAGGCTCACGACGACGAGCGCTTGGACGACGACAAGCACGCCAAGGAGCATGAGCCCCCGGGAGAGGAGCGGCCTGACTACCCCCATACTCGTGCGCTCCCCCGCCTACTCGACCTCGAGGTCAACGTGCCGGTCGACCACTTTGGCGAGCTGGTCGCTGTGCGCGACGAGGTAAAGTTCGTAGAGGCCGGGAAAGAGCGTGGCGGACACATCCCCGGGAATCTCAACGACAAACGACGTTCGATTGATGCCGTCCGCCTCGCTGCTCGACTCGGCTGCCACGGCCGCGCCTTCAGCGACGATTTCGGAGACGGCCGGGTCGATGAGCAGGTAGCGAAGGCCCAGTCCGCCCGGACCGATGACATCCGCCGTCACACGGGCGTCCTCGCCGCCCACGACCGTTTCGGCGCGGACGTTTTCGATCCCAAGCACGGGCGCCTGTCCAAAGAGCCAGTCCCCGGCCTTGTAGGGGTACGTCTCGTCGCGGAACGCCCGCACCTCCGCAAACTGCGCCGGCGGATCAAAGGCTGCAAGGTAGAACGGGCCGTTGCTGATTACCATGTGACCGTGCTTGTCATACCAGTCGAGCGCCGCCTGGTAACGACGCTGCGCGCTGTCCCACGAGACGAGCGAGCGACCGCCGACCTGAAAGACGCGCTCAGGCACCGAGCGTCGCAGTCGGAACTGGTTGAGCGTGCGATCGACCAACTGCGCGTCCCGCTGCATCACGAGGCTGAGCCACGCAACGTTGAAGCGCGAGGCGGCGGTATCGCTGTAGGCCGCTCTCCGCTGTGTGAAGACCAGATCGTCCATGGCATAGAGGAGCTCCCACGGCACGCTGAGCGAAGCGGGCGCAGCATACGATGCGATGTACGGCTCATCGAAGTGCCAGAAGTCGACGTACACCTCGACCTTGTTGTCATCGAGGAATCGAAAGCCGCGGAATGTCTCGAGGTACGGCCGGGCCGTCACGCCGAGCGCTACCTCGATCCGCGCCTTGTCGGCATCGTAGGCGAGCTCAAACCTCTGCGCAACTTGGTAGACGACGTCGGCCATCTCGATCGGCTGGCCATGGTGCCAGCGGGAATTGAAGTACCCGGAGTAATCGTAGACGACCTTGCTCGTCGCCTGCACGCCCCCGCCTACCGGCGCCCAGCGATCTGCGGCGGCGTTCCACATCACCGCATCCGCCGGGACGTCGAGCTTGCCGCCGGGCCCGGCCGTCTCGATCTCAAAGTCTGCTCGCACCGGCATCGGCACACCCGTAAAGGGATGGTTCCACATGGGCGAATCGTGTACGGCGCGCCAGATGTCCGTGCTGTAGACGTCGCCGAAGCCTCCGACCGGGTTCCACGTAGTCCGTTCCGTCCAGACCCACAGGTGGCCAATCGTCACCGGGTCCTGGCTGGGAAGGTTGATCTCCCTCAGCGTCCACGGCGATTTGGGCCCCGACACGAGGTCGACCGTGACGCCATCCAAGTCGTTCCTTGCCGGAAAAGAGTTCTCCGCCGTCACGACCCAGATTCGGACCGACTCATCGAGGCCGATGCGGGTCATTTGACGGTACATCTCGTTTCGTTCTTCGACGCCGGAGAACTCGCCCCGGAAGAGCTCCTTGCCGATGCGGTCCAGCTCTTCGTGCTCGTACTGCCAAAACCCAACCTCGCGCCAGCCCGGCATGTTGCCGAGCCACGGTGCGTACATCTGGTTGATGTTCGAGTAATCATAACGCTGCGGCGCGCCTCGGCCCCAGCCTTCGGTGTAAATGTGCCACTCGAAGATCGCCGGATCCGTCGAGTACACGGACAGCACCGCCGCTGCAAACGGAAGGTAGGAGGTTGCGACTTGGAAGCCGGCCCCTTCGAGCTCTACACGCAAGAGATCGGCGATATTGCGCCGTTCGTCCTCGACGCGACCGATCAGCTTGATGCGCACAGGTCGGCCGTTGTAGTGCCAGATGCCGTTGGTGAGCGTCGCTCCGGCGGCGGTCATCGCGTCGCGGATGATCGCCCGTGCGTACTCGGGCGCGTATGCAATGCCCGATCCCCGGTGAATGTCGTACACACTCAGGAAGTCGAAATCTTCGGGGCTTACGTGGGTGATCATCGGCTCGGCCATGCCGCGGTAGATTTCGCGGGCGATGTACTCTCGATCCACCAGGTACTGCACAGCCTGCCGCACTTCTTTGATCGAAAAGGGATTGAGTTCGCCCCGAGGCGCGGGCGCCGGGTTGAGAACGAGTGAGACCGTGGATGCCGGCGCCTGGTGCAATGTGTACCGATCGTCTCCTTGAAGTCGCTCGGCCGCCGCCGTCTTGAGGCTGTAAAGGTAGAGGTCCATCCGCCCCGCTTCGAGATCTCTTGGAGCGCGGTCGACATCAAACGCCCTGAAGCGAATGACGTCGGACGCCGGTCCTTTGGCCTCCCCGTCCGCCGCTGCACTCGATGCTGGGTAGATGAGCGCAAAGATCGAAAGGGCGAGCGCCAAGATGAGGCAGTGCGAGACTCTTCCGAGCGTACTTCCCATCATCAACTAGGTCCACCTTCCCTTGGATCGAATGCCGTCGGCGACCGACCGACCAGCCGTTCGACCGGCCGCCGACGTGACTTTGGGGGCCAACGCCTATTGGCCGCCCCCCACGCGCTCGAGCGCTCTCATCAATTCCTCCATTCGGCCCGTCAAGTCTTGGTACAAGTCTTGAATATTGCCAAAGCCGAATTCCGTGTAGAACGAGGTCGACGCCATGTTGCCCGACTCGTCGAACACCCGTACGTCCTGAGCGCCCTCGCCCGTGACGGGGACGTAGACACTGGCCGTAAACCGCCCCTCCTGGTTGGTGCGAGCCGTGGCGATCGTGGCATCTTGGAGCTGGATGAAGACGTTCATGTCAGGCTGAAAATCAAAGCCTTGGATGGTGATCTTGTCGCCTCCCGCGCCGGCCGAAGGCTGCACGTAGACATCGGGCGTGCGGACTGCCCGCTGCCTTGCAAATCCGATCTTTTGATTGGTCGGGCCAAACTCGCCGAGGCGGGTGTCCGGCCAGACCATGTACACTTCGTCGTCGGCCGCCTTGATCGAGACGTAGTCGCCGATGAAGACGCCGGACGGAAAGCCACGGTTGGGGTTTGACGGGAAATCCGTCACCCGCGTGTCCCTCACCCGGAATCCGAAGTCTTTGAGCTCAAAGCCCCACGTGTTTCCTCCGTCCTCGGAGCGGGTGTAATAGACGTGGTAGCGGATCTGGGCCGGATCGTCCCGCATGTCGAGCCACATCACGTGGACCTTGCCGTCCGCTCCCACGTCGATCGACGGGAAGAACTGCAGCGCGCTGCCGTCATCGTCGTTGACGCGCCTTGGCCTGCTCCAGTTGAAGCCGCCGTCGCCCGAGGAGATGACATAAATGTCCCCGTCGTCATTTGGCTTGATGGGCGTCCTTGCGCCATAGGCAATGTAAAGTCGGCCGTCGGGCGCCACTGCGATCTGCGGAAACGCCGAGGCCCAATACCGGAAGTATGCGGTCCGCGGACGGAACGCGATCTCGTTGAAGGTGACCGCGATCGTCGGTTCGGCAAACGTGCGGCCCGCGTCGTTGGAGCGGGCGACCCAAATCTCCGCAAGCCCCCGCATGCTTCCGTCGTCGGTACTGTCGAGCCAAGTGACGTACACTTCGCCGTTCGGCCCCACGGCAGGCTGCGCGCCCTGTACGACACGGTCGGCGTTCACCTGACCGGGGGCGTCGCCCGACTGCACTTCCCCGTAAGAACGCACGACGGTCTCACTGACCGCCATCGGCTCGGACCAAGAGACGCCCCCGTCCTCGGAACGAACCAGGCGAATCGTCGTCGCCATCTGCGCCGGTGAAAGGAACGGCAACTCGCCCATCCACTGGATGTTGTAGTACGTTTCAAAATCGGTATACGTCACATAGATGACTTCGCGCCTCGGATCGTCGGGGTGCCGGCCCACTGCAATCCATGGTTTGTCGAGGAAGCCGACGACGATCGAACCGCGCAAACGACCGGTTTGGTCCACCCACTGGTTTTCCATGCGAATGCTGCTTCGCGCCGTGGCGATCGTCAAAGGCCAGGTGTATCCACCGTCGTCCGATCGAGAGACCGTAATGCTCGAAACGCGGTCAGTCATGTAGATGGGTCCGAGCGCAAACTCCTGGCTTCCGATGGAGATCCCGGTCATGTAGACAGACTCCTGCGAGTCGAAGGCGAGCACCGGATCGCCGCCGCCCACCATGTCCTCCTGGTGGTAGGGCACTTGGAAAGGCCCGTCCCAAGTCGCGCCTCCGTCTAGGCTGACGTAGGACGCCAAGGTCGGAAAGTTGTAGTCGATCATGCCAACGACGAGGTGATCGGGGTCGTACGGGTTGACTGCAAGGTGCGGCTCGGTCTGGATGGGGATCCGGCCGAAGTCCCTGGGAATCAAAATGTCCCTGCTAAACGCGGGAGCCGGATTGCGAAACGGCACCAACGCCGCGCCGCTGACCGCCTGGAGGATCGGATTGGCTTGCCCGCTTGCGTTGGCGGGGTGATCCGGGCCCAGCGCCGACCAATCGAGACGGGTGGTAAGGTCCCAACCCGGGCGGTCGATCACGCCGGGATCCATTCCCTCCGCCACCAGCCAGGCGCGACTGGAGAGGTAGTACTTCATGGGATCGAGCAGGTTGACCCCGCTCGCCCCGTCGACGGGCAACTGAGCGTTGGTCCAAGAGAACGAAGCGTTCCTCGCGGACGCGGCGCCCCCCATCGCTGCAATCAAGCACGTCAAAAGTAGCGCCGCAAGCCTAAGTCTCAAAGCCATCTCTCCTTGTAAGAATACGTTGGCAACCGTCGCCGCCTATCGCCGATCAGGCTCCCTTACCACTGCTCCGACTCCATCGAATTCAGCACGAGCTCCGTCAAAGCCTCGAGGTGATTGATCACCGTGAGCAGGACCCCGCGCTTGAAGTCCTCGAGCGCAAGGTGAAACCCGCGGGCGCCCCCGACGTAATACTCGAGCGCACGCTGGTCGGCATTGTCGAAGTCTTTTTCCGCCCAATCGAAGTAGTACGGCGCCTGCTGGAGTACCGTATTTGCGAGGAGCGAAAGACTGATTGGGTCGGACGTGGTCGCAAGGTCCCTAATCCTTCTCAAATACTCCTCCGCAGCCTTCCGTTCCACAGGAATCGGCTTGCGAAGTTCGGAAAGGAGGAGGCGGTCCGCTTCGACTTGAGCGAGCAATCGCTCGACCGGGCTTTGATTGCGATCGAGCCGCGGCGTCTGCACCCGAGACAAGGAATCGAGCAGAGCGGGATTGGGTTGTGCCAGCGCTCGCATCGGCGCCAGCATCAACGCCCCCAACAATATGAGCGAGAGGCATAAAGTGAAAACCCTCGATTGCCTGCGGCCGGCTGCGACCGCATTTGTCGTGTACGTCTCGTGCACGGGCGTCACGTCCTTCAAAAATTTAAGTCTTCCAAAGCACACTCTTTAAGACATTCGAATTCCGCTGCAGTCCGCATTTCCCTGCAAAGTCCAAGGAACGTCATGGAAAGAATGGGGACGCGTCGCGTCCCCCGCCAGATTGGTGAGCGTCTTATCTAACCTCTACACTGGGAGAGAACCGAAGAAAGAAATCGTTCAAGGGGCGTTGCCCACTGCCGCTTCCTCGAGGCCGACGAGGTCCAACTGGCCAAGTTGCAGAGATTGAGATGGCGCGACCTCGACGCGAAACCACCGGACATCGCTCGATTGGGCCCTTGCGCTCATCACGATCCGGCGCGCCTTTCCTTCCCCGGGCTCGATCTCCTCGACGATGTCCAGCTCATTCCAATGCTCTCGGTCGGGAGAAACCCACATGCGAAGGGATGCCCGGTCCGACTCCAAGTACGCCACCAGGCGGGCCTCGATAAGGCGCGGCGCCTCCCATTCCAGGTAACCAATTCCCGTACCGCCCCACGCGATCCGGTCCGGGTCACCATGGAATCGGTCGGATTCGCCGGTCAGAAATTCCCATCCGTCGGAGCGAGCGGACGTTCTCAAGTGATCGACGATGCCAAACCACCCTTGGTCCTGGGGCGGGCGCATCGAGATCGACAGCGTCCATCGATTCCGCACTTGAATTCGCTCGGCAAACCGGAGCGTGCGCAGGATCTCGCCGCCTCCCGCAGCAGCGTACGTCGCCTCGACCACGAGATCGCTCCAGCCGTCGGGCAGCTCGAGCGTGTCGACGTCAAAGCGCATTGTGAACGCATTCGGGGCGTCGGCGTTCCCATCGGCAAACGCTGGACCGTCGTAAAGCACAAGTCCGGAAAGCGACACGGTGATGCGCTCGATGTCAGCGCCGCCCGGCAACACGACAACCTCGATCGGCAAGTTGCCGGAGACGGTCCGGGCCGCTCCGGAAGCGATGGGAAGCGACACGTGCAAATGCGGCGCCGGGAAGTGAGGGAGCGACTCATAGAGCTCCCGGATGTAGCCTCGGCTCACCTCCGCCAGCAGTCCGGATGGCCAGGTGCCAAACCACGCGTATCCGTCCCGACGCTCTGCCTCGATCTGCATGATGTCGTACTTGATCACCCCGTCTCGGCCCGAGAAGATCGGCCTGTTTGTGCCGATCTCATAAAAGCGCGCCCAGCGCCCATCGGGGAGCCGAGCCTGGTCGAGCCAAAGGAGCGCGCCGAGGATCGATGCGCGTATCCGGTCGGACGGATCGGGGAGCGACATCAAAAGGCGGACGATCCCCACGGTCTCGCTGCCCGAGATCGACACGTGCTCGTACGGCCTGCCGGGGCGGGGAACGTACGTCACCGGATCGTGCTGCTGACACCATCCTGTGAGTACGCCGTCGATTTGGATTTGGGCGTTTAGAATGTATTCCACGCCTAAGTCGAACGCACGGCGGAGCCTCGGGATGTATTCCTCGGAAACGAAATCGAATGGCGGCCGCCCCTCATAGACGTCGCGGACTAGCTCCATCACGCGGACCATCGCGTCGTCGTTGAATGTGACGTAATCGGAGTAATTGCCACGGCGCGGATGTGTCTGCGGCCAGCCGCCACTTGGATATTGCGCCGCGAGGATGAAATCGAGACCTCGCTCAAACGCTGCTTTGTAACGAGGCTCGCCCGTGGCCGAGTACACGGCGGCCAGATACCGCATCTCGGACGTGGTGGCTCCGTTGTCAAAGGACCCCAGGTCGACGCCATCCCGCACTTGGTCGCTCCGTGGCCTCCCCGGCTCCCATGCCTGCTCGAGGATTGGCAGGTTTTTGCCCCAACCTCCAGAGTCAAGCTGCCAGCTAAGCACTCGCTCGGCGAGGGCGATGGCCGCCTGTGATCCCATGTCGGCGTAACGTGGATAGTTCACGGCCGCAGCGCTCCCTGTCGCCAAATGCGCCGCAAGCAAAGCGAAAAGCAAGACCTTGAGCGGAAACGTCCCCTGCCACGTGCCGCAGGTCGCGAGGCCCCTCAGCCGCAATGCGATTTGAGTTAACGCGTCTTGAATTGGTCGGATCGCCATGTACGTTCGCATAGTCTGATCTTTAGTTCGCGCGCACTCACGCTCCTGCGACCGATCGGCATATGTTGCCCGCCCTCCGTCATTCAAGCCCGAGTGCAGGGAAACTTGGCGTTTCGATGAAACCGAATGGTGTTTCCCAGTGTATTTCCAAACGGAGTGATTGCAGTGACCAATGCACAATCGTCCCAAGATTACTGGGTGCTCGTCGGCACCTACACCCGTGGCGACAGCAAGGGGATTTACGTCCTTCGCCTCGATGGCGAAAGCGGTAAACTGAGTCCTGCCGCCGAGGTCGAAGCGGTCAATCCCACGTTCCTTGCCGTGCACCCAAGCGGACGATACGTGTACGCCGTCGGCGAGTTTGGCAAGTTTGAGGGTCGACCCACGGGCGCGGTGACGGCGTATGCTTTTGACCGTGAAACAGGAAGGCTTACACGGCTCAACTCCGTCTCGAGTATGGGCGGCTCGCCGTGTCACGTCACGGTCGACTCGAGCGGACGATTCGCGCTCGTAGCAAACTACACGGGCGGAAACGTCGCCGTCCTTCCGATCAACGCAGACGGGAGCCTAGGTGAAGCCGTTTGTGTCCAAGAACACTCCGGGTCGAGCGCGCACCCCAATCGCCAGACGGGGCCGCACCCACACTCCGTTTTCCTCGACGCCAAAAACGAGTACGCCTTCGTGCCAGACCTCGGCATCGACCGAGTGGCGGTCTATGCTTTCGACAAGGCTACAGGCGCCCTCTCGCCCCGGCGATCGTCTTGGGCCGAGCTGCGCCCAGGCGCGGGTCCAAGGCACATGGCCTTTCACCCCAATCAAAAGAATGCCTACGTGATCAACGAACTCGACTCGACGGTCACGGTCTTTGACTACGACGGCGCCTCAGGCAGCCTAAGGCCGATACAGACGCTCTCCACACTCCCGCAAGGGTTTGATGGCAACAGCACGACTGCCGAAGTCCTCGTCCATCCGAGCGGAGCCTTCTTGTACGGATCAAACCGAGGTCATGACAGCATCGCTTCGTTTGGCATCGCCTCCGAGACGGGTCTGCTCACGCCGCTTGGCCACGCGTCGACTCAAGGTCGGACGCCCCGCAACTTCGCGATCGATCCCACGGGCCGGCGTTTGTTTGCAGAAAACCAGGATAGCGATTCCATCGTCGAATTTTTGATCGACACCGATGGAACGCTGCGTCCTACGGGCCAGGTAATCCGCGTTCCGGCCCCGGTTTGCATCAAGTTTGTACCCTGTTGACCAATTTCCCCACATGACAGACGACCCGGGGTTATGGTAGGGTTAGATGTCGGCTACCGACTAAACACTTGCAGCCCGGAATGCAGCATTAGGAGATGAATTGTGACTGAACTGACGCATCTACGCGAGTACACCAAAGAGCTCAAGAAGAGACTGCCGCGCGAGTATTTCAAACCTGTGCCTTCCCGGCTCCTATGGCTTATCCCGCACCTTGGATCGATCGTCGCCTGCATCTGGCTCCTCTACACGTACGACTTGCCCGTCTTGGTGAAGCTGGGCGTATCCTTTCTGATCAGCCTGTCCTTTTCAGCGCTCGGGTTTTTGGCCCACGAAGTGCTGCACGGCTCGGTCGTGAAGACGCCGTTTGTACGAGATACGGTCGGGGCGATCTGCTTTGCCCCCTTTGCGCTCGGCCCGAAGATCTGGCGCAAGTGGCACAATGTCGAGCACCATGGGCACACCCAAGGCGATCAGGATCCGGACGCCATGGGCACGCTCGAAGACTTTCACAATCGCCGCGGCGTGCGAGCGCTCTACTCGCTTCACCCGCAAATTCGCAGTTTCGTGACGTTCGGCGCGTTTTTTATTTGGTTCACGCTGCACGCGTTTTTCATGCTGGTTCAGTTTTTCCCATCGCTCAGCAAGCGTGACCGCGCCCATGTGGCACTGCAGTTTGTCCTTCCAATCGCGGGCTGGACGCTCTTTTTAGTTTGGTTTGGGTGGGATCTGTTTCTTTACGCGTACTTGATCCCGCACTTCCTTGCTAACTTCACGGTGATGAGCTACATCGCCACGAACCACATGTTGAACCCGCTCACTCCGGTGAACGACCCCTTGGCCAACAGCCTCACGGTGACCAAACCGCGGTGGGTCGACGCGATCCACCTCAACTTCTCCCATCACACGGAGCATCACGTCTTTCCGGCCATGAACCCGAAGTATGCGCCAAAAGTGAAGGCCCTCATGAAAGAGCTATGGCCGGACCGGTACAATGAGATGCCTCATTGGAGAGCGCTACAGGCAATTTGGCGCACGCCTCGGCTCTATCGCAACGAGAGCGAACTTGCCGACCCCAAGCGCCAACTCGCCTACCCGGTCCTAGGTCGAGGTCTCGTCGTCGGCGAGACGAAAGGCGTCCCCTATTCCGAGACGGAAAATCCCCATGTGGAGCATGTAACGTCAGAAAGAATAGCGGAAACGGCGCCACGTCCGGCGAATTAACTCATCCAGGCCGCTGTTCGTTTACGTGGGCGCTCGGTCGAGCCATCCAGGCCTGTGGAAGGCCTTCGCGATGCCCCGCGACACGTAAACGAACAGCAACCGGAGATACGTTCTGCTAGGAGTCACCCACTTGCCGCCCGGCCATATCTGCCCGGCCAAGCCACGAGCGGATCAAAATCTATAGGGCCAGCATCGCTGGCCCTAGTGAGCGGCAAGTGGGGACAGCAGCCAACCGTTCTTATAGGAGGTCTGCATATGTCGTTTTGGGATTCTGAGGTTTTACTCGGCGAGTTTGACAAAGGTTCGGAGAAGATCTTTGTAAAGCGCGTCTCAAAAGGAAGCCGCACCTACATCGACATCCGTACCTTCTGGCTGGACGACAGCGATGAGTGGCGCCCAAGCAAAAAGGGGATCGCCGTGCCGATCGAGCTTGCGAAAGACGTGGCGGAAGCGATGCTCAAAGACTTGTAGTCACATTGTAGAGCACGCGGCCGTCATCGAGTCGGATCCAGGTTTCAAAGTTTCGCTCGCCTTCCCGGAGGCGGATGACTCGAGCGCCACGGGGCTGACCGTCCCTTGGGTACGTGCTGTACCCGGTCACCTTCCCATAGGCGAGGTAAATGCCAAATCTGCGGCCGATGTAGTCATTCACGTGGTCGTGCCCGGCGAAAACCCCGATCACTTCCCCCATCTCGAGCAGGCTCGCAAAAAAGCCGGTGTTTACCTTGGGGGCGCACACGTTTTCACCCTTCATGCCCACGCATGCTCCGGCCTGCCACGCGTCCTCGTATTCAGGGACGGGTATGTGCAAAAAGCAGAGTGCGGGAACGTTTGGCCCCGCCTCGCCCCTATGGGCCTTGGCCGTCTCGCGGTACCACGCCACTTGCTCATGCGTGATCCAGCCCCAGCCGCCGATCTCCTCGGGAGCGTACGACTGTGAGTCGATGAAGTAAAAAATCGCTCCGGGCTCGCCACCTTCCCGCTCGTCGATCCCCGCCTCGCTGCGACGAACGACCAGCCTGTAGTTGCCGACGCCAGGAAGGTCCTCGGGCCCGGACTCCGTCAGGCAGTGCTTCATCTCGCTCGTTAAGGCCATGAGCGAAGCTCGGTCGCAAGGACCCTCATCGTCGTGGTTGCCGAAGACAAACGCCCACGGAATCCCTGCCTCCTCAATCGGCAAGACGGCCTGCCGCCACGACCAGCGAGGGTCTTCGCAACCTCCTCCGGACAGGAGATCACCCGTGACGACGACGAAGTCGGGGCGCTCCTCCTCCAGTACCTTTCGCATCAATCTTTGAGTCTGCAAGTCCTTTTCTCCGCCGTTGGTCCAGTGCAAGTCGGTGAACTGTACGATTTTGAATGTACCGTCTGTGCGAAACTGCAGCGCTTCCAATTGACAACCCCCTGCGGCAGCCATCAAACAGTGGCATGTGTTGGCAAGTCGATAGGGGGGATTCCACACTCACCGCAGGTGACCTGCCGATTCAAAAGATCTAGACGCCTCCGTCGCGCGCTCGCTCCAACTCAGCGATGTCGATCTTGGTCATCTGAAGCATCGCCTTGGTGACGCGGCTTGCTTTCTCGGGATCGGGATCGCTCAACATGTCAATCAAGGCTGAGGGCACGACCTGCCACGAGACGCCGAACTTATCCTTTAGCCACCCGCACGCTTGCTCGAGTCCACCGTCGGACAGCCTCTCCCAATAGTGATCGATCTCATCTTGAGACTCGCAACCGATGTGAAACGAGATCGCCTCGGTAAATCCGGACGCCCGGGGTATGAATATCCATGGTGTGATTGCTCCTTTCTGACGACGTGGGTGGATTGCGGCAAAAGCGAGGTGCGTTTGCGATAGGTCTTGCTTGACCGAATGTTGAACTATTCGGACCACGATGATACACGTTTCGATCCTATTGATTGCCATCTCAAACCGCTTCCCTGCTTGGCATGGCCCTCCCTGCGAGAAATGCCTTCCTAAATCCTTGCGAGCCCAAAAGAAAAAGCACAAAAAGCTCCCTGCGATGTCGAGCGCGCCATTTTGGCTCCGACTAAAGGGTGAAGGTACGAAATACTGCTGATTGGAGGAGCAAACGATGAAATTCATGCTGATGATGAGTGCGCCGCTTCAGGCCGGCGCCACGGAGCTGGAGGTTGCAGATTGGCCCGCTGAAGCGATGGAAGCGAGTGTCCGCCACTGCGACCGCGTCTGCGAAGAGCTCGCGGAGACCGGTGAGTACGTCACCGGCGGCGGTCTCGCCGACCCGGGGCGAGCCAAGTTCGTCACGTCTCGAGCGGACGGATCGCCGGAGGTGACCGACGGACCCTTCGCAGAGACCAAGGAGTTTCTCCTTGGTTACTGGATCATCGACGTCGAGAGCGTCGAACGGGCCTACGAGATCGCCGCCCGCTACTCCGCTGTTCCGGGACCGGACGGCGCCCCGGCCAACATGCCGATCGAGGTGCGCGAAGTGATGACCGCCTCGTCGGCTGAGGCGTAATGCGCCGCCATCCAAGTCCGGGAATCGAGCGCCTGCTGCGTGACCTCGCGCCGCAGGCGCTGGCCGTCGTCACGCGACGCTTCGGCGACTTTGCGAGCGCGGAAGACGCTGTGCAGGAAGCGCTCGTGGCCGCTTCCATACAGTGGCCCGAGCGCGGTGTGCCCCAAAACCCCCGGGCATGGCTGATCCAAGTCGCTTCGAGGCGAATGAGCGATCACATCCGATCCGAGGCGGCCAGGCGACGCCGGGAGAGCCAAGTCGCGCAGCTCGAGCCGTTTGACCGCCACGTCGACTCTATCGCCGACATCGACGAGGAGATCGGAGAGGACGACACCCTCATTCTGCTCTTCATGTGCTGTCATCCATCGCTGACGCGCCCGTCGGCGATCGCGCTCACGCTCCGAGCGGTCGGAGGGCTTTCGACGGCGGAGATCGCGAGAGCCTACTTGACGCCTGAGGCCACGATGGCCCAGCGGATCAGCCGCGCGAAGCGGCGTATCAAGGAGTCCGGGAT
>CAYRIY010000043.1:0-7958 GCA_964424335.1 uncultured Clostridia bacterium
GCTGATGCATATGACTGATCGCTGAAAGCCACTGCGGAGATCGCCTTTCACCTGATGGATATGGTAAGTTGGGATTACAACTACGTCGTGGCTCTCCTGCACAACGATCTGACCATCCATGTGGATAGATCCTTGCCCGCGGTGTACGAAGTGCAATTCAGTTCCCGGTTGTCGATGAAACGAGATCCCCGCAAGTTGTTCTCTCCCAACAACATATACTGGAAATTCGCTCAACTGATTGGCCACCAAGTGGTTCCAGCCGACATTGCGAGGAGAATACCGCAGCAATTCCGCTCACCTTTTCAACAAAGTAACTCCGCATGCTCTCGTCTGGAATGTGCAGATTTCTTCCTCGAAAGTTGTATTACGTCCTCTATTATTGACACCTAACACTCGATCATGTCGCAGTCGGTAGGGTCATGAGCGAGAGAAAGCATCCGTCACTTTGATTGCGGAGTTCTCGGCCAGTAAGCGCTACCTTAGGTAAGAGGGAAACCCGCTCCCTCTTACCTAAGGCGAGGTGACCATGTGATGCCCATTACGCGTGAGACGACGGTTCGAGAGGCGCTCGATAGCTGTGACGCGGCGCTCGCACTATTTCAAGAACACGGAGTCGACCCGGCTGCCGAATGCGGTCTAGAGTGTTATGTCATCACGCTGGATCGGGCGGAGAGCCGCTGCGAGTTACAGCGTGTCGACGAGCTTATCGAGGAGCTCAACGCTGCGATCGTGAGGGAAAGGTAGCCACAAGATTCCTTGCGCTACGCTAGCGCCACTCAAGCGTCACTCAAGCGCCTGCTTCCACATAATATCTCTCCCGTGACTTTCCCATCTTCAGTTGGATTCTCCGAAACCGGCTCCTGCGTGCATCTGGCGCATTTTCGGCAAAGCGTAAAAAGGGAAACGCGCTCGGTTGTGTAAACTTGTGTAAATCGTCTGGGCGAGACGGCCGGAAGCGCTTACGAGTTCGCTTTCTGGCTGTGCGTATTTGGGGGGGAGCGCCATGGCGGCTGCGATCGAAGCCCGCGGCATTTCCAAAGACTTTGGGCCGGTGCGCGTCCTTGACGGGATCGACATTGCGATTGAGTCTGGCGAGGTTCACGCCGTCGTGGGCGAAAACGGCGCCGGCAAATCGACCTTGATGCGGATCCTCAGTGGCCTTTATCACCCGACTGAGGGTGAAGTGGCGCTGGGTGGGGAGCGCGTCGTCTTTAGGGGCCCGAGCGACGCCGAGCGACGCGGCGTGGTCATGATTCACCAGGAGTTTAACTTGGCCGAGTCGCTCACCGTGGAGCAAAACGTCTTTTTAGGGCGAGAGATGCGAAAGGGCCCGCTCCTCGACCGCCGGCGCATGCGCGCGCAGACGGAGGCGCTTCTCCAAACGCTTAAAGCCGATGTCGATCCCGCCGCTCCGGTTTACGGTTTGAGCGTAAGCCAAAAGCAGATGGTTGAGATCGCGAAAGCGCTCCTTGGGGATGCGCGGGTGCTCATCATGGACGAACCGACCGCGGTGCTTTCAAACCGCGAGACGGAGACGCTCTTTGACTTGATCCGCACGCTCGTCGAGAAGGGCGTCTCGATCGTCTATATCTCTCACCGTCTAAACGAAGTGCGCCGCATCGCCGATCGAGTGACCGTGCTAAAAGATGGACGCCTCGTGCGAACGGCACCCGCTGCTGAACTCACCGTCGACGAAATGGCCAGGTTGATGGTGGGCCGGGAGCTCTCCGAGATTTTCCCTGAAAAACACGATGTGATGTCAGAAGATTGCGTCCTCGAGATCCGGAACGTAAGCGTGCCCCATCTCGTGCACAATTGCTCGTTTGAGCTGCGGCGGGGCGAGATCCTAGGCTTTGCCGGGCTCGTCGGGGCCGGTCGTACGGAGTTGATGGAGGGCATCTTTGGCCTTCGGCGCCGCTCGAGCGGCGAGATCGTGCGAAATGGGCGTCCGGTGACCATACGCAACATGTCGGACGCCATCCGCCACGGTATGGCGTACCTAACCGAGGATCGCAAAGGGAAAGGGCTGCTCACGTCGATGGGCATGGGTCCCAATCTGACGCTTCTTTCGCTTGGGTCTCGCCTTGGACCTTGGATTGACAGGCGCTACGAGGCGAGGGCGCTGGCCGAGGCGATCGAGCAGTTTGACATCCGAGCCGCCGACTTAAGCGTGCCCGTCGGGCTACTTAGCGGAGGCAACCAGCAAAAACTTTCGCTTGCTAAGATCATGCAGGTAGAGCCTGAGATCGTCGTCTTCGACGAGCCGACTCGGGGAATCGATGTAGGGACCAAGCAGCAGGTGTACAGGTTTATCCGCGACCTAGCGGCGCAAGGGATGTCCTGCGTCGTGATCTCGTCCGAGCTACAGGAGATCATAGGCCTTTGCCACAGGACCATCGTCATGCGAGAGGGCAGGATTGTCGGTGAACTTACAGGGGAAGAAATCGAGCAGGAGGCGATCATGCGGTTTGCGACAGGAGTGGCCGAAGCGATATGAGTTCTGAAATGACCACGAAAACCACGAACGATGCGAAGACCACGACCAATCCGAAAGTCACGGGATCGATGGCTCGCCAAAGAGCGCGTGCGCTTGGTCCTCTTTTTGCTCTGCTCTTTCTGATCGTCCTCGGCACGCTGATCAATTCGACGTTTTTGTCGTCGACCAACCTGGCCAACGTGTTGACGCGATCGGCCTTTATCGGGATCGTGGCTGTTGGGGCGACCTTTGTCATCATCTCAGGCGGCATCGACCTCTCGGTAGGCGCCATGGCGGCCTTCATCGCCGGGTGCATGATCATATCGATGAACACCCTCGTCACCACCTTGGGAACGGGCTGGGCGACCATCGGCGCCGGCATGGCGATTGCCATCCTCATTGGGCTTGCTGCAGGCGTGTTGAACGGAGCGCTCATCACGAAAGGCAAGATCAACGCCTTCATTGTGACGCTCGGCACGATGGGCATCTTTCGTTCGCTCGTCACCTACCTCGCCGACGGCGGCACGCTCTCGCTCAATTTCGCGATTCGGACTGCCTATCGTCCTGTCTACTACGGGTCGTGGCTTGGCATTCCCATTCCGATCCTGATTTTTGCGCTCGTCGCGCTTTTGGGAGGGTTGATTCTCAACTACACCCGCTTTGGCCGGTACACGCTCGCCATCGGCTCCAATGAAGACGTGGCTCGGTACTCGGGCGTGAAGGTCGACCGCATCAAAGTCCTGGTCTACGCGTTTCAGGGCCTGTGCGTCGGATTGGCGACGCTGGTGTACGTGCCTCGGCTCGGCTCGGCGTCGAGCACCACCGGACTCCTTTGGGAGCTCGAGGCGATCGCAGCAGTCATCATCGGCGGGACCGCGCTCAAAGGCGGATCGGGGCGCATCTGGGGCACCGTCGCCGGCGCGGTGATGCTCAGCATGATTGGGAACATCCTCAATCTGACGAGCGTGATCAGCAACTACTTAAACGGCGCCGTGCAGGGCCTCGTCATCATCGCCGCAGCGCTCCTTCAGCGGGGCGATCGGGACCGATCATAGTCGAACGCACGGGCCGCGCAAGCCAAAAGGGGGGATCCATGGCCGAACGTGGATGTGCCAAGAAACGATTTGTTGCAAGTTGTAACGTCGTATCAAGATGAGAAAAGGGGGAAACACGTTTTGAAGAGGTTTCAAATTGTCATTCTGGTGATGATGCTCGTCGTGTCCGCCGTGGCCGGAACGGCGCTTGCGCAGCAGAAAGTGAAGATCGGCGTGTCGATTCCAGCCGCAACGCACGGGTGGACCGGCGGCGTGAACCACTGGGCGAACGTGACCGAAAAGCGCCTGGAGGCGATTTACCCGAACCTAGACTTCATCGTCGTGACCGCCGGGAGCGCCGCGGAGCAAGTCAACGACCTCGAAGACTTGCTGGCGATCCATCAGATCGATGCACTCGTCATCCTGCCGTTTGAGTCCGATCCTTTGACCGAGCCGGTGCGGTTTGTAAAATCGCAAGGCGTTTTCGTTACGGTGGTCGATCGCGGCCTGTCGCAAGCGGGGATCGAGGACGTCTACGTAGCCGACAACAACGCGGCCATGGGCCGCGTGTCGGCCGAGTACATCGTCGAGCGGCTTGGCGGCAAGGGCAAGATCGTGATCTTGCGCGGCATTCCGACCGCGATCGACAATGAGCGGTTCGACGCCTTTATGGAAGTGATCGACGGCACCGGGATCGAGGTGCTCGGATGGCAATACGCGTACTGGAATCGAGACGACGGCTTTGAGGTCATGCAAGACTTCCTGACTCGGTTCCCCGAGATCGACGCTGTCTGGGCGCAAGATGACGACATCGCCATCGGCGTCGTCGAGGCGGTGCGCCAGGCCGGACGGGAGAAGGAACTCTTCATCGTACCCGGCGCCGGGATGAAGGAGATCGTTCAGCGGGTAATGAACGGCGACGAGCTCGTGCCCGTAACCTTGTCGTACCCGCCTGGCATGATTGCCACGGCGATGGAGGTGACGGCGCTTAAGTACGTCAGCGACGCGCCGATCCTGGGCGTGTACATTCTCGATGCGCCGCTGATCACCAAGGAGAACGCCGCAGAGTACTACTTCCCCGACTCTCCGTTCTAATTGGTTTCGAGAGGTTGCGGTTCGGGAGCGTCCCGGACCGCAACCGCCATCCCTCATGAAAGCGTCATTCGTCGGTTTGGGGCGAGAAGTTCCACGTGAGGTCGGCCCGAGCAAGGCGGTCCTGGCGAATGACGTGCAGGGTCAAGCCGTTGATCTCGGCCCAACCTTCCTCTGATTGGAGACCCTCAAATTCGAGCCAAAGGGCACGGTCGTAAATCGAAACGCCAAAGACGGTGTATACGTCCGTCGGGCCGGGTGTGATCGAGCCCTCCCACCGGTTCCCCCGATCGTCTGAAAGGACGACACGCAGGTTTTCGGGCTGGATGGCCGCTAGATTCGCTGAGGTGAGTTGGAGCAAAAACGGCGTGACGTCGAGCCCCACCGTGCTGTCGTAAAGCTCCTCCGCTCGGCTTGGCGGCTCGAGGTTGAGGTCGGAACGGTAGTGGAACTCGACCCAGCGAACGAGCGGGCTGACCAAAACCGCGCTCACCCGGATCCAGTCGCTCACATTCTCCGCGGATTTTACGTGCATCACCCGGGCGTAGGCCTCGTGCCACCCGTGTTGGTGTGCCCACGCCCTGATCGCCAACCTGTCAAAGTTCAGGGTAGGCCGGGGGTCGTGCTCGAGGTCAAGAGCGAGCTCGTGAGGGACCGATTGAGGCTCGTAGTAATGGACTCGAGCGACTTGGGGAGGCTCTCCGGGCTGCATTTCAAAAAATGCCAACGCTACGGTGTGCTCGATGTTTGTCGACCACAGGTCGCCGTCCGGCGCATCGCCGCTTGCCTCCGGAGACAAGGCCGCGAGCGCGACCCAGCGGCCGCTTTCGACGTTGATGCCGAGTATATCCGCCAAACTGGGGGTGTACGGGGAAATCGGCACAATGCGGACGTCCTCGCCCGAAAGTCGGGGCATCGTTGCCGCGAAATCGGCCTCCTCCTGGTTTAGGAGGTCAAAGAGCTCGGTGCCTTCGGCTACAAACACGAGTGCGGTTTTGTCGCCTGCAAGCAGGGCCTTTAGGAAATGGTTGACGACCGCGAAGTCGTGCATCACTTCGGAGCGCTCCGTCTCAATAAAGGTCCTCGCCTGTTCGTCCCAGACATAGGCGACGGTAAACTGGCGCATGTGCGCATCCAACTCGGCCTCGCCGAGGCTGCTAAGCTCGGTGACGGGGAAGGACGCGTCCCACTGGGCGCGCTCGAGGTGGGACAATGCCATGGGCTTTGCCTCGTGAATGACCGTGAACTGGTGGCCGGGCGCATCGATGATCCAGACCGTTTGGTATCCCCGGACAGGGTCGTAGGCCAATACGGTAAAGTTGCCGACATCGCCGGTTGGGCCCGAATACCCTCCGACGGCGATCCCGCTGGTCGTCTCGTCCAGTTGGACCGGTTCGATTTCCACAAACTCATCCGGGGGAATCTCTTGGTGGACCGGAATGGGGGTGAGGATCTGGCCCGCGTCATCCCATGCCAAAATCAAAAACCATCCGGAAGACGGCAGGTCCTCGCTCCAAACGCGGAGGTGGAGAAACAGGTGCGGCGGCGCTCCGGGCAACTTGAACGGGTAGACGTGTAACGCGTATGTGTCATGACTTAAGGTGGCTCGATCCGGGTATTGAAAGTAGCCTGTAGGCGTGGGGAAGTCTACGCCCTCGAGTTCCCCGTAGTATTGCACGAAAGCGCTGAGTAGGTCGCCATGGGGCACGTCGCGCGCGATGCCCGCCGATTCTGACAAGAAGTGCGAGAGCTCGGTCTGGAAACCTTGCGCGTGCGTGGCCAAGGGCGGCAGCGCGACGATGAGTAGGAGTGCAACGGATAACAATAAGGATCTCGGTGTGTTCATGTTCTCATATCCCAACTTGATGAGGGTATCTCGAGGGCTAGCGACCTTTTTAGCCACGTTGAGATTGTGCCTACTTGAATTGAAGCAAGTGTGTGCAGGATGGCGCTGCAGACGAGATCTTCGATAGCGGGACAACCCACTCCTCCGACAATCGGCTTGGCTGGCGTCCCCACTTGCCGCCCATTAGGGCCAGCGATGCCGGCCCACTGGGATCTTCGTCCGCTCGTGACTTTGCCGGGCCGGCAAGGTCGGGCGGCCAAGTGGGTGACTCCTTGACAATTGTCGATATTGTGGATTCTACTTTTGCAGAATCACTTGCGGCGGCGCCGTCGTTTGGCGCTCGACAAGATAGACGGGGAGTGTTTGATTGACCTCCGGCCGTTTTTGCTCTCGAATCGCTTCGAGCAAGGTTTCGACTGCATGCTCTACCATGGCTCGTACGGGGATATGCACCGTTGTTATGGCCGGCGAAATGAGGTCTGTGATCTCCTCGTCGCCAAATCCGGTGATCGAGAGATCTTCGGGTACCTGGACGCCGTGGACTTGGCACCAGCGCAGCAGGTGAACTGCCCGCCGGTCGTCATAGCAGGCGATCGCCGTGGGGCGGGGATCGTGATAGAAGAGGTTTCGGACGAACTCGATCGGATTTCGCCGCTGGATGATCCAATCGTTGTTTACGGGAAGACCTAGGTCCTGATGAGCCTGGAGGTACCCGCGGAGGCGCAGCCGGCTGGGCTGGGATTCGGTGCCCAGATAACCAATTCGCCGGTGGCCGAGGTCGTAAAGGTAGCGAACGATGCGGTGCATGCCTTCGTCGTCCGCCGTGTCAATGTACGGCGCGGCGTCATCGGGGTGCCGTCGCCTTAGGAGTATATAGGGAAGTGCGTTTTCTTCCAGAGAGCGGCATACGCCATCGACATCGCTCACGCTCGTTACGATGACCCCGTCTACTCGGTTGCGATGAAACTTGGTGCGCGATCCGGTGGCTGTGGGGTATGTCTGGTCAAAGCTCAAGTTGATCTCAGCCTTGGAACAGGCGCGGGCAAACTCCCGTAAGACGCGGTAGTCCATCGAGTGGATGCGTGAACACCGGACCCGCCGACCCGACCAGCCCTTCTTTTTATGGTGCAGTTTCGTAAAGCCGCACGCACCGTACGACCCGCCGGAGCCTTGGGATCGGATCTACAGTCCGCGGGATGTGCATCCGCCAATCGGAGATGTCGGGGATCTGCGGGGCCTCTCGCCCTACTACATGAAGTGCCACTACGAGCGCCACGTCGATACCATGAGCCCCGAGGCGATCCGGCGCTCCCGAGCCTTCTACTACGGACTGATCGCGCAAATTGACCACGAGGTTGGTCGCCTCGTCCGAGCTTTGGACCAGATGGGAATACGGCGAGATACTGTCGTCTTGTTTTGCTCTGATCACGGGGACCTTCTCGGGGATCACGGGATGTTCTTTAAGAACAACTTCTTCCGGGGAAGCTGGCACATCCCGATGCTCCTCTCG
>CAYRIY010000043.1:8058-19882 GCA_964424335.1 uncultured Clostridia bacterium
CGTGCACGGGGTAAGTCTCTTGAGTCAACATGACGATCGGCCGATGATCTTTGGGTCACTTATGCCGAGACACTCGGCAATCCACGCGGTTCGCACCAGGGAGTGGCAATACGTATTTCATGTGAATGGCGGTTTGGAGGAGTTGTACGACCTGCGCCGAGATTGGGATGAGCGCAAGAACCTTGCCAACGACGATCGGTGGCTGGGGAAGTGTCGGGAACTGCGCCGCGCGCTCGCGGACCATTTGGGACAGATGGATCCCGAGTTTTTGACTAGCGACGGCGACCTCTTCTTCACCGAATCGGATTGGCCGACCTTTGGTCCTGTCCCCACTCGGCTTGGGCTCAGACCGCATTGACCTAGAGTTCTACTTAGATTGCGGGAATCAGCGTGACCACCACTCGGCGGGTGCGGGGACCGTCAAATTCGCAAAAGTAGATGCCCTGCCAGGTGCCGAGCACGAGGCGCCCCCCGTCGACAGGGACGAGCTGACTCGGTCCCATTGCGGCAGCCTTGACGTGCGCGTCGCTGTTCCCTTCGACGTGGCGGTAATCGCCCGTCTGGGGCACCAGGCGGGCGAGGGTGACGAGCATATCGCGCACGACATCGGGATCGGCGTTCTCCTGGATCGTGACGCCCGCGGTCGTGTGGGGAACAAAGACGTGGCAGAGACCGCTATGCATGCCGCTCTTGGCCACAATCTCCCGGATGCGCTCCGTTATCTCGACAAATTGCTCGCGGCGCTCGGTCTTGACGACCAATGTGTATCCCATGACACCATATTTCGGCATTTGGGGGACGCCTACCTCCGGCGCGCTTTGGATCAATACTGGCGTGGTCTGAGGTCGCCTCACCAATACCTTTCGATACACCCCCCAAAAGCGAGCGTAGCAGGAACTATGTGGTAACCGGTGAACGTAATGGATAATCTGAATGGTATTGACATATGAATACCAATGATTATACTAAGGTCATAACAGGTTGATATAAGTTGTGGCCGAGCGAGCGGAGTTAGGCAATCGTGGCAAACGAGAAACGAGATGGAGTGGAGATCGCTCCTTCAGAGAAGCTCGATCGAAACAGTCGGGTTCCCTTATATCACCAGTTGTTCATGCTAATCCGTAGCGACATCATGGACGGCACCTTGAAACACGGCGACTTTCTGCCGACTGAGTCGGAGTTAGAAGAGGCGTATGGTGTGAGCCGCATTACAGTTCGCAAAGCGATTGACTCCTTGGTCAATCACAACTTGGTTTCAAGGCGGCAAGGGCGGGGAACCGTGGTCTTGCGTCCCACGGTTTTAGACGATTTCGGAAAGCTCTTTCCTGTTCCCCCGGGAGCTACGGTTCACACCACGGACGAGGGCGACGTGTCGATCAAGATCCTCAGCACCGACTTCGCTCCCGCTTCGGACTTGACGGCGCAGCAACTGAACGTCGATGTCGGTGAAGAACTGGGGATCTTGAAGTACCTTAGGATCGTAAACGGACAGCCTCAGTGTCTTGAGGATATTGCTTTCGTCTTGCGACTTTGTCCTGATATCTTCGTGAAACACGATCTTAATAACGTTTCGTTCTATCATGTGTTAGAACAAGAGTATGACATTAGACTCGTTCGTGCCGTGCACACGGTGTCGGTTGCCATCCCAACCGCTCCTCGAATCACGAAATGGCTACAACTCGAGGCGGAGCAGCCTGTACTCTTTGTCGAGCGGACTTCGTACACGCAACACGGTATCCCGTTCGAGCACGTGCGCACGTACTACCGTTCTGATTTGTATTCGTTGCGATTTGAGTCAACGCGTCCTAACCAAGAGGGTGGTCGTGGTTTCGTCACCCCCGTAGAACAAGCGGGTACGGGGGGATCGTCGAATTAGCGTCCCGCGAAAATGTGATTCGTGCTCGTGAATCGTGCTTGAATGCAAGACCCGCGCCGACCTCGGCGACGGTCTATTAGTCGTGCCCAGAAAAGTGGGAAGGTTGCGAGTTTCGTCCGACCGTCGCGGACAGATGAAAAGGAGAGAGTGGGCCATGTCGTGGGCAGTGTCGTCCGACGAGAAAGATCATCTCGAGTTGCACATCGTTTCGGGCCGTCGCGGGCGCATCGTTGCTGTTTTACACCTGCCGCATGACTCGCTCGATGGGCGCGCGCAAGGCAAGTGCCCTGCGGTCGTCTTTTGCCATGGTTTTACGGGAAACCACATCGAGTCGAATCGGATCGGGGTCCGATTGGGGCGGGCGGCCGCGGAGTCCGGCATGGCGCTGTTGCGATTTGATTTTGTGGGCTCGGGTGACAGTGACGGAGATTTCGCGACCGAGACGACCTTGAGCGGTTGGATGCAGGATCTCACCGACGTGCTGCAGTTTGTCGGCTCGCACAGTAGGATCGATGCCGAGCGAGTGGCAACGCTTGGGCTGAGCTTTGGTGGTGCGACCGTTCTCGGTGTCGGCGCGGCAGGTGGCAAAGTGCGTGCGGTTGGGTGCTGGTCCCCGGTCGTTCATCTCGTCGAGACATTTCGCGAGCGTGTTTTGGGTCCTAGCTTGTGGGCGAGGTTGCTTGCAGGAGAGTATGTCGACAACTTTTTTGGGAAGGGGTACGGTTTGGCCCCGACTTTTGCCAGTGACCTACTGAAGCACGACATCCTGGCATCGGCATCGAAAATTTCGCCGACACCGGTCTGGATCGCGCACGGAGACGCAGATGCCGTGATACCCGTTTCTCACGCGCACGACCTGAAAAACTCCTTGGGCCCATCGGGTCGACTCGAAATCTTTAAAGATGCTGATCACGTTTTCTCTCGTCACGGCGCAGAGGTCGTTCGGGCGACCGTCGCCTGGTTTCGTTCAATTCTTTTTTGACTTGGCAATCGACGACATGTAAAGGAGTGTCCTCTTGATGAGAACGCGTGTGAACGTGGGAGTAGTTGGTTGCGGCGTCGTCGCGACCGCTTATTACTTACCATACCTGATGTCGATGGACAATGCGGACCTCGTTGCCGTATGTGATCGGGACGAAGCCCGGGCGGAGGCGTGCAAGCGGCTCTTTGAGGCCAAAGAGGCATACCGGGACTATGACGAGATGATCGAACGAGCCGACATCGACGCGGTCTTGATACTGACGGCCCCCGGAACGCACGTCCCCTTCACACTGCGCGCCGTGGAGGCGGGCAAACATGTCCTGATTCAAAAGCCCATGGCCTTGAATATGGAGGATGCGCGCACCATCGCCGATGCGGTCCGCAAGGCGGGCGTCAAATGCATTGTCGAGCCCAGTAGCAACTCGCCACTCGAACCTGGGTACCGGGAAATCCGGGACGTAATCAAGCAAGGCGCCCTTGGCCAGCCTTTCGCTTTCTTTTGGACCTCGGGCGTTCCCGACAAGTACGGTCCGGGGCTCGGTGGAAACCCGTACGGCGCGGGCGCTTTCTACGCGAAAGACAGCGGTGGGTTCCTATTCGACCTCCCGTACGCTCCAAGCCAGGTCGTGGCTACCTTGGGGGCGTGCAAGAGCGTCATGGCGCGCGGCACGATCTCGCAGCAGGACCGTTGGATCGTCCCGGATTCCGAGTACAACGAGTTTCTGCGATCCGTGACGGACCCACAGAATGCGAACTATTGGGATGTCGTGCTTGACAAGCCGCGCACTCAGTATGTTCGGCAGGAGGCAGAGGACCACTTTTACTCGGTTTATGAGATGACAAACGGCGCGGTAGGCACCGTGTGGGCAGGCCGTGCGTTTCATCCTGTTCCCCCTGGAATGCGATTCGGCGGGTTCCAAGTGTTTGGGACGGAGGGGACGCTCGTATTTGGGTATGGGCCCAATAGAGCGTCGATGATCTCGAGCAAGAAGGAGCTCTTCCCCCAGACGGATGCGGACGGATGGCACCATTGGCCAAGGCCCAAGGCAACCGGCAAGTCTCAATGGCCCAAACCGGCGCCTGGGGGTTTCAACTATTACCACGCGTCGACACAGCACCTCGTCGATTGCATCCTCGAAGATCGAGAGCCGTTGGTCGGACTTGACTGGGGGCTTCATATCACGGAAATGCTTGTGGGCTCTAAGCGGTCTTCTGATCAAGGCGTCCGCTACGAGATGACGACGACGTTGGACTGGTAGCTCGTCCGGGAAATGGAGGAGAAGGCTGACGTGAAGAGGCTTCGAGTCGGTGTGGTCGGGCTGAGATTTGGCGAACATCACGTGCGGACGCTCGTCGATATGGAAGACGTCGAGCTCGCGGCAGTTGCCGACCGCAACGGCCACGATCGGGGGAGCGGCGCGCTCGCGCGCCACTACGGCGCTCGCTACTATCACGACGGGATCGAGATGCTTGAACAAGAAGAACTCGATGCCGTGAGCCTTTGTGTTTCCCCTCGCGCAAGAGAGGCGCTGGTGGTCCGCGCAGCGCAACTGGGCGTTCCAATGTTTGTCGAAAAGCCCTGGGCGACCGATGTCACTCAAGCCCGCCGGCTCGCCGAGGTGTGCCGCGAACACGAGGCGATGGTGATGGTAGGCTTTAGCTTTCGTTACCATCCCGCGATCGTCCGATTGCGAGAGCTGATCGAGTCCGAGCTCGGCACAGTGTGGATGTTGAACGGCGAGTACGTCTTCAATTGGATCCCACCACAAGACAACTGGCTCTGGGACCCGCAAAACGGCAACGGATTCTTCAACGAGAATTCGTGCCATCTCTTTGACTCCGTCTGTTTTCTCCTAGGTAGACCTATCTCGGTAATGGCCGAAGGTGGGGCGTTTACGGGTTCTCCATCGGAAGACTCCGCCGCATTGAGCCTGCGCTTTGAAAGTGGGGCGATTGCAGCCCTGACCATTGGAGGCATCGGCACGAAGGCGTTCCGGCGCTTTCCCCGGATCGACGTGGTCACCGAACGCGGTCAAGCAAGCCTGCTTGGCAGCGACCACATTTGGAATGAGCTGAGTTGGTCGACTCGGACGGACGAGCATATCAAGTCGCTGGTGGCGCCACCGGAGCTGCTTGGAAGGACCCGGTATACGGACGCGATGCGTCATTTTTTCGCGTGCGTGCGCAGCGGCGAGAAACCCTCGGCAACGATCGAAGATGGCGTACGCTCCGTTGCATTGGCAGCAGCCATCTACGAATCGGCGCGAACCGGCAAAAAGGTACCGCTCGAGGATGCATTTTAGAAGCAGTCACCCACTTGGCCGCCCGACTTTGTCGGCCCGGCCAAGCCTGGAGCGAGCAAAAATCCGCGGGGCGGCAAGTGGGGACACATGCTAAACGGATTTTCTATAGGAGTGATCGCACGTTGCGGTTAGGAATCGAAGCGGGTAAGGACACGCTTGACGCTGCGAAAGAGCTTGGGGTATCGGGAGTTCCCGTCTCGGCCGAGCAGTTGGTAAAGGACGGCGTCGATGCCGTGCTCGCGCCTTTGCGTGACCAGGGACTTTCCGTGTGCCAAATTGGAGCATTCGGCTTTAACCCACTCTCGACAGATCGCGAGCGACAGTCAAACCAGGAGCGCATATTGAAGGACGCGATTCCACTTGCCGCGGCCACCGGATGTCCGTACGTGGTGATTTGCGGGGGCAACTACCACCCCTCGGGCTTCGCAAGCGGCGATCCGCGCAACTTTACTGACCAAGCCCTCGACGAGCTGGCCCGTGGACTCGAACCCGTGCTGGAGCTCGCCGAGAGGTACGGGGTCAAACTCTCGATCGAAGCGTACCTCAAGACCGCCATCAGCACTCCTGAGCGCTTTCTCGAGCTCAAAAAGCGTCTGAAGTCGGAGGCGCTGCGCGTCAACATCGACGTGACGAGCTTTTATGCCTATTGGGACATGTGGGACCCGACCGACATCATCGAGCGCACGTGCAATCTGCTTGCGGAGCACTACGGGCTGTGCCACATCAAGGAGGTTGCGCTCCTTGACGGATTTCACATTCACGCGAATCTCGCTCCTTTAGGCTCAGGCGTTACCGATTGGTCGCGGGTGCTTAGCCTGGTGGAGCCGCACTTGCCTGGCGACAGTTGGGTCATCCTCGAGCACGTTCAAAGCTTGGAAGAAGCGCGAATGAGCGTTGGCCTGCTGCGGGAAGCGGCTAAGGCCGCACGTGTTTCCCTTGTTTAACGTTGGAGGTTTTGAAATGGACTTGAATGCGTATGGGCGATTTGCCTTGCCGATCGAGATCGATCCATTGGAATGGCCGCGCGTCGACAAGACGGTCGCCATCGACTTAGACGTCGCGGGATTGCTCTGCAGTGCGGGCATAAAGACGGAACGGGACGTGCGGTTGACCCGAGTCATTGAGCTCGATTCGGCGGGCCAGATCGTGGATGACGACGTAGTGGGCCAGTTTGACCCGGCGGGGGATGAGTCGGCGCCCCGAGGCACGCTCGTCTTGCTGATGAAGGGCGAGACGGCGGCATTTCACCGCAGGCGATTTCGGGTCTATTTTGACGACGCGGAAGCCATCAATGACCGCATCACGTCCCGTGCCGCGGACACGGATCAAGAGGAAGTCGTTCGCATTTGGGATTGCGGCGAATACGAGGGGCAGGCCAGCTACCGCATCGAGTCCCCCGGAGCTACCTACGTGTATCATCGGCTCGGCGGGGGTTTTGCCAGCCTTTTTGACCGAGACGGAAACGACTGGATCTCCTACCATCCCCCAGGCGAGATGGGGCCGGACTACGACCCGCTCGCCAAGGGAGCAGGCTCGGCAAATCAGTTTCGCGGCATTCCCAATACAGCGTTTCCTAAACCAGGACTGCACCCCGGCTATGAGGCCGCAACCACGCAAATCACGGCGAGCGGCCCACTCAAAGTGAGTCTCCGCTCCGAAACAAACGATGGGGAGTGGGCGTGTACGTGGGACATCTACCCGCATTACGCTACGTTCGAGCTTCATAAACACGCCCGGCCCTACTGGTTTTTGTACGAAGGCACGCCGGGCGGTGCGTTCAACGCCGACACCGGTTACATCCTGCGCAGTACCGGCGTGCGTACACCCCTTTCAGAGTCATGGGAGGAAGTGCTTCCTGATCCCGCTTGGGTCTGTTTTGGTGATGCTAAGGCGCGCCATGCCCTTTATTTGGTACACCATCAGTCCGACGAACACGTGGACTCCTACTGGCCGATGAACGATGACATGACGGTCTTTGGCTTTGGGCGAGCCGGCCGTGGCAAACCAACACAAAGCTTCATGGACAAAACGCCTGCCCAGTTTACGATCGGATTCACCCGGAGTGGTGCGTTCGAGGATGTGTCCCGAGCGATCAACAATGCTTATCGACCGCTCGGGATCGAGGTAGGATCCATCAGCGCCCGCGAAGGTTGAGGCAGCGTCTCAATCCGAGTAAGAAACAATTTGTAAATTGGGCTGCGCTCCTTGGTCTTGGGACGCAGCCATACAGATTCGAGACATCGACGCATGTTAGATGGATCTTGTAGGGAGTGGAATTTGAAATGGTAGGAATAGAGAGCGCTTTTGGCCGTGATCAGGCCGTGCCGGCGCCGGGTGAAGTGTTTCGTGAGTATACATTTCGGACAGAGCGTGAGCATTTTGGAGTGCTGGACCCCTATGCCGGACATCTTGAGGCAAACAACATTCGCCAAGGCGAGCCGCCGGGAACGCCCAAGATGTTGGAGATCGACAGTCTCGAAGGGGCAACGCGTGCCGAGATAGCCGTCGAGTATTGGGGTGGACATATCGGCACGACGCGTCAGGGTTTCCACGTCAACGGAAACGATTGGGTCCCGCTTCCCCAACCGGTGGGCACGTTACACCAACCCGAGAGCTACTTCCGGACGCTCCTGGGAAATCCTCCGGTTCAGATCCCACTCGAATGGCTCCAGGAAGGCGCCAACGCCTTTCATTTCACTGCGGGCCCCCAGTGTTACAACGACTTCAAGTGGGGCTTCTACTGGATCTACTCATTTACCGTTAGAGTCTATTACTCTCCCGAGCGGCCCCATGTGGTCGGGAGGATCGCGTCGCCGCACGCGCAGCAGGTCGTGGACGATTATCCGACGATCGAAGTCGTTGTGGATGGACATGCTTCGTCGGCCGCTCGCGTGGATGTCATCGGTCGGTACACCGATTTCAGTTGGTCGGGCACGGGCGCGTTCTCGGAATGGCACTACCAGCTCATGCAGGGGAATATCAAACGACATATCGGATCGTCGAAGGAAGTTCCGGCCCAAATCCGATGGAATACGGAGTGGGTTCCCGATCAAGACGAGCCCGTGGGCCTTATCGCACGCGTCACGGACCAAGCAGGTACCGTCTCGACCACGGGCATCGTAGAAGTGAATCTGAAGCGGTCGGCGCGGTCGGTACGCATGTACAAGAGTGTGAATCTTCCGCAAGGGTTTGGCGTGCGCATCGGCCAGCGCATGGAGTGTACGATTCCGATCGACGATGATCTCTCATACGTAAAGGACGCGCGATTGGTTCTCTCGACATGGTCTGCTGCGCACGCTGATGAGCTGGCGCTCAATGGTCGCAGGCTGATAGAGCGAGTCGGGCCCGTTCACGATGTGAGTTTCGACAGCATTCCCGTACCCGTTTCGTACCTGAGAAATGGCGACAACGTATTCTCGATTTACGCCCAAACGCATCATCATGCGGCCGAGGTGAACTGGCCAGGCCCCGTGTTGCTGCTCGAGTTCGCTTGATAGCAGTCGCGCTAAGAATCGATCAGGAGGCAGCACTCGTGAGGTTTTTTCCCGTTACAGAAGAGCCCGTGTGGGGCCGGCCCCAGACCTGGGACGATATTGCCGGGTGGTACACCCGCATGCGCTTTACCCATCGCAAAGATACGGAGCAAGAAGTGATTCCTGAGTTCCAATACCTCGAGGCGACCCTTCAATTGAAGGGAGCGCCCGGTGAGTACCTTTTGGATTTTCCGGGTGGCAAAGAGCGCATTCGGCTTGCAAGTCACAGTGGGACGTTCGACGTGTCGGCCTTGATGTGTAAGGGCAAGCACCTCTACCGCGTGACCGGCCCTGAGGAGGCGCACTTTGAAGCCGAGGTGACGGTGGATCTTCAGCGACCGCTCGTGGAGGTGACCGACGAGTCGATCGTCGTCGATTGGTCCACGATCGGCGAGGGTGAGCGCCAACAGATGGTCGGCAGTCGCGGCGCTCACCGCGTCGGCCGTTGGTCCTGTTGGGTGACGGCCCGCCTGTCGGACTATGCTCAAACCGAGGTGCAAGATCAGATTCATCTCGATGCAACCTGGCGCTTTCATCCGCCACTGGACGCCTACTGGGCCGATTGTTCGGGGCTCAACGTCGACGACCGGGGCTGGGAAGCGATCTCGCTGCCACATCGATGGGATGCCGGGCGTGACGGAACAGATGGCTACGCCTGGTACCGACACGAAGTCATCGTTCCTGCGGATTGGCAGGGACAGACGATCGTGGTGCGGTGCGAGGGCGTCGACGATGAGGCTTTGGTCTACGTAAACGGGCACGAGGTCGGCTTCTGTGAGGGAAGCAGGCGTCCATTTCAGTTTGAGGCGAGCGGCCAACTTAGATATGGGCAGACCAACGTGATTGCATTTCGCGTGCAGAAACACGGCGGTGAAAGCGGCGGGATCTGCGGCGCCGTGTCGCTGGCCACCCTCAAACGATATGGGATCTCGTTCGCAAACCGCATCTATCCGGCGAGTGAAGATGGGGTCGAAGTCAATGTCTTCGCCGCGGCCGGCGAGCGATTGGCGCCGATCGGGTTTGGGCCAAAGACAGAGTTTGCGTACCGCCCGCCGCTCCTAAAGTTCCGCTCGCTGGAGTCGGAATCCGGATGTGTCCAGGCGCTGAACGCCGTGGTGGACCCCGACGAAGACTGCGTAATCTATCAACTCCACCCTGATGTGGGGATGCGCTGCGTTGTTCACATGAGGTTTACGGCGACCGGCCTTCGGTCGTCTCAAGTGAGTGCCCGGAACGCGGGAGCAGGCAAGATCGCCGTTGAGGGGGACGCCGGAACGGTGGTGGTGTCAGTGCCTGGGGCGATTGGGTGGACGGTCCTGTGCGATTGGGTTCCAGGCTCTCCGGTGACGTTCGATCAACCGGTGCACACGGATGCGGCCGAGAGCATCGACCTACTTGTATCGTACGACGCGACTTCGGCGGACGGCGCTGCGGCGATCGAATTTTCGGTCGCAAGCGAAGCGGGGACGCGAGAGGCCACTTTGTCCGAGGCAGCGGATCGCTGGGAAGAACAGGTCTACCAAGTCGCCCGGCCGGTTTGCATGGACGATCTTGAATCTGCCGCGCTGCGGGTCTATAAACAGACCGTAACGCTCAACGCGCGGTACGTTGAGGAAGATCGATACCACGGCCTCCTGGCGGACTTTGATAAGCCGGTGTTTGTCGTCTACTGGATGAGAGACTGCTGCTTGAGTGTGCCCGGCGCCATCTACACCGGCGGCGTAGCCCGCCAAACTGCGCTCGCAAACGTCGGGGACACGCTTGACCGATATGCGGAATTCCCCGAAGTGACCGGACTTTATCCCGATGGAGGCCAGCGGGGGGGAACGTTCTCGGACGGCCCGGCGCTCGGGATCGCAGCGCAACACTACGCATGGTCCCTCGTTGGCGAAGACTGGCTAGACAAGCACTTCGCGGGCACCAGGGAGTTTGTCAACTACCTCATCGGCCTCGACTCCGAGGACGGCGACCCGGAGGATGGATTTATTCGCTGCTCTCGCGGCGATTGGAAAGACGTCGGCTCGATGGACACCATCAAGCGGGCTGGGGCCGTGTTTTTTGTGAACGTGTGCTACCTACGAGCCTTGCGCTACGCGGCGGATATGGCCGAAGCGTGTGGAGAACGAGCGCTGGCAGAGGAGTGGCGGTCGCTGCGCGCAAAGGGGATCGAAACCCTCAATCGCCCCGTGCACGAGGGTGGGCTGTGGATGCCCGAGCACGGCTATTACGCCGAATGGGTCCAAGTGTTGGGCCGCGAGGGCTGGGTTTACCCGCGTGATGTCGAGCAGGTTACCGTGTTTTCGGCGTTTGCAAGCGTGGCACACGGGATGGCGCTCACAGAAGGGGTTATACCCGAGGATCGCGCGGCGCTGGTCCGTAAGCGGGTGCGGGAGTTTGGTCTCACCGATCCGTTGCCGGCGCCCGCACAGTTTCCGTTCTACGACATCTTTGCGGAGCTTGGCAGCCTTCTCCTGCCCGAGGCGCACCCCAGGTCCAACCCGTGGCTTTTGGCCAAAAGGTTAAAGACTGGGAAAGACGGCATCACGCCCGAGATGCGCCTACCGTGGAAGGGCTGGCCGGGCAACCACGTGTGGGGCGGGCGCTGGCCGCTTGCGGGCGGTTGGCTGACGCTTGGGCTGTGGAACGGCGGCGACTGGGAGCTCGCAAGGCGAAGTCGGCGGGCCTTGGAGCGCTCACTGCTTCGAGTGCGGCACCCTGGGCGATGCTTTGAGGTTGAGTCGTTTAGCGCCGTTTCGCGTGAAGAGACGGGAGCACATATCGATCCCGCAGGATACTATCAGCTCTGGAGCGGCGCACTTCCCCTACAGGCGATCGTCGAAGGGGCATACGGCGCTTGTGCCACGCCTGATGGTGCAAGACTCGATGTTCGGCGGTGTCGGGTAGGTGACGGCCTCTCGCGTTTGCCGGTGCGGGATGGTGAGATATCCTATACCCGCGTGACCCATGACACCGTAGAAGTTGTCATCGACACTCAAGGTCCCGGGGAACTGGCGATTGTGTTGCCATGGAGCGCTGTTCGGGTGGACGGCGTCTCTGGGGATCGGTTGAAGATCAGTGAGAATGAGATCCGCATCAGCTATGGCGGGGCGGAGCGCATTATGATCGCGTCC